>CBIHLT010000074.1:0-21067 GCA_966210615.1 uncultured Massilia sp.
ACATATCTATGGCGGGGATTTCTTCGCTCCGGATGAGCCCAGGAGCGAATGGGAGCACGAAACATTAGCCGAGCGCCCTTGGGATGTCGAGAGAGTCAAAATGGTTTTCCGCGAAGCAGAACAAAGATTCAACGCCGTGAAAACCTAATCGCCTGCTTGCATGAATTTACCGGCAAAAGAGTAATGCCGGCGCCCCGGCGCCATGCAGGACATGGGTCATGAGAATCCTCGTGTCGGTGCTTCGATTCCGCCCCCCAGGAACATCGCTCACGAAACGCCAACCCATGCAGGTTGGCGTTTTGTTTCCGGAACCCGACATTCTCTCAATCCTTCTTTTCCCTGAATTCGCCATCGATCACCATGTCGTCGGTGTTGTTGGAAGGCTTTTGCCCCGTGAATTTGAAGACAGACGATACCATCCGGTCGAACATCGCTCTCCTCAACCAGGGGTAGGTGAGAAGAAAAGCCGAAGCGAATCCCGTAAAGAGTACGGGTACATAGTCGCCTCGCGCCAGGAAGTGCAGCAAGCAGAGTGCGAGGATGCCGATGATGAGTGGCCGGCGCACGGGTTTGGGCAAGAGGCCGACAATGCGCAGCTTCCCTTGTCTTCTCCAAGGAAATCTTGCAAAGAGAGCGCCCAGCAGCAGTCCAGCCATGACCCGGCCCGTGCCGAGGTGATCGGCCAGGACCCCGACGACAAGAAAACCGGTATAGGTCATCGTGCTGGCTAACGCCACCAGCACCAGCAAGGCAAGGGCGATCGTGAGCTTTGGCATGCGGATCGCCGCTCTGACGAAGAAACGTAGAATTTGTGTACTCCTGTAAATGGGCGTGGAGGGTCCAAGGCAGATTCTAACAACAGGCCCCTGTTCGTGTTTTCCGGATCCGCACAGCGCGTCCATCTGTCGAAAAATTTGACGCCTCGCCGGGCCGGGTTTTTTTGTTCCTTTATAAATCAATCGTTTATTAGTTTGGTACAAAAGTTGCTACCCCTCGCATACCGACTGTAGCTCATCAATCTGCCACCACCACGGAGTATGCTCATGACCAAGCAACGACTCACCGCAGCGCTGCTGCGCGCCCTTCCCGCCTTGACCTTGGCCCTTGCCGGCGGCGCGGCCAGCGCCGCGCCGGTCTACTGGACCGACTGGACCGGCGCCGACACCGACCCCGGCACCGGGTTCGCCGGCAACGGCACCATTACCACCCCGTCCACCAGCGTCAACGTCGCCTACACCAATGCCGCGGGCGTCGGCTTCTACCAGCCCAGCGGCGGCAACGACTACTGGACGCCACGCGTTCCGGTATCGAACTCGCCCTACACCAGCAGCCAGGTCGACAACGCGCCCGACAGCACCGACATCATCGCCCTGCAGCATGCCGGCAACCAGACGCTGACCTTCTCGCAGACTGTCGTCAACCCGGTCTTCGCGTTTGTCAGCCTGAACGGCAACGGCTACGCCTTCCTGAACCAGGACTTCGAGATCCTCAGTTACGGCGCCGGCACCGGGGCCGCCGCGCCGGGCGACAACAGCTGCGGCTACTGGGGCTGCGGCTCCGTGACCAAGCAGGTGGTCGATCTGGGGGGCGGTAACATCGAGTACCGCCTGATCGGCTCCGGCGAGCCGCATGGCGCCATCCGCTTTACCGGGGAATTCGACTCGGTGACCTGGCGCAGCATGACCAGCGAGTACTGGAACGGCTTCACCGTCGGCGTGCAGGGCACCGCGGACGAGGAACCGCCGCCGAACGGCGTACCGCTGCCCGCTACCTGGCTGTTGATCGTTGCCGGCGGTGCGGCACTGCTGGGCTCGAGACGCGCCCGCAAGACAGAGCGATAAGCAGGGAGGCGACGTCCTTGCGCCAGTGCTGCACTTCTGTCCCGGGGCGCCAAGGATAGCTCTGCAAAACGCCGGCCATGCAGCCGGCGTTTTTACTTTCAATCCTTCTCGAAAGGGGACATTCATGGCAACGTCGCTTCTTCGGTCAATTGCCCGGCCGCTCGTTCTTTCCGCCCTGGTCGTTCAGGTGAACGACGCCAGCGCTCAGCAATGCCCGTTTTCCGAACCCTTTACCTACGGTGACTCGACCTTGTTGCGTCATCCGGAAAAGGATGCCTACGTTTTTGCCATCAAGCATGTCAAAATCGATGCCGATGGCGCGCCAAACGCCTATCATCCTGACGACATCCACCTGAATTGCGAGACGGGAACCGGCTTCAAGGGGCTGGACTGTCCTGCCAATGGCGGTTACGGGACAAGCTGGTGGCGATCGGCCCTGGTCCCCGACCCGGCCAACGACTCCAAGCCATACGTTCAGCCATCTCCGAGTGAATTTGCCGGCTATTTCGTTTCCCAAACCTCGTTAACAGACCCTGCAAAGGCAGCCATCGACCCGGCTCGGTATGTCGACGCGCGCACGGTGCCCTACCTGGTTTTTCCACGGAATTTCCAAGCGATGCAAGGCACCGGATTCATCGGCGATATCGGCTACGCAATCAATACCAGTAACGGCAAGACTTCCCCTTTCATCGTGGCCGACACTGGCCCCAGCAAGGCCACACTCGGGGAAATGTCGATCGCCCTGGCCAAGGCATTGGGCGGGGCGGATCCCAATCCTCGCACTGGCACGGGTCTGCCCACAGGCAAAATCCTCGTGCTTGTTTTTCGCAGGAGTTTCGCTCATCCGAAGTGGCCGCTTTCCAGTATGGAAATCGATGCCACAGCAAACAAGCACTTGACTGCCCTAGGCGGGAAACAACAACTACTGGCTTGCGCAGACCGGTTGAAGCCCAAGTAAACGCATGCGCTCAGGCGCGACTCTCATCGTGGCGCGGAGCAAGTCTCCAAACAGACGCCGGATCGATCTGAGCAAGCCACTGCATCACACGAAATCAGGATTGTAAAAAGAGGGGAGCTTAGATTTTTTGGCGGCTTTGCCCGCCCTGGCCTCAGTCCGCCGGCTGTTCCACCGGTCCTGCCTGGCGGAAACAGTTCCTGCCCGCCCGCTTGGCATCGTACATGGCCTGGTCCGCCGCCTTCACCAGCGTCTCCGGCGTCATCCCGGCCTCGAAGTAGGCGCCGCCGATGCTGGTGCTGACCTGCAGCGTGGCGCCGGCCACGTTGAAGGGCGGCGCCATCGCGTCAACCAGCTTCTGCCCGATCACCGCCGTATCGCCCGGCTGGTGCAGGCCTTCGGCGATCAGGACGAATTCGTCGCCGCCCAGGCGCGCGATGAAATCGGACTCGCGCAGCACCTGGCGCACGCGCTGGGCGAACATGCGGATCACCTGGTCGCCCACGTCGTGGCCGCAGGTGTCGTTGATGTGCTTGAAGCGGTCGATGTCGAAGTACATCAGCGCCAGGCCGGCGCGGCGCTGGGCGCGCTTGACGGCTTCTTCCAGCTGGCTGGTGAAGTAGCCGCGGTTCGGCAGGCCGGTCAGGATGTCGTGGTTCGCGCGCCGGAACAGTTCCTGTTCCATGTACTTGCGCGCCGTGATGTCCTCGGTCACGGCGAGCACGCCCACCACCTTGCCCGCCCCGTCCCTGAGCGGGATCTTGCTGGTCTCGATCCAGCATTCCGTGCCGTCCTTGCGCAGGTCGGCGGCCTGCATGCGCATGCGCGCCACGCCCGAGCGCATCACCTCCAGGTCCACCTGCCGGTAGTGCTCCGCCATGTCCTTCCAGGCCGCGAAATCGCCATCCTTCCTGCCGACCAGCTGGTCGATGCCGTCCAGGCCCATCTCGACCAGCAGGGACCGGTTACCGCCCTGGAAAACACTGTCGAGGTTTTTCCAGAACACGCTTTGCGGAATGTTGTCGATGATCAGCTGGAGCATCTGCCGCGACTCGTGCAGCGCCTGCTCGGCCTGCTTGCGGTCGGTGACGTTCTCGGCAAAGCCCAGCACATGGGTCACCTCGCTGCCGGCGCTCATCGGCACCAGCACGATCGACACATCCGAGCAGCGCCCGTCCGCGCGCACCAGCTTGTTCGTGCAGGCGACCGTCTTCCCCGCCAGGACTTCCCTGAAGCGGCCGGCCATCAGGCCGCTCTCCTCCTCGGCCACGAAGGCCTCGAACGGGGCGCCGATCAGGGCTTCGCGGCTCACGCCCAGCTCCCTGGCCATCTGCTGGTTGGCATGGATGAAGCGCTGCTCGAGGTCGATCGCATACACCGCGAAAGGATGGTGCTCGAAGAAGCCGGCGAAACGCTCGTTGAACTCGCGCACCGAGCGCTTGCGCGACACGTGGCGCGGCCAGGCCGCCACGCCATAGCTGGCGACCAGGGTCAGCAGCAGGCCGATCGCCAGCACCGTGGTGCCGGCCCAGGCGGCCTTCGACGCGAGCGAGTCCTTCCTGGCATAGAAGTGCACCAGCCAGTTGCGGTTGGCCAGCGGGATCTCGGCGCGGTAGGCGAGCAGCTGGGCGGCGTCGGCCTTCAGCGCATGGGAGACGCCGTCGGCGTCGAACAGCAGGTGCCTGCGCGTCAGGCTGCCGTCGAAGACCTCGACGTCGAACAGGCTGGCCAGCCGCCCATGGTCGAAACCCAGGAACAGGCGGTCGATATAGATGGCGGAGAACACGAAGCCCTTCAGCCCACCGCGCGCCTGCCCGTCGGCGGCGGAAGGCGCCTGCATGCTGCGCACCGGCGAGAAGATCAGGACCACCGGACGGTGCGTGGCATGGCGCAGCGCCGGGTGCACGGCGGTCGCCACCGGCTCGTCGCGCCGGGCGGCGTCCTGCATGGCGGCCCAGCGTTCGGGAATCGAGGAGAAATCCGCGCCGCGCAGCCGCCCTGCCCGCGTCGGATCGGTCCCGTGCACGGCGTAGAACAGCGGATATAAGGCGTCGGCGCCGGCCCGCTTGTCCGTGATGCGGTAGCCGGGAAAGGTGCGCGCGGCCTCGGCCTCGAAGCCCTCGGCCTGGGCCGCCGGCACCCTGGGCAGGTAGCCGAAGGAACTCGCGCCTTCCAGCCGCTCGAACACCCGGCTGGCGCCGATGTAATTGTCGAACTCCTCGCCATCGATGTGGTTCGAGGCGCTGAAGAATGCGCCCAGGGCGCGGTCGGCGCCCTCGTACAGCTCCAGGCGGTTACGCAGCAGGAAGGCGTAGTGCTCGGCGGTTTCCTGCAGCTGGGCGATCTGCTCCGCTTCGCTGTGGCGCGCGCCGGCGAAATAGCCCCAGACCGAGGCGGCAAAGCCCGCCGCGAAGACAATGGCGGGCAAGCCTGTCTGGCGGACCGGACGAAGCGATTGCCTGAGCGCGGTAAAAAGTGAAACCATGGTGTTCACCAGTGAAGGTTCACGCCGCCGGGCCGGTGGATTGCGCCGGGCTGTTGCCGTGGATGAGCCAGTGATAGCGGAAGGCTTCCGAGATGCTGCCGCGCAGGGCGTTGTCGTCCCAGGGCTTGGCATGGAAGCGGAACACGGCGCCGCTGTTGGTGGCGGCAATGATGGCGTCGACCGCCGTGTAGCCGGACAGCATGATGCGGATGGTGTCCGGGTAGATGGCCTTGACCCGCGCCAGGAATTCGGTGCCGTTCATGCCGGGCATGCGCTCGTCCGACAGCACCACCTGCACCTGGTTCATCGCCAGCAGCGCCAGCCCTTCCGGTCCCGACCTGGCGCGCAGGATGCGGTAGCCGTCGCGCCGCAGCAGCCGGTGCAGCGAGGCCGCCACGTTTTCTTCGTCGTCCACGATCAGCAGGGTCGGCTGGCCGCCGGCCTCGTCCACGGCCTCGTCTCCGGCCCGCAGCGCCGCATGCTGCCCTGCCAGCAGGCGCTCGAAGTCCTCGGCGGCCAGCGGCCGGCTGAAGAAATAGCCCTGGATCTGGTCGCAACGGTGGCGGCGCAGGTAGGCGAACTGCTCCTCGGTCTCGACGCCTTCGGCGATCACCTGCAGCTGCAGGCTCTGGCCGAGCGTGATGATGGAGCGCGCGATCACGGCGTCGTCGGCATCGGTGGTCAGGTTGCGCACGAAGGATTTGTCGATCTTCAGCACATCGATCGGGAAGCGCTTGAGATAGGCAAGGCTGGAATAGCCGGTGCCGAAATCGTCCAGCGAGAGCTTGACGCCCATCGCCTTCAGGCGCTGCATGACTTCCAGCGCATGCTCGACGTCGGCCATGACCTGGCCTTCCGTCAGTTCGATGTCCAGGCAATCGGCGTCCAGGCCGGTGTCGGCGAGCGTCCTGCCGACCAGGCCCACCAGGTCGTCGTGATACAGCTGGCTGGCCGCCAGGTTGACCGCCACCCGCAACTGCCCCGGCACCAGGCCCTGCCACTGCTTGGCGTGGGCGCAGGCGGTGCGCATGACCCAGGCGCCGATCGGCACGATCAGGCCGGTCTCCTCGGCGATACGGATGAAGCGGTCGGGGGCGACCATGCCCAGTTCCGGATGGCGCCAGCGCAGCAGGGCTTCCATGCCCACGATGCGGCGCGTGCGCGCGTCGACCTGGGGCTGGAAGTGCAGCAGCAGCTCGTCGCGTTCGAGCGCATGGCGCAGGTCGCGCTCTAGGCGCAGGCGCTCGCCCGCATCCTCGTTCATCGCGGCGGTAAAGAATTCCAGGCGGTTGCTGCGCACTTCCTTCGCGCGCCGCATCGCCACGTGGGCGTTCTTCATCAGGGTCTCGGCGTCGCCGCCGTCGGCCGGATAGGCGGCGATGCCCACGCTCGAGCTCAGGAAGTAGTCATGCCCGTTAACCGGCAAGGGCGCCGCGATCGCTTCCTTGATGCGCTGCACCCTGTCCACCACCGCTTGCTCGTCCATGCCGTCGGCGAACAGCAGCATCAGCTCGTCGCCGCCGACGCGCGCCGCGGTGTCGCCGGCGCCGAGCAGGTCCTGCACGCGCTGCCCGAGCAGCTGCAGCACCATGTCGCCGGCCTGGTGGCCGAGGGTTTCGTTGACCAGCTTGAAGCGGTCGAGGTTGACGCAGGCGAGCCACACCCGGCTTCCCTGCTGCCCGGCCCTGCCGATGGCGGCGCCGGCCCGGGCGGCCAGCAACGCACGCTTGGCCAGGCCGGTGGCCGCATCGTAGTGGGCCTGGTACTCCAGTTCCGCCTGATATTGCCTGGCGTCGCTGATGTCGTACATGACGTTCAGGAAGTGGGTCACGATGCCGCTGCCGTCGCGCACCGGCGAGCAGTAGCACTCCAGCCAGACCAGGCTGCCATCGGGGCGGTAGGTTCGGATCGCCGCGTGGCCCTCGCGCTGCCGCGCCAGGGCGTCGTCCAGCTCGGCCACGGCCTCCTGCGCATGGTCGCCGCCCAGCAGGAACATGAGCGAATGGCCGAGCGCGTCGGCGGCCGCATAGCCGGTGACGCGCTCGAAGGCCGGGTTGACGTATTCGACCGGGTAGTCCGGGCCTTCGGCGCTGCGAATCACGATCGGGTTGGCGCTCGCTTCGAGTGCGCGGCGCTTCAGGCGCAGCTGGTCCTCGCTCTGGCGTGCCTGGTGCTCCGCGCGCTCGCGCCCGATGGCGATGCTGATCGTGTGGGCGCAGGAACCCAGGATGTCGAGTTCGACCGGGACCGGCGGACGCGCGGCCTGGGTGTACACATCGATGGTGCCGAACACCTCGCCACTGCTGGACAGGATGGGATAGGACCAGCAGGCCCGCACCGCCGGCGCCAGGGCGGCGAGCCCCCTGTCCTCCCACGCGGGCTGGGCCCGCATGTCGCCGGCGATGACGGGACGGCGCGCCAGCGCGGCGCGTCCGCAGGGCAAGGCCTGCTCGCCAAGCGGCGCACCGTCCAGCGCTTGCTCCAGTCCATCCGGCAGGCCGGACGCCACCGCATGGCGGAGGCGCTCGCCGGTGTCGTCGAGCAGCATGACGGCGCAGCCGGCCAGCGGATCGGAGGCCGCGATGATGTGGGTCGCGGCCTTGAGCACGTCCAGCAGCATGGCGCCGGCCGCGATGTGTTCCAGCAGCCTGGTCTGCTCGTCCTTGAACACGCGCAGCCGGCGGCGCTCGGTGATGTCGTCGAAATACACGGTCACGCCCTCGCTGGAGGGCGACACCCGCACCGCGAACCAGTAGGCGCTGGGGGCATGGAAAAACTCGAAGGCGACCGCGCTGCCCTGGCTGGCCGCGCGCCGGTAATCCTGTTCCAGCGTGCTGCCGGTCAGTTCCGGATACTCGTCCCACATGCATTTCCCGAGCAGCGACTCGCGCGACCGGTTCAACATGCGCTCGGCTTCCTTGTTCACATAGGTGAAGCGCCAGCCGGCATCGAGCGAGTAATAGGCGTCGGTGATGGATTCGAGAATAGTGCTCAGGCTGTTGGCCAGGCGGCTGATGCGATCGTTCGCCAGTTTGCTGTCGTGGTGGTCGGTGGCGCTGCCATACCATTTGACGATGGCGCCGTCGTCGCCGCGGATCGGCAAGGCGCGCACCTGGTGCCAACGGTAGCTGCTGTCGGCGGCCCTGAAGATGCGGTATTCGGTCTCGAATACCTCGCCCTTGCCGACCGCCCCGGTCCAGGCGGCCAAGGTGGGCGCGACATCGTCCGGGTGCAGGATCCGGGTCCAGCTCGCGCCGGGCCCGAACAGGTCGGCATGGCCCGAATAGGCGCGCGCGACATCGTTGGCGTAATCGACCGTGCCGTCGGGCTCCGCCGTCCAGACGATCTGGGGCATCGCATCGGCCAGGCTGCGGAAGCGCTGGTCGCTGCGGAACAGGCTCTCGGCCGCCTGCGCTTCGCGCTCGGCCTGTGCCGCCGCCATGCGCGCCTGGTCGCGCTCGCGCAGCCCCCTGAGCATCACGACAGCGGTCCAGATCAGCACCAGCGTCAGGATGCCGGTGCTCCATGCCGCCGCCTGGCGCACGCGGTAGTACGGCGCCAGCACGGCCTCGATCGAGCGGCCGACCGCGAGCGTCAGGCAATACTGGGGCAAGGTGTGCCAGGCATACTGGCGCTCGATGCCGTCGATGGGGGACGCCATGCGGAACACACCGGACGAGGGCGCGCCCGGCGCGGTGAAAGGACTATGCTCCATGCCGTGCAGGCCGCCATCGGGCAGCGCGGGCGAGCGCGCCAGCATCTGGCCGTCCGTATGCGCGAGCACGATCACCGAATCCATCCCGAGCACGGTCTTGTGCGAAAAACGCAGGAAATATTCGGGCGCCACCGACAAGGCGATCACGCCGGCGAAGCGCCCGTTGTCGGTCAACGGACGGGCGAACACGATGCCGCGGCGTCCGGAAACGCGCCCGGCCAGGGGCTCGCTGATGAACAGGCGGTCGCGCGTGGCGCCGCGCAGCGCGGTGAAATAATCGCGGTCGCTCAGGTCGACCGTCCCGGCCCGGATGGGGCGGTTGGTGAACACGAGCCGGCCCCCGGCATCGAGGATGCTGACCCAGACGGTGGCCGTGTCGTTCAGTTGCGACTGGCGCAGGCGCAGCTTGCCGGCGAAATTCCGGGGCTCTTCCAGCCACCGTTCGCGCAGGTCGACCAGGGTCCGCTCCGCCGCCCGCACCGAGGACTGGGTCTCTTCGGCCATCACCCTGGCCAGGTTGCCGGTGTCGGTGCCCGCATCTGCGAACGCCTGCTCGCGCACATGCTGCAGGAAGGCGGCGGCCACCAGCCACAGCGCGGGCAGCAGGCAGGCCAGCAGGAGCGCCGGCTGCCTGGCCCGCAGAGCCGCCAGCGCCTGGCTGGCGCGCGCTCCCGCCCCCACGGCGCCGCCGGCGCGCGGGACGGCAGCCGGCGGGCGCACTCCCTGGCTCTGTGTGCTATCGTTTTCTATGGTGTCGGACATGCCCGGCTCCCTGTGAAGATCATCCAGCGCCAACAGCCGGGCCCGGAAAGCGGGGTGTCACTGTGTTGGAGGTGTTTCCTTCGGGGTTAGGGAAGGTGAATACAAGCGGTGGGGAATGCTGGAGGGCCACCGTGACTGTGCAAATGTGTCATGACTGGCGACACCGCTTCACAATGGGAGGAATATTACCATGGAGATACTTTCAATTCTCCATGGTAATTCGGGAATGTTGAACAAGTGTTGTGCGGGCGCCGCGAACGACCGTGCTGCTCAGCCTTCGTTCTTGATGATCTGGCCACCCTTCATGACGAAGGGGACCTTCTTGAGCGCTTTCACGTCCGCCAGCGGGTCGGCGTCCACTGCGATGAGGTCGGCGTACTTGCCCGGCTCCAGCGACCCGGCGCTTGCGGCCAGGCCCAGCAGGTCGGCGGCATTGACCGTGGCGGCCTGGATGGCCTGGGCCGGCGTCATGCCGAATTCGACCAGCAGTTCGAACTCGTCGGCGTTGCGTCCGTGCTTGGAGACCCCGGCATCGGTGCCGAAGGCGATCCTGACCCCATGCTGGTGCGCCAGCCGCAGCGCCTTGCCGGTCACGCCGATGCGCCAGTCGATCTTGGCCCGCACCGCCGGCGAATAGGCGTCCGGATTGGCGGCGATGCGCTCCTTGTAGCCGTTCACGGTAGACAGCGTGGGCACGTAATAGGCGCCCGACTTCAGGTACAGGCGCACGCCGGCCTCGTCCAGCAGGGTGCCGTGCTCGATCGAATCCGCGCCGGCGGCCAGGGCCGCCTTGATGCCTTCGTCGCCGTGGGCGTGGACCGCCACCTTCTTGCCGTACAGGTGGGCCGTGTCGACCAGCGCCTTGACTTCGTCGTCGAAGATCTGGCGCCCGACGCCGGCCCCGACCACGCTGTTCACGCCGCCGGTGGTGGCGATCTTGATCACGTCCACGCCGCGGCCGATCTGGCGCCGCACCGCCTTGCGGCAGCTTTCCGGGCCGTCGCACAGGTTGTCGTGCGGGACGCCGTGCTGGACCCAGTCGGCGTAGCCGAGCCGGCCGTCCATGTGGCCGGAAGTGGTCGAGATCGGCGAACCGGCATCGACGATGCGCGGTCCCTGCACCCAGCCCTTGTTGATCGCGTCGCGCAAGGCGAGCGTCACGCCTTCGTTGCCGTCACCCAGATTGCGCACCGTGGTGAAACCGGCGCGCAGCGTCTTCAGGCCGTTCATCTGGGCCTCGTAGGCGAAGGCGGCCGCGCTGTCCGTCACCCCCGCCAGCTGCCCTTCCATGCCGGCGCGGTCGCTGGTCAGGTGGACATGGCTGTCGATCAGGCCCGGCAGGACGAAGCGCCCGCGCAGGTCGACCACGCTGGCGCCCTGGTACTTGTCGGCGCCGACGAAGCCGTCCAGCACCGCTTCCACCTTGCCGTCCCTGAGCACCAGGGTCGAGGGGCCGCGCGGCGCCTTGCCCGGACGGTCGAGCAGGCGGCCGGCCTGGACCAGGGTGACGGCGGACGAAGGAGCGGCCATGGCGCCAGGGACAGCCAGGGCGCCGGCGAACGCTGCGGCGAGGCAGCTGCGAAGCATCGTGTTCTTCATGGATGGATCAAGTGATGGATTGATTGAAAACGCCACCCCGGAGGGTGGCGTTCCTGGCTGGCGCGTACTGCTTATTTGCGCTGCGCCGCGGACTTGTCGCGCGCCGCGCGGAACTCGGAATCGGCCGCCCAGTTCGGCCAGGCCGTCGAATTCGCCAGCTCGGCGCCGACCGCGTACAGCAGGCCGAGGTCGCGCGCCATGCCGGTGAAGGTCCAGGACGGATCGAATTCGTCCGAGGGCTGGTGGTAGTTCTTTTCCGTGTAGGCCGCTTCGGCCGCCTCGCCCGCCTGTACGCCGCCCTCGATCCAGTCGTTGCCGGAACCGAAGGAGAGCGCCGGCACGCCGCGCTTGGCGAAGGGGAAGTGGTCGGAACGGAAGAAATAGCCCGCTTCCGGTTTCGGGTCCGGCGAGAGGCCGATGTTCGACTGCCTGGCCTTGGCCACCAGCCGGTCGAGCAGGTCCAGCTTGGCGCTGCCCGAGATGTTGAAGTTGCGTGCAGGGCCGCGCGGGCTGAGCGCATCCATGTTGATCACGGCCACCGTCGAGGCCAGCGGGTACAGGGGATTCGAGGCGTAGTACTCGGAACCCAGCAGGCCCTTCTCTTCCGCCGTCACGGCGAGGAACACCACGCTGCGCTGGGGCGCCGGCTGCTTGCCGTAGGCGCGCGCCAGCTCCAGCATGGCGGCGATCCCGGTCGCGTTGTCGATCGCGCCGTTGTAGATCTTGTCGCCCGTGGCGTCGGGCTGGCCCACGCCCAGGTGGTCCCAGTGGCCGCTGTACATCACGACCTGCCCGGGCTGCTTGCTGCCTTCGCGGATCGCCACCACGTTCTTCGACTTGATGACCTGGGTGTCCACCGCATAGTCGGCCGACAGGGTAATGCCTTTGAGCTCAAGCGGCTTGAATTCGCGGGTCTGGGCCTGCTTCTTGGCCGCTTCGAAGTCCAGGCCGGCCGCCTTGAACATGCCGGCCGCCAGGTCGCGCTGGATCCAGGCCTCCATCGGCGCGTGCGACTTGCGCGGCTCCTTGCGCACCACGTCGTACATCACGTTGGTGTTCGAGTTCTGCACCGTCGGCCAGCCGTAGGAAGCGGGCGCGGTCTCGTGCACGATGATGGTGCCGAGCGCGCCGCGGCGCGCCATCTCTTCGTACTTGTAGGTCCAGCGGCCATAGTAGGTCATCGCCTTGCCGCCGAAGTCGCCCTGCCCTGTCTCGAAGTCCGGGTCGTTGATCAGGACCACGGCCAGCTTGCCCTTCAGGTCCATGCCCTTGAAGTCGTCCCACTTGCGTTCCGGCGCGGTGACGCCGTAGCCGACGAAGACCAGCGGCGCGTTCTTGAACGAGACCTGCTTCAGGCCGCTCATCGAGGCGCGCACCGCCATGTCGGGACCTTGCTTGAGTTCGCGGCTGGCGCCGCCTTCGGTTAGGGTCAGCTTGACCGGGCCCTTGATCTCGAAGCGGCCGAGCGGCACGTCCTGGGTCCAGGCGCGCTTGCCGCCCGCCAGGTCGCCGCCCGGCTTCAGGCCGGCGGCCTTGAACTGCTGCACCAGGTAGTCGACCGTCCTGGTCTCGCCCGCCGTGTTCGGGCCGCGGCCCTCGAACTCGTCGGAGGACAGGACTTTCACGTCCTGGGCCAGGCGCTTGGGATCGAAACTGGGTGCTTCGGCAGCCTGGGCGGCAACAAGGGATGCGGCTGCGGCCAGGGCCGTCAATACAAGGGTGGCGTTCTTCAATGCGGTCTCCATTGCAATAAGAAATAGCAAGACGGCCACAGTAACATAGCCGGCGGCGCATCGGCAGCTTCTGCTTGACGATCCGGCATCCTGGCACATACTGAAATGCCCACCATGTCCAGACAGGAGCCGATCATGAACGAGCAGCAGAATGTGCAGCTGATCCAGCAAGCCTATGCCGCCTACGGGCGCGGCGAGCTCGACCAGGTCCTGGCCTGCATGGAAGACCAGGTCGAATGGGAATTGCCTGACGTGCCGGGCCTGCCTTTCACCGGCAAGCGCCATGGCTGCGACCAGGTCGCCGAATTCTTCCGCACGATCGGCGAGATGCAGGCGGTGCGCGAATACACGCCGAAGGAATTCATCGCCCAGGGCGACAAGGTGGTGGTGCTGGGCCACGGCGCCTGGACCGCCAGGGACACGGGCCTGGATTTCGAGAGCGACTGGGTGCACATCTTCACGCTCAGGGAAGGCCGCATCGCGGCCTTCCGCGAGTTCCTGGACACCAATATCGCGGTGGAAGCTTTCCAGTGCTATCCCGCCTCCACAGGCGCCAGGACGGCGGGCAATCCGGCGCTGAACTGACGCTGCCGCAAGCAAAAACGCCAACCCCGCAGGGTTGGCGTTCTCGTGCCGGCCGGCGCAAGGATCAGGCGGAAGCCTTGCCCTGCTTGCGGCGGCGCACTGCCGCCAGGCTGCCGGCGCCCAGCAACAGCAGCGCTGCGCTAGCTGGTTCCGGCACATCGCCGCCCGGCGGCGGATTTTCGGCGCCGAAGCCGTCGATGTAGGCATAGCCCAGGTGGCCGGTCGGATTGCAGTCCGCCGCCAGCAGGGAGATCGTGAAGTCGTGGCCCGACAGCGAAGCGTCGATGGCGAGCTGCTCGATCTGCCATTGCGCGGTGTAGAAGAAGCTGCCGTCCTGGGTGAAGCGGGTGTCGACGCCGCCACCGGTCGAGCCGGCGTTGTAGACACGGCTGATCAGGAGCTGGCCGGTGGTGTCATCGGTCAGGGTGATGATCATCTCGGCCGATTCGTCGGCCTCGTGGCCGCCGTTTTCCAGCACGGCTTTCCAGGCGAAGAAGATGTCGGTATCGGTATAGTTCAGCACCTTCTGGCTGATCACCGAGGCGTAGCCGCCCGATTCGGTGTCTTCGGCGCGATACGAATAATTGCCGGAATAAACGGTGGTGCCGAGGGCTGCGCCGATGATCGGGTCGAGGGTGCCCGCGGTAACGATGCCGGAACGAGGCGATGGGCCCTCGTAATGGGAACCGCCCGGAAGAAAGTCAGCCGGCGACAGGCCCGTGTTCAACACGTCGCCGCGGTAGCCGCCGCCGGTCGTCCAGCCATTCGTGTTGCCGTCCTCGAAACCACCGTTGATCAAGGGCGCGGCGTGGACCGATCCAGCAGCTGCGGCAAACAGCAGAGCCGGCAAAACTTTGCAGAATTTCATGTTGATCTCCCATCAGATAGTGACATTAAGTTTTGAGGTGTTACGGGAAGTCACCAGAGCACAAAATGTGCCATCAACTTATCTGATTGATATCAAACAAAAAATTATTTTTTAGGCAAAGATCACCTTTGCTTTTGTTAAATTATTAGACAGAGAAATGTAACCTTAAGTCAATTTGATTTGCTGCCAGCAATATTTCGTTGAATGCTGAGCACGAAACATGCCGGCAGCAAATGCGGCTTACCAGAAGATCACACGCTCTTCCGGCGCGAGGTACATCTTGTCGCCCGGTTTCACATCGAAAGCCTCGTAGAAGCCCGGATGGTTGCGCAGGCTGCCGTTGACACGGAACTCGGCCGGCGAGTGCGGGTCGGCCTTGACCTGGGCAATCAGGCTGGCGTCGCGCGCCTTGCCACGGCGCGCCTGGGCCAGGCCCATGAACAGGCGCTGCTCGGCCGTGAAGCCGTCGATCACCGGGCCTGGTTTACCCTTCAGGTAGATCCGGTAGGCGCGGCTGGCCATGATCGCGCCGGCGTTGTCGGCGATGTTCTCGCCCAGGGTCAGCTCGCCGTTCAGGTGGTAGCCGGGCAGCGGGCTGTAGGCGCCGTACTGCGCCACCAGCACCTTGCCGCGCGCCGCGAACTGCTCGGCATCCTGCCTGGTCCACCAGTTGCGCAGGTTGCCGTCGCCGTCGAACTGGGAGCCCTGGTCGTCGAAGGCGTGGCTGATCTCGTGGCCGATCGAGATGCCGACCGCGCCATAGTTGACCGCCGGCTCGGCGTTGGCGTCGTACAGCGGATACTGCAGGCGCGCCGCCGGGAACACGACTTCGTTCAGCTCAGGGTTGTAATAGGCGTTGACGGTCTGCGGAGACATGGCCCAGGCGCTGCGGTCGACCGGCTTGCCCAGGCGGTTCACCTCGTAGGCATGGCCGAATTCGCGCGCGCGCATGACGTTGCCGACCAGGTCTCCGCGCACGATGTCCAGGCCGGAATAATCGCGCCACTTGTCGGGGTAGCCGATCTTGACGCTGATCTTGGACAGCTTGAGCTGGGCCTGCTTCTTGGTCTCCGGCGTCATCCAGTCCAGCTTCTCGATGCCTTCGCCGAAAGCGGCGATGAAGTTCCTGGCCATCTCCTCCACCTGCTGCTTGCGCTCGGCCGGGAAGTGCTGGGCCACATAGGCCTTGCCGACCACCTCGCTCAGGTTGCGGTTGATCTCGGCGATGGCGCGCTTTTCCAGCGGGCGGTTGAGCTTGGCGCCCGACAGCACCGCGCCGCGGAAGGCGAAGCTCTCGTCCACGAAGGCTTGCGACAGGTAGGGAGCGTAAGCGCTCAGCAAGCGGAATTCGAAATAGGATTTCCAGGCCGTCAGCGGGGTGGCGGCAAGCAGCTTGTCGAATGCCGCGAGGTAGCTCGGCTGGCTGACGATCAGGGAATCGATCTTGCCCTTGGCGCCGACGCCTTCCAGCCAGGCGTTCCAGTCGAAGCCCGGGGTCAGGGCGGCCATCTGCGCCAGGCTGTATTTGTTGTAGGCCTTGACCGGGTCGCGGTTCTCGACCGCGCTCCACTGCACGCGCGCCAGCGCGGTTTCCAGCGCCACGATCTGCGCCGCCTTGCCGGCGGCATCGGCATGCCCGGCCAGCGCCAGCATCTTCTCGACGTGCTGCTGGTACCTGGCGCGGATCTCCTGCAGGCGCGCGTCGGTGGCCGACAGGTAGTAGTCGCGGTCGGGCATGCCCAGGCCGGACTGCACGATGTCGACGATGTAGCGGGTCGAATCCTTGTTGTCCTGGTGGACCGCCATGTCGAGCGGGCTGCCGGCGCCGATGCGCGAGAAGCGCGCCATCAGCGGCGCCAGCGCGCGCTTGTCCTGCACGGCCGCGACCCGCGCCAGCTCCGCCTTCAGGGGCGCCAGGCCCAGCGCGTTGCGGCGCTTCTCGTCCAGGTAGCTGGTGTAGAAGTCGCCCATCTTCTGGGCGTCGGAGCCTTTCGCCGCATCCTTGGCGGCGGCGGCCTGCTCGACGATCGCGCGCAGCTGCTGCTCCACCTTGTCCTGGGCGATGTTGAAGGCGCCCCAGCTGGCGCGGTCGGACGGGATGTCGACATTCTTCAGCCAGCCGCCCTGGGTGTAGCGGAAGAAATCGTCCTGGGCACGCACGCCGCGGTCCATGGACGCGACGTCGATGCCGGATACCGCGCCTGCCGACGCGGAAGGCGCAGGGATCGGGGTGGGGGCCGGGGCCGCATCATGGGCGCCAGGGTGGGCGCCTGCGTGGGTAGTCACCGCAAACAGGCCTGCAATCAAACTGCTGCACAAGCGACGTTTCATCTCTCTCTCCAGATCGGTTGTTGTTGTGAACCGAGCGATCCTAATGCAGGCGGCGCGGCGCTGCCAAGCGCATTTGGATATGCATGGAGAGCGTGACGGTATTGCGCAACAAGGCCTGTCAATACAGTTCGTATGCGAAATGCGGCGGCCTCGCCTTATTGTGCGCGCAGCACCTGCAGCTTGGTCTTCCTGCCCTGGCGGTAGGTGTACAGGGTCAGCGCGGCATCCCGCAAATCGCCCTTGCCGTCGAAGGCGATGGGGCCGGTGATGCCCGCATGCCTGATCTTCGCGAGTGCCGGCAGGAAGCCGGCCGGTGCGCCGGACTGCGCCTGTTGCATGGCGGCTGCAAACACCATCACCGCATCGTAGGCATAGGGCGCATAGGTCTGCAGCGGATAGCCATAGCGCTGCCGGTAGCGCTCGCCGAAGGCGGCGAAGGCGGCTTCGCCGGGCTGCTCGACGCCGCCGGCCACCGCGCACCACACCTTGTCCTCGCCCAGCGCGTCACCGGCCAGCTGCGGCAGCTTTTCGGAACAGACGCCGTCGCCGGCCACCAGTTTGGCCTGGATGCCGAGCGCCTTCATCTGCTTGAGCATGGGCCCCGCCACCGCGTCCATGCCGCCGTAGAAGATCACGTCCGGCCGGCGCGCGCGGATCTGGGTCAGGATGGCGCTGAAATCGGTCGCCTTGTCGTGGGTAAACTGGCGGCTGACAATGGCGGCGCCGCCGCCGGTCTTCACCGCGCGCAAGAATTCGTCGGCCAGTCCCTGGCCGAAGGCGGTGCGGTCGTCGATGACGGCGATCTTCCTGGCCTTGAGCGTGCCGACCGCCTGGCGCGCCAGCGCGCGTCCGATCAGCTTGTCGTTGGCGACTACGCGGAAGGCGGTCTTGTAGCCCTGCTGGGTGTAGAGCGGCGTGGTGGCGGCCGGCGAAATCTGGGGAATGCCGGCGCTCGCATACAGCTTCGAGGCGGGCACGGTGGTGCCGGAATTCAGGTGGCCGACCACGGCCGCCACGCCCGCGTCGACCAGCTTTTGCGCCACCGCCGTTCCCGCCTTCGGGTCGCTGCCGTCGTCCTCGGCCTGCAGCACCCACTTGACCTTCCTGCCGCCGATCGTGACGCCTTTCGCATTCAGGTCGTCGACCGCCATGCGGGCGCCGTTCTCGATGTCCTTGCCCAGGTGGGCGCCGGGACCTGACAGGGGCGAGGCGCTGCCGATCCTGATCTCGGACTGGGCCTGCGCATGGGCGGCGGAGAACAGCGCGGAGGACAGCAGCAGGACGAATGGACGCATGGGCACCTTCCAGGATGGGATGCCTGCGATTGTACTGCCGCGCCGCCGGATCAGACCTTTTTCAGGGCCTCGGCCTTGTGCGCGGCTTCGGCGCCGGCCTTGTCGCCGACGACCGGGTATTCCGGATGCTCGCCGGAGGCGGCGACGTGGTGCCCCTTGATGTCGGTGGGCGAGCTCAGTTTTTTCCTGACCGTGCCGCGCACCACGCCTTGCGCCGAATGCCACTCCGCCTTGTCGCCGGCCTTGAATGTGTCCGTCATGATGCGCCTTTCCCGTGTTCGGGAAATAGGGAGTCCCCGCCGTTTTCCCGGAGGGACCACGGCGTATTGGAACACGGGTCAGACGGCGCTGTCGCCGCCTCGGCCTTCAGTGCAGGGCCGTTCCGCGCTTGTTGACCACCACTTCCAGGTACTCGGCCGGAATCACCAGCGCGGCCGGCCCGGCCGTATTGGCGCTCTCCAGCAGGGCCAGGACATCCTGCTCCAGGGCGCCCTGCCCTTGCTGGTCCAGGTTGCGGAAGGCCATATGGGTGGGGCCGTAGAAGTCGCGGAAGACCTGCAGCATGTGGGCCGGCGATTCGTAGCGGAAATTGAACATCCTGCGCGCGAAGCGGGCGTCGCCGGCTTGGGCGCCGAACAGCGCGCGCACATGGTCTTCCTTGCCCCACAGCAGCGGCGACTGCAGGCCCGCCGGCGGCGGCACGTACTTGCCGATGGTCTTGAACAGCTGGCCGAGGAAGCCTTCCGGCGTCCAGTTGGCAAAGGCGACGCGTCCGCCCTCGCGCACCACGCGCAGCATTTCGCTCGCCGTGCGCGCATGGTTCGGGGCGAACATCACGCCGAAGGTCGACAAGGCCGCGTCGAAGCTGCCGTCGGCGAAAGGCAGCGCCTCGGCGTCGGCTTCGCGGAACTCGACCGCCAGGCCCTCGGCGGCGGCGCGCAGCCGCCCTTTCTCCAGCAGGGCCGGCACGTAGTCGGTGGACACCACCTGGGCGAAGCGGCGGGCCGCGGCCAGGGTGGCGTTGCCGTTGCCGGCGGCGATGTCGACCACCCGCTCGCCGGCGCGGATGTCGGCGGCTTCGGCCAGGTTCTCGCCGACGATCTGCAGGGTCACGCCGATGACGGCGAAGTCGCCGCTGGCCCAGGTGGCCTGCTGGCGGCGCTTGATGGCCTCGAAATCCGGCGTGCCCGCTGCTGCTTGCGCCCCGGGCTGGGCGGCAGGCTGCTGGGGAGTGGATGGCGTGGCGGACTGGCCCGCCGGCGGCGGGGACGGCTGCGTGGATTGACTCATGAGGATCTCCTCGGTGGGGGCCGGACAGGACGCCGGCCAAAGTGTGACCACCCGCGCCGGGTACAGTTCGCGGGTCCTTGCGCCAGCCGAAAGCCTGCCCGGCCGCGCCATTGTCTAATGATCCGGCTTGCTCGCTTTTTGTTGCCAAAAAGAACTTAACTTATGGTAGCCTTTTGAGCCTGGCAAATACCCCGAGTTACAGCTCCATTCAACAGCTTCATCCACGCACAGACAAATGACAACCTGGACAATGAAAAAAACCTTCACCCTGGCCCTGCTCGGCTGGGTGGTACTTGCTCTCCTGTTCGGCGGTGCCCTCTACCGGGTCCGCCAGACCCAGGCGCAGGTGTCGCTCGCCAACGAGGCGCGCTACCAGTCCTACATCCTGGCCGACGAGCTGCGCCAGAGCTCGGACGACCTGACCCGCCTGGCGCGCACCTATGTGGTCACGGGCGACGCCAAGTACGAGCAGCAATACCTCGAGATACTGGACATCCGCGGCGGCAAGAAGCCGCGCCCCCACAACTACGAGCGCATCTACTGGGACTTCGTGGCGGCCGGCGAGACCATGCCTCGCCCGCGCGGCGAGGCCATCGCCCTGTCCGAGCTGATGAAGCGGGCCGGTTTCTCGGAGCAGGAGTTCGCCAAGCTCAAGGAAGCCGAGAACAACTCCAACGCCCTGGTCAAGACCGAGGTGGCGGCCATGAACGCGGTCAAGGGCCTGTTCGACGACGGCAGCGGCCGCTTCGTGGAAAAGGACGGCCCGGACATGGAGATGGCCCGCAAGCTGCTGCACAGCGACGACTACCACCGCTTCAAGGCCCAGATCATGAAGCCGGTCGACGCCTTCCTCGGCCTGCTGGACGAGCGCACCGGGCAAGCCGTGGCGAAGGCCGAGGAAGCCAGCCGCCAAGCCTTCCTGGTCGCTGTCCTGCTCCTGCTGGCCTCGGTGGCCCTGGTGGCGGGCGGGCTGTTCGCAGTCTACCGCCGCCTCAGCCTCCAGCTGGGCGCGGAGCCGGCCGAGGCCCAGCACCTGGCGTCCGAGATCGCGGCCGGCAACCTGGCGGTGGCGATCGACCTGCGCGCGGGCGACGACAGCAGCCTGCTGCACGCGATGCGCACCATGCGCGACAACCTGGCGCGCGTGATCGGCGAGCTGCGCCACGGCACCCAGACCATCGCCAGCGTCTCCGGCCAGATCGCGGCCGGCAACCAGGACCTGTCCGAGCGCACCGAGCAGCAGGCCGGTTCGCTGGAAGAAACCGCCTCCTCGATGGAGGAGCTGACCGCCACCGTGCGCCAGAACGCCGACAATGCGCGCGAGGCCAACGACCTCGCCGTCAACGCTTCCGGCATCGCGGCCAAGGGCGGCGCGGTGGTGGCGCGGGTGGTCGACACCATGGGCGCGATCGACGCCTCCTCGCGCAAGATCGTCGACATCATCGGCGTGATCGACAGCATCGCCTTCCAGACCAATATCCTGGCCCTGAATGCGGCGGTGGAAGCGGCGCGCGCCGGCGAGCAAGGCCGCGGCTTCGCCGTGGTGGCCTCGGAAGTGCGCAACCTGGCGCAGCGCTCGGCCGCCGCCGCCAAGGAAATCAAGGAACT
>CBIHLT010000075.1:0-20529 GCA_966210615.1 uncultured Massilia sp.
GCAAGGGGCGTTGATCCCGCCCCAAATGGTGGCGCAGGGCAGGTTCCTGCCCGACTACTTCTTCGATCCCGAGCTCCGCCGGGAGATGAGGAGGCGCAGCGCCGTCGCAGGTTCGCCTTTGCTGCCGGCGCCGCCGGGCCTGGCCTGGGCCGGCGCGCTGGCCGTACTGCTGGCGGCGGCCGTCCTGGCGGCGCCGGAACGTGGCCGCCGCTTGCGCGTATGGGCCGCCGGCCTGCTCGCGGCCGCCGCGCTGCTGGTGCTGGTCACCCAGCGCAGCGCGGCGGCGCCCGGCGCGGGCATCTCGCTGCTGCTGGCCTGGGGAGCGCTGCTGCTGGTGCTGGTGTGGACGCGCCGCCCGCAGCCGCTGGCCATCAGCGCCGCCCTGCTGCTCGGGGCGGGCCTGCTGGTGCAGCTGGACATGGGCATGGGCGCGCACGACACCGCCTGGCTGCGCCACTTCCAGAACACGGCGGCCTTGCTGGCCGTCGGGCTGCCGGCCGCACTCGCCCTGCTGGCCTGCGTCGGCCGCGGCGCCGTTTCGCGTCCGGCCGCCGAGCGCATCCTGCTGCTGCTGGCCGGCGCCGCCCTCGCCGCACTGCTGGCGCAAGTCTGGCTGGGCGACGAGACCGGCGTCTTCGACATGCAGCCGGTGGAATTCGCCAAGCTGGCCCTGGCGGCCCTCAGCGCCCACTGCCTGGCCCTGGCCGCCGGCAGCGCCGGAAGCATGCGGCGCGACTGGCGCTTCTGGCTGCGGATGGCCGCGCCGGTGCTGCTGTTCGTGTTCCTGCTGGCGGCGGCGCTGGTGCGGGTCGACGACTATTCGCCGCTGGTGCTGCTGCTGGTGTGGGCCGGCGCCATGGCGCTGGCCTGGTGCTGGGCCACCGGCCGCCGCGGCGCCGCCTGGATGCTGGCTTGCGGCGCCTGCGCCGCCCTGCTCGGCGGCGCCGCGCTCCAGCGTTCCGCCGACACCCTGGGTTCCTTCGGCTTTTATCCGGAGCGCTTCCAGGTCTGGAACGACCCTGCGGTCCACCCGCATACCGGCCAGCAGATGCTGCTCGGCTTGCGCGCGGTCGCCCAGGGCGGCTGGCTGGGCGCCGGCGGCGCGCTCGGCCTGGGCAACCTGGGGCGGCCGGCCGCCGAGGTGCTCGCCATTCCCGCGGTGCAGGACGATTTCGCGCCCTCCTGGCTGCTGAACCGCCACGGCCTGGCGGCGGCGCTGGGGCTGTGGTGCGTGCAGGCCCTGTTCCTGGCGGCGCTGCTGCGCGCCGCCGTTCTCGCATGGCGCCAATCGTGCGGGGCGGGCGATTTCCGCCGCGCCTGGCTGGGGCGCTTCCAGTGCTTCGCGCTCTGCGGCGGCGCGGCCTTCGTCGCCGGTCACCTGCTGCTGTCCTGGGGCACCAACCTGGCGATGTTCCCGATCATGGGCCAGCCGATGAGCTTCCTATCGTCAGGCGGCTCGCACCTGCTGTTTTTCATCTGCCCCCTGCTAGCGTTCGGCATGGCGAGCGTCCAATTTCACGAGGAGAGTCAATCATGCCGGTCTATGTCCAACACGAAGTCCTAGCCAAGGTCGGCGATGTGTTCAACGCCGACGCCCTGTGGCAGGCGCCGGGCCTGGCGCTGTTTGCGCGCCGCCCGCTGCTGCGCGACCTGCTGGAGCGCAGCCCGCGCGAGCTGCGCGGGCGGGCTGCCACGCGCTGCTTCTCGCACGTGACCCTGATGCTGCCGCGGGACGAGGTCGACGACGACCGCCACCTGACCCGCGGCGCGCGCGTGCGCGACCTGGCGCAGGCGCTGGCGGCCTTGCACCAGAAGGATTTCGCCGACCTGCTGAACGGCGACGAGGTGCGCTACCACGTGGTCGGGACGGACGGCGTGGCGCCCGGCGAAGTCAAGGTCAAGTTCGGCCACGCGGTCTACCTGCCGGCGCCGGGCGAACAGGTGCTGTACACCGTCAGCGCCTCGACCGACAGCGCCATCTGGCGGCCCGTGTGCGCGATCTATCCGAACCAGCGCCTGACCCTGGTCGGCATGGACGAAGCCGGCGCCACCTACGCCGTGCCCGGGTGGCCCTTCGGGCCCGAGGGCGGACTGCTGCTGGTGCAGGACGAACCGGGCGCGCCGGTCGAGGTGCAGGTGCGCCCCAAGGACGCGCTGGAGTGCGGCTTCGACGCCGCCAACGGCTATTACGTCCTGCGCGGCAAGGGCAATACCGGTGCGCGCCTGCTCCTCAAGATCAGCCGCAGCGCCGCCGCGCCGGCCCGGGCCGCCGCTGTCCCGAGCGCTCCGCCCCAGCGCGCGCCGGCGGTCTGGAAGGCGCGCAGCCTGCCGGCCCAGGCCGACATGACCGCCATGCCGGTCGCCGCCGCCGGTCCCGCGCACGTCCAGGCCGAGGCGGACGCCACCTATGCCCCGGTCGCGCGCCACCGCGTCACCCTGGCCGCCCTGGCGCTGCCGCGCCTGAGCCGCTACCGCGACACAGGCGCCCAGGCCTTGGAAGTCGGCCTGAACCAGCAATTGCTCCCAAGCGCACCGGGCAAGGACAACCTGATCCGATTCGCCGTCGACGAGGCCGACGAGCTGCATGCCATCACCTCGGCTGGACGGCAGCGCATCGCCGTGCCCTCGAACTTCGCGCCGCTGGACAATGCGGACATCCGCCTCCTGGGCACGCCGGGCGTGCTGGCCGAACGCTACGCGGCGCTGCTGGTGCTGCCCCACGGGCCGGTACAGCAGGCGCTGCCAGGCACGCGCCTGACCTTCGGGCGCGGCATGCCCTCGCTGGCGGCGCTGCGCGTGCTGGACACGCCGCAGTTCCTGCGCCAGGCCGAAGGGGCCGCCGGCAGCGCCGACCGGCTCGGCCTGTCGCGCAATGCGTTCAGCTGGGAAGCCGGCGCCGACGGCCTGCGGGTGGCCAGGTTGTCCAGCACCCAGGCCCTGTACCACCTGGACGAGCAGTTGCGCCCCGTCGCCCAGATCGACGCCGCGACCGAACAGCAGCCCTACCTGATCCCGCCTGGCCACCACCTGGTCGCCGGGCACTACGTGCTGCGCTTCGACGCCTGAGGCGCGCCATGGCCACCGTGTTGCTTGCCTTCGGCGCCGGCCTGCTGCTCTCGCTCTGGGCCTGCGCCTACCTGACGCCGCGCGCCTGGTGGCGCCGCCCCAACCTGCGTGCGGCCGGCGCGCTGGCCGCCGGGACGGCGGTGCTGGGCACTTCGCTGTATATGATGGCCGGCGGCCCGGCCGCCTCCGAAACGACCCGAATGGCCCAAACGTCCGGAATGGCCGAAACGGCGCCGCAAGCCGCGCCACTGGCCGGGGCGCGCTACGTCACCCACGATGCGCTCAACCTGCGTGCGGCGACCGGCACCGATGCGCCCCGCCTGGCGGTGCTGCCCGCAGGCAGCCGTGTCATGGCGACAGGGCGGCGCGAAGGAGACTGGTGGCAGGTGCGCGCCGACGTCGACGGCAAGTCATGGCAGGGCTGGGCGAGCAGCCTGTGGCTGCGCCGCGCGGACGAGCACGGCTAGGCCCTAGACCTCGTCGGGCGCCGGATAGCGCATCGGGTTGTAGTACAAGCCCTTGGCGCACTGCGTCGGGCCGACGCGCACGAAACCGAAGGCCTCGTACACGGGCACCGCATAGTTGGAGGAGTTGACCGTAAACGTGCCTTCGCCGCCATTGGCCAGGGCCACATCGCGCGCCGCTTCCCACAGGCTGCGCGCAATGCCGCGCCGGTGCCAGCGCTTGCCGACGAACAGGTGGAACAGGTGGCTGCGGTCGCGCACGGCAACGAACCCTGCCAGCTGGCCCTCGACCACCGCCACGTGATACACGTGCCCGCGCGCCAGGAAACCCCGTACCCCCATCTCGTCGTTCTCTGCGAGGAAGTTGGAGGCGCCTTCGGGAGGCGACTCGTGCACGATGTACTCCTTCGCCAGTTCGCGCAATAGCGCGGACACGGCCGGGATGTCGGCGGTGACAAGCGGTCGGATTTCCATGGTCTGTTTTTGGTCAGCATGTGCTGGAGCCGCCAACATACCACAGTTTTGAGTTGCCGCATGGCAATTTAATTGACCGTTGCGCCTGAGCATGCCTACACTGTCCGGATCATGTCCCACGCCAGCCTGAGCTCTCCCAGCCCCGCCGCCGCGCCCGCGACGCCGCGCCGCAAGGTGCCGCTGACGCGTCCGCTGCGCCATCCGCGCTACCGCAGCATCTGGCTGGCCAACCTGGTCTCGAATCTCGGCACCTGGATCCAGACCTTTGCCTCGGCCTGGCTGGTGGCCTCGCTGTCGAAGTCGGCGGCGATCACCTCGCTGGTGCAGACCGCGGCCTACGTCCCGATCTTCCTGTTCGCCCTGTTCGCCGGCGTGGTGGCGGATGCCGTGCACCGGCCCAAGTTCCTGTTTTTCTGTAATCTCTACATGGCCTGCTGTGCCGGCGCCATGGCCCTGCTGGTCTGGTCGGGACAGATCTCCAGCCTGCCGGTCCTGGCGATCACCTTCTGCCTCGGGATCGGCACGGCCTTCATCTGGCCGGCCTGGCAGGCCGCCCTGTCCGGGCTGGTCGAACCGGACGAAGTGGAGGCCGCAGCCACCCTCAACAACCTGTCGTATAACCTGTCGGCGGTGATCGGCCCGGCGCTGGGCGGCTTGCTGTTCGGCTGGATCGGGGCCGGCGCACTGTTCCTGGCCAACGCCCTGTCCTTCGCCGGCCTGCTGGCCGTCTACTGGCTGTGGTGGCGCGAGCGCGCCCCGCAGGCCGCGGCGCGCGAGGACTTCCGCGAGCGCCTCCGCCATGGCATGCGCTGCGCCATCGGCTGCGGACGCTACCGCCGCATCCTGCGCAACGTGTGCTCGGTGTTCTTCTCCACCATCGCCTTCGCCAGCCTGCTGCCCGTCTTCGTGCGCGACGTGCTGCACATGAGGTCCGGCGTCTACGGCACCCTGATGGGCTGCCTGGGCGGCGGCGCGGTCGTCGCCGCCTTTTTCCTGCCCCAGGTGCGGGCCCGGGTCGACAAGACCGGCGTGCTGGCCGGCGCCTTGCTGGTCTACGGCGGCATGCTGATCGCCCTGCCCTTCACCCGTTCGCTGGCGCTGCTGATGCCGCTGATCGTCTGCGGCGGCATGGCCTGGTCGGCCACGGTCTCCACGCTCAACGCGGCGGCCCAGCTGTCCTTCCCGGCCGAGGTGCGGGCGCGCACCCTGTCGATCTACTTGTTCGTGATGTCCGCGGGCTACGTGGCCGGCAGCCTGTTCTGGGGCCGGGTCGCCGACGCCTGGGGCGTGCGCACGGCGCTGGCGGCGGCCGGGGCCTGCGTGGTGGTCAATGCCCTGGTGCTCGCCACGGGCAACCGCAAACACCCCATCTAATCGGCGCTTTGACCCGGGGCGCTCCGTAGTAAAGTAGCAAGGTGAATTCGACCACCTTGCCCATGCAGCCAGCCCTCTCCGATTTCCGCTTCGGCCCTTGTTACGATGTCGCCGTCGCCAGCCGCAGCGGCTGCGGCCCCGTCATCCGCCCCGAGAACCAGGACAACTTCGTCGTCATCGACTTCGACGGCCGCGCCTGCCACCTGCTGGACGAGGCGCCACACCGCCTTACCCTGGCCGCCTGGCCGCAGGGGCACGGACGGGTCGCGGTCCTGGATGGGATGGGCGGGCACGGCCACGGGCGCGAGGCCGCGGAAGCGGTCGCGACGGGCCTGCTGGCGGTGCCGCCCTGCGCCACGCTGGAGGAACTGGCACACCACCTGGACGCCCTGCATGCCGGCCTCCAGCGCCGCTTCGGCGAACAGGCAGGCGTCGCCCGGCCCGGCACCACGCTCACCCTGCTGGAATTGCCGGCGGACGGCGATCCCCTGCTCTACCACGTGGGCGATTCACGCCTCTATGAACTGGCGTCCGGCCAGGCGCGCCCGCTCACGGTCGACCATGTTCCGGCCACGGCGGCCGCCATGGCCGGCAAGCTGGACGAAGCCGGCTGGTGGCGGCAGGTACATGGCCAGCATGCGCCCCAGATCTCCCAGGCTTTCCTCCTGGGCAATACCTTTGCCGACCACACCAGGCTCTCCGATTCCCTGTACCCGCTGACGCCGCTGAACCTGCCATCCTGGCTGGGTAGCCTGCCAGACCGCCGCATCCTGCGCTTGCGCCGCGACGGCGCCTACCTGCTGGCGACCGACGGCTTCTGGTCCTGCACGCAGCCGGACGCCTTCGTGCGCGGCTGGCCGCGGCTCCTCGAAGGCTGTCCTGACGCCGCGTGCATGGCCGGGCGCCTGTTCGGGGCCATGGAGCACGATCCCCCGGCCGGCCTGCATCCCGATAACCTCACTGCGCTGGTGGTCCGGCCGCTGCCGCGCCATGCCGACGAGACGGCGCTGCCCGAAGCCGAATAGTTACAATACGAAAATAATGTTATTAATCAATGAATCCGGCGCGCCGCCGGCCCTCGAAACGGCGTAAGCTTGCCGCATACTGCCGACTGATCGTTTGCCTGCCAACTCATCCATGAACCGCTGCCGCAATCCCGAGCATCCACACTGCACCGTCTGGGTCCTGCCCGGCGCGCCGGCGTGCGCGCACGGGCATGCGCAGCCTGCCGCGCTGCCGTCCAGCGACGACGCGATCACGGCCGCGCGCAGCCGGCAGCCGGCGCCCGGGGCCGAGCGCGCCACGCCTGCCCTGCAGCGCCCGCAACTTCACATCAGCGGCTTCGATCCGCGCGCGGCCGGCGGCCGCCAGGCGATCCGCCTGGAACTGCGCGGCATGCCCATGGACTGCGCTCCCGAAGTGCGCATGCTGGTCCGCTCGGCGCTGCGCCTGCATGGCGGCGAAAGCGATGTCTTCCAGCGCACCTCGCGCGGCGAGTGGCGCCCGCTGTTCCTGGAATTCTCCTCGCGCGGGCTGGAGCACGGCCAGTACCGCATCGACGTCGAGCTGCACAGCCGCCACCCGCAGGCGCCGGATGCGGCCCGTACCTGGACCTGCTCGCCGGTGATCCTGGTGCCGCGCCAGGACGCCAGCCTGGGCGAGATCCACCAGGCCTTCCTGGCCACCCACAAGAACGTGCGCGTGACGGCGGACGACGCCGGCATCGCCCGCGTCCATGCGCCCGGCGGCGGACGGGTCGACATCGACGTCAGCGCGCGCAATGCCTCGATCGCACAAGTGAACCTGGAGGCCCAGGCGGGCAAGGTCGACCTCGGCTTTTCCACCATCGCCTGGGACGAAGACCTGATCGAGATCGACCTGCCGGCCGCCCGGGATCCGCATCCGTGCCCGGCGAGCAGCGCCTGCCTGGTCCATGACGAAGCCGATGCCGCCACCCAGCGCCATGTGCGCCTGTTCGCGCTGGACGAATGCGTGCTGGGACGCTTCGAAGCGATCGAGCCGGAAGCGGACTTGCTGTTGTCCTACCATAGCGAGGCCGGCGCCGAGCACGACGGCCTCACGCGCCGCATTTCGGGCCGCCACGCAGTGATCCGCCGCGGCCGGGTCGGCTTCGAGATCGAGGACGTGTCGCGCTACGGCCTGCTGGTCGATGGGGTCTGGCCGGGCAAGCACACGCCTGTTCCGCTGCGTCCCGGCATGCGCATCGAGCTGACGGCCAGCATCAAGGGGATCGTGAGCCTGGAAGTGACGGCCGTGCTGCCGCATGCGCTGCTGCTGCAGCGGGCCGATGCTGGTGCGCAAGCCGAATGTTTCTACCTGATGGCGCCGGATGTGGCCCCTTCGGTCGCGCCGTCGACTGCTTCCCTGCCGCTGCTCTTCCATCGGGACGGCGGCTTTTGGCACCTCGACCGTGCGAGCGGCAGCGAAACGCCGCTCTCGCCCGGAACCGCGATAGCGGGACTGGGCGGTCCGGACCGGCGGCTGCGATTTACAGCCGAAGCCTATCCTGAGGCACGCATAAGCCGCCGCAGCCCCGGCGACCGCCGGGGCCACGTCGCGGCATCCCTCCACAACGCCTGAGCGATCGGCCCGGACTTAGACGCCCGACGGGCGCAGGACCAGGAAGATCAGCGAAGCGCCGGCCAGCAGCGCTGCTTGCAGCGCGAACACGATGGCGGGAACCCGGAGATGTTCAGGAATTTTCATGGCGCATCCTTTCGTCGAGAAAAGGAAACTCCAACCGGGGAATCCGGTTGGTCGCACCAGCTTACTCCTGTCTTTGTCGATGCGCGCGCGCTATCGCTTATAGCGCCAAGTGTGTTCTCGTCATCGTCTTTTATACGATTAAGAACCCATACTATTCGGCAAAGAGACGGCGGATGCACGCCATTGCGGTCGATGCCGCCCCCCAAATCCTGTTCGGGTCGCCTCAATCGTGACTTCGACAAGTATCGGCACTCCCCGCTCGGCCTGGTAAAAATAGCCGAGTTGAGTGCCCTCCTTCGGTGGGAGATACATCCATTTTGCCATGTTCCGTCCCGGAGGCATTGGGGCTAGCTCTTGCTCTACGGCTTTATCAATTATCGTCACTTTTTCCGGATTCTTGCCCGACGCGTCGCTCAGTACGAGTACGATCTCTTGCAGTTTCAGCCGCCCACGATCCGCACGCTTCAGGCCAAGCTTGATCGCCAGGAAATCCGATTCAGGGCAATCCTTGACTTCCTCGCGCTCAAGTTCGAGAGACACTTCCATCGTCGCATCGATGCTGCCATCGATCAGTTTTAGCAAGATAAAAACACTGCCCAAGGCATATGCGGCTATTTCGAAATAGAGTTTAATTTCCTCCAAGGAGATGTTCCAGAAAGCTAACTTACTAAGAGCTTCTTCGGAGAACACGAACGCCTCCTTCAGGCACCGAATGGGTCGAGCAAATTATTTCGCCTTCACCGAAGAAGTGCGACCCGACATTCGGTCTGGCGCCCACCTCAATGCAATGTTAATCGCGGCGCCAGGCCGCCGGCCACTGCGGCAGTGGGATCCGTTCGTTGTCGCCCTGCACCGGCACGAAACGCTGCTCTTCCCAGTCGCGCGCCGCCTGTTCGATGCGCTCGCGGCTGCTGGAAACGAAGTTCCAGAAGATGTAGCGGCGCCCGTCCAGCGGCGCCCCGCCGATCACCACGAAGCGCGCCCCGTCTTGCGAACTCACGCGCACCGGCACGCCCGGCTCGACCATGGCCATGGTGTTGTGCCCCACTTCCTCGCCGTCGATCTCGATCGCGCCGAACGGGGCATAGAAGGCCGTCTCCTCCGGCAGGCGGTCGAGATCGAGCGCCGCGCCCGGCTCCAGGGTCACGTCGAGGTAGAGCGTGGCGCTGAAGGTCGGCACCGGCGAGCTGTGGCCGAAGGCGCTGCCCACCAGCACGCGCACCTTGCCCCCTTCGAAGCGGATCTCGGGAATGTCCTTGGCCGGCGTGTGGCTGAACGCGGCCGGGGCTTCCTCGTATTCGCGCGGCAGCGCCGCCCACAGCTGCAGGCCATGGGTGCGGCGCGGCTGGTCGAGCAGGTCTTCCGGCGTGCGCTCGGAGTGGACGATGCCGCTGCCGGCCGTCATCCAGTTGATCGCGCCCGGCTCGATGCGCTGTTCGGTGCCCAGGCTGTCGCGGTGCATGATCGCGCCTTCGAACAGGTAGGTCACCGTGGCCAGGCCGATGTGCGGGTGGGGACGCACGTCGTGCCGCGAACCCGGCTGCGCCTCGACCGGGCCCATGTGATCGAAGAACAGGAAGGGGCCCACCGACTGGCGCGCCGCCGCCGGCAGGATGCGCCGCACGGTGAAGCCGCCGCCCAGGTCCTTGTCATGCGATTTGAACAGGTGTGCAATGGCCATCTCGGTTCCCGTGGTGAAAAAGGCAATGCCTCACTCTACACCAGAATCGCCGGCCTTTCAGCAGCCAAAAGCAGGACGTTCCTGCCCATCGCCGCGCAGGAAGCGCCCGACCTCGCCGGCGATGCGTTCCTTCAGCGCCGCCGGCCCGCCGTCGAACATATCGTTGTGGCGAGCTCCCTCGAGATCCACGATGCAGGCGCGGTAGCGGCGCCGCTCCCCGGCGTCCGGCAGCACCCCCGGATCGGCGCCGGTATCCGCCGCGCGCAGCGACAGCACGCGGATCGCGTTCGACCTCGGCAGCGCGGTGCGCCGGTTGTCGAGCGTGACCAGGGCCGCGATGCCGGACGGGTCGGTCGAGGCCAGCAAGGCCGCGCTGTCGCCGCCGAGCGAATGCCCGACCAGCACCGTCCGCCGCCAGTCGTAGCCCGGATGGGTCCCGGCCAGCACGCGGTGGACGAAGCGGATCGTCGCCGCCCCGCGCCGCGCCATCTCGGCGCGCTGGCGCGGCAGGTCGCCGTGCTGGTCCATCTTCGCATCGCCCGGCGCCTCGTGGCCGATGCTGGCCACCAGATAGCCCTGGCGCGCCAGGTGCTCCGCCAGGAAGCCGTATTCGAGATGGCTGTTGCCGTAGCCGGGGCTGAGCAGCGCCACCGGGCAGGGCGTCGCCGCTGTGCAGGCCAGGTTCGACCCGGGGAAGTACAGCGCCACCGGCACCGGCCGCGCGCGCGCCTCGTCCAGCAGCACCATCGCGGCAGGCGCCGCGCCGACGGCGGCGGAAAGAAAAGTCGAGGCGGAGGCGAGCGCCCCCAGCGCGGTCAGGCGCATCCTGTCTCCTGGTGGATTGGTCAGCTCAGTTCGCGCACGACGCGCAGGCCGACGATGTCGTTCGACAGCACCGCCGAAAAGCCGTTGCGCAGCGCCGAGCGCAGGTAGCGCGGATTATAGAGCCAGGAGCCGCCGCGCAGGATGCGCCGCGCCTGGTCCCCTCCCCCTTCCCAGGCACTGCCGTCCCTGGGCGCGCCTTCGTAATTCTCGTGCACCACGTCCTGCACCCATTCCCACACGTTGCCGTGCATGTCGTACAGGCCCCAGGGATTGGGCGGGAACATGCCGGCCGGCGTGGTGCCGCGACGGTACGCGCCCGGTGCGCTGCCGTTGTAGGTGAAGCTGCCGTCGTAGTTGGCCAGTTCGGTCGAGATGGTGTCGCCGAAGCTGAAGGCGGTGTGGGTGCCGGCGCGGCAGGCGTATTCCCATTCGGCCTCGCTGGGCAGGCGGTAGCGCTTGCCGGTGGCTGCGCTCAGCCACTGGACGTAGTTCTGCGCGTCGAACCAGGTGACGCCGACCACGGGATGCCCGTCGCTCTGCGGAAAACCCGGCGCGCTCCAGTCGACCTCGCCGTTCGGCTGCCAGCCGGTAGCCAGCACGAAGGCGCGCCATTCGCCCACCGTGACCGGATAGCGGCCCATCGCAAACGGAAGCTCGATGCCGACCCAGTGCTGCGGCGTCTCGCGCGCCAGCCAGTACTGTTGCGCGCCGGCCGCCATCGCGATGCGGCGTTCGTGGTCCGGGGAGCCCATCTGGAAGCGCCCGGCCGGGATCGGGACCAGCGCCGGCCCTGCGCCAGTCCCGTCAAGGAAGGCGTCGCGCAGCAGGCCGTCGCCGTCCGTGGCCAGGCTGGCGGGCGCTGGCTGCACGGCCGCGCCGCGCGCCGCCTGCTCCGCCCGTGCTCGCTGTTGCTCCGCGAGCTGTTCGGCTCGATATGCCGCCGCGGCCCTGGCCTGCGCAGCCTTGCGCTCGGCCTCCTCCTGGGCCAGCTTCGCCTTTGCCGCCTCTTCGGCGCGCTTGGCCAGCAGCTGCTGCCGCAGCGCCTCCTTGCGCGCGGCGCGCGCTTCCTCGGCGGCTGCGCGCTCGCGCCGCTGCTGCTCGCGCAGATGTTCGCGCTGGCGGTCGCGGCGCTGGCGCTCGATCAGCGCCAGGGCGGCCGCCGCGGCGTCGGCTTCGGCCTTGCGCAGTGCGGCAAGCTCGCGCGCCGCCTGCTCCTCGGCTGCACGGCGCGCCGCTTCTTCCTCCGCGGTCGGGCCGGCGCCAAGCTCGACCGCTTCCAGCAGCGCACGCACGCTGGCCGGCCGCGCCCCTGGATCGCGTGCGAAACCGGACTGCAAGGCCTTCCACTGCCGCGCCGGCAAGGCGCCCGGCGCGCGCGTCGTGCCGGGCGCGGGCAGCTCGCCTTCCAGCATCTGGTAGATCATGACCGCGACGGCATAGACGTCGAGCCCCGGCTGCGGCTGGCGTGCCGGGTCGGACGCTTCCGGCGCGCGGTAGCCGGCGGTGCCGGACAAGGCCGGCGCTTCCAGCGTCGCCGCGCCGCCCGATGCGCGGGCGCGCGCCGCGATGCCGAAGTCGAGCAGCTTGACCTCGCCCTTGCCGGTGACGAACACGTTGCCAGGCTTGATGTCGCGGTGGACCAGCCGGTGCCGCTCCCACGCATAGTCGAGCGCCTCGGCCACGGGGCGTAGCATGGCCAGGGCGCGGCCCCAGTCAAGGCGGCCATCGCGCGCGAGGACGCTGTCCAGGTCCTCGCCCTCAAGGTACTCCATGATGATGAAATAACTGGCCGTGGCCGGGTCCTGGGCCCATTCGTAGACGCGCACGATATGCTCGTGGGCCAGGCGGCGCGCCCGCGTCGCCTCCTGGATCAGGAGCTTGGCGTGGCCGGCGGCCTGGGTCGCCTGGGGAGGCAGGATCTTCAGCGCCACCTGGGCGCTGTGCCCCAGTTCCGCGTGGGTGGCCAGGTCGGTCGCCTGCCACACCTGGCCCATGCCGCCGTGCGCGATCAGGCGTTCCAGCCGGTAGCGCCGGTTGGGCGGGCCGACTTCCTGCCCGGCCATCAGGCCGATCTCGGTGCCCGGGCGTACCGGCGCAGGCACGAGTTCCACGTCCTTCTCGGGCGTGTAAGCGGCGTCGAGGATCGCGTTCTTGCGCAGGTCGAACTCATGACGGCTCAGCAGGCCGTCCTCGTGGAGCGTGCGCAGTTCGCGGATCTTGTCGATGGCCGTTTGCATCGTTCAGGCGACCGGCAGCGCCGCTCCACAGGACGGACAGAAGCGGTCCCCGCCGCTGGCCGCGTGGCCATGCGCGCACAGGCGGGGCTGGGGGTGCAGCGCGGCCAGCTGGCCGGCATCCATGGTCGCGTGCACGCGCGTCTTCATGAAGTCGTTCAGCAGCGCGGCATTGGGCGCGGCGGCCAGCGCCAGCTTGGCCGTGTCGTCCATCGCAGCCAGCGATTCGGCGCGCGCGATGTCCATCCGCGCCAGTTCGAGCGCATGGGCGCGCTCGGCCGCGCGCGGAAGGTCTTGCGCCTCCGTGTAGCGCGCATCGGCCTCGATGGTGCGCAGCAGCTTGTCGTGCTGGACGAGGGCATCGGCCTGGGCTTCGCCGCGGCGTACGCCGGCGATGCGCTGGCGCGCCTGCTCGTCCTCCCATTCCTGCAGGCGTTCGGCCTCGCGCTTGTGCGCGGCGTTGGCCAGCAGCAGCGCCTGGTGGCGCGCCATGTGCCCGGCCTCGTCGATCTCGCGCACGCGGCGCGCGGCTCCGGCCTCGTCTTCGCGCAGGCGGGTCAGTTCGGCATGCTGGCGGGCGGCATCCTCGATCTGGCGCGCCTGCTCGACCTTGTTGCGGATCTGCTGCTGCAACAGCTGCTGCGAAAAGCGCTGCTGGGCCAGCTGGCGCATCTGCACCGCTTCCTGCTGCGCCGCTTCGAACTCGGCGCGCATGCGCACCTGGGCCAGGCCCCGCAGGTGGTGCCATTCGGCCTGCTCGTCGGCGCGCGCGGCGCCCTTCTTCGCCATCGCGTGTTCCAGCTCGGCCAGCACCTCGCCGGCGCCGCGCTCCATCGCCTGCTTGCGCGACTGCGCCTCGAGGATGCGGCCATACAGTTCGATCTGGCGCAGGCGCACACCGTGCGCGCGGTCGGCGCCCTGCAGCGACAGGTCGGCCTTGGCGATCGCCTCGTCCTGGCGCAGTTCGGCGCGGCGCTGACGCAGCTTGAGATCCTGTTCGGCGCGGTGGATGCGGTTCCATTCCTCGGCGGTGTAGAGCTCGTCGAGATGGCGCGCGTGCTGGACCTGCACGTGCTTTTCGTCCGCCGCCAGCCACAGGCTGCCGACGCGGGCGCGGTTGGCGTCGAATTTATCGTGGCGCAGCTCCAGCGTGTCGACCTGGCTGACCGCCAGGCCGTACTGGGCCAGCAGCAGCCTGAGGCCGCCTTGCAGGCGCTCGTCCAGCTGTTCGCGCAGCGCGCGGTTGCCGGCCATCTCGCTGATCGAGCGCGCGCCGACGAATTCGGCCGCCAGCTGGCGCACCGGATGCGCGAGCAGCTCGCGCAATTCGTTCACCCCAATGGCGCCGGGCATGGTCATGAAGTGGCGCGCGAAGGCGGGCACGTTTTCGATCCTGACGCTCACGGTGAAGCGCGCGCTCACCAGCAGGTGCTCGCAAGTAGCGACATCGTCGAAACTGAAGCTCACCGGCAGCGCCCCGGTGCGGGTGACCAGGATCTCGGCATGCTGGTCGCGCAGCAGGTGGTTCAGGCGGGTGAAGAAGCCTTCGATTTCGTACTCGCCCTGCGGAACCTCGGTCGCCTTGTCGCCTTGCAGGATGAAGGCGCGCGCCGTGGCCGGAACGCGCAGCGTCTTGACGAACACCCCGGACAGCTCGCGCACGCCGAAGAACACGGCCAGCTCGTCCGGACCTGCCACCCAGCGGTTCTCGCGCAGCAGCGGCGCATTGCGCGGCGCGCCGAGGATCAGGCCGCAGCCGGCGCAATAGCGGGCGTCGCCGCCGTTCTTGCGCTCGCAGCGCGGGCAGGCGGCGCCTTTGACTCCGAACATCTGGAACATATCCGACTCCATTTATCTGCGTACAGCGCCCACTGGCCGATTCTAGCAGGGGCGCGGGCGCGCCGCGTGACGCCACGCGGCTAGATGATCCCGATGCGCTCCACGCAGGCCAGGCTGGCCCCGCGCGCGCGCAATTCCTCGCGCAGGCCGGCCGGCAGCCCCGCTTCCCAGTCCTTGGGCAGCAGCACCCGGTCGCCCGCCCCGGCCTCGCGCGCGATCAGCGCGCATTTTTGCGCCAGGCCGTCGACCGCGTCCACCTTGCCCGCATGCCAGGCGGCCGAGCGCCCGGTGGCGATCACCCGCCCGCGCGCCAGGAATTCGCGGCCGCGCGCCATGCGGTCGGCCAGCACCAGGGCCAGCTCGTAGGAATCGCCCTGGAAGCGCGGCTCGCCGAAGCGCACCGTGGTGCGCCACTGGCCCTGGCCGCGGCCGTCGAAATGGCGGCTGCCCGCCAGCACGGCGCGCACCTGCGCCTGGCGCACCGCGTCGAGGTCGGGCACGGCCACCGCCGCGTCCTCGTCCTCGGCCGGGCCGGCCAGCGGACGCACGCTCACCTCGACCCAGCCCAGGCTGTCGTGTTCGCCCCCGCTGTGGAGGGGGAACCAGGCGCGCGCGCTGGCCACGCCGGCGGCAGGATCGGGCTGGCCCACGAAGGCGCCCAGGTGGGCCACGCCGGCTCCTTCGATGCGGCCCAGGTGCCAGGCGTCGGACCAGCCGTTCGCCACCATCGCCTGCTGCGGCGGCAGCACGCCGCGCACCATGCGGTCGGCCAATACGGCCGCCAGCTCCCAGCCACGGTCGTCCGCCAGGGGAGCGCGGTCCAGGCTCAGCACCACCTGGTCGCGGCTGTCGGCGCGCGCCTCCGTGTGGCGCGCCAGGCGCACCACCTGCTGCATGCGCTGGGCGACCGCGGGCGCATCCGGCACGCTGCATTTGACTTCGGCCCGGCCGGCGCGCGGACGGCGCGTGGCGGTCACGGTCAGATGGCCGCCGCGCGGGTCCGCGCTGCGCACCACGGCGCTGTCGATCCCGGCCTTGGCGAGCCCGCTCACGGCGCCACCTCGTCGAGTTCGGCCGCGCTCACCGCACGGCGCTCCGCGGTGTCGCATTCGAGATTGCTGACGATGCGGTCGGCATCGTCGAACAGCCGCGCCGGCGTGACGTCGCCGGCCTGCTTCAGCCGCGCCAGCAGGGCCCAGGCTTCGTCCAGCGCGACGGCCGCGCGGCGGCTGTGGCGCGCGCGGCGCAGCCGCTCGGCCGCCGGCAGCGCCGGGTTGGGCGCGGCCAGCTCCAGCGCCGGCATGGTGCCGACCGCCAGGCTGACCAGGTCGAGCCGGCGCAGCAGCTCCTGGTGCTGGCGGAACTGGGACTGGTCGGACGGCAGCACCGCCATGCGCAGGCAGCACATCAGGCAAGGCAGCTCCAGGAACAGGCGGCGCAGCGCGCGCGCGTCCTCGCAGGCGGGATCGAACGCCTCCTGGGGCACTGCCGCCGGCGCCTGGACCGGAACCGGCTGGGCGGCCAGGCGCGCTTCCAGCATATGGGGATAGTCGCGCGACCCGCCAAGGTCGACCGGCACGCAATCGTCCACGGTGACCCCGAAGCGGGTGTACATCAGCTGGTTGAATCCCGAGCGGAAGGCATTCCATTCCTCCAGCGTGGTACAGGGGGGCAGCTCCAGGTTCCCTTGCGCCAGCTCGTGCTGGAGCGCGTGCTCCAGCGCCAGGGCGAAGTCCTCCAGGCCCACCGCGCCTTGCGCTTCGCTGGCCAGGAACAGGTCGAAACGCTGCTGGGTGGCGCGCGGGTCGGTGGCGTCGACCACGAAGCTCAGGCGCAGCCCGATTTCGGGGCTGGCCGCGAAGGGCGTCAGGTCGCAGGTATAGGGCCCGGGGTGCACGCACCACGCGGTTTCGCCCTCGATCGGGGCCAGGCGCGCGCCCTCGCCGAGGCGGCGGGTATGCCCTCCCCGGTCCACCAGCACCGCCGCGCAGCGCTGCGGCACGGTGCAGCCGCCAGGCGCCGGCAAGGCGATGGCGCTCACGCCAAGGCTGGCGCAGGAAAATTCCGTCTGCCGCAGCGGACGGAATGCACTCTTAAGCAATGAACCGAACATCAATGTCCTTCCCGGACGGGCTCCACGAGGAAGACCGCCCCATGCCGCTGAAAATGCTGCGCCGGCGGCGCCGCGAAAGGCCATGGGCCCTCGCATTCGCCATCGGCGTCCAGGACGCCTTCGAGCACGACCGCGCCCGCGCCGTCCACTACCTTGACCCGTGGCCGCCCGGCCAGCACCTGCGGCGCGCGCGCCGCCTGCGGGTCGAGCTGCAGGATCACCTGGGCGCCGGCGAAATGCAGGCGCCACAGTCCGTCGTCGGTCGCCAGCACCTCGAGTGCCGCGCCGCTGTCGGCGGCGCGCAGCAGTCCGCGGCTGCCCTGCCAGGCAGCGCGGCGCGCATCCGCCAGGTGCTTGAAACGCCGCAGCGTCAGGGGCGAAGCCTGCAGGGCGGCCCGCTCCGCCGGCCGCAAGGGACGGCTGCCGTCCAGCGCCGCGCGCAGCACGGCGTCGTCCAGCATCAGGCGGTCGCCCTCGATGCGCGCTCCCGCCAGCAGCTGCGCTTCCAGCTTGCGTTCCAGTTCCGTCATCCTCGTTCCTCCCCAGGGGCCTTCGCCCGATTCTGCAGGCGCGCGATCGCCGCGTCGCGGCGTTTGCGCAGGGTCGGCAGCGAAATGCCGTCCAGGCCTGCCAGTTGCTGCATGGTCGGCAGCTCGCCGCTGGCGGGGTCCAGCCATTCGGCCGGATAACTGTCGTCGAAGGGCCCGAGCAGTTTCAAGAACACCGCCAGGCGGACCGGCAGCGTGTCGCCGGCCATTTCGCGCGCCGCCCAGCTGGCGCGCTCGTGCGCGCCCGCCGCTGCCTGGAGGTAGCTGGGGGGAAGAGAAACCGCCTGCGCCGCCGCGGCAAGGCGCAGGGTGCCGCCATCGTCCAAGGCTTCGTCGGCCGGCCCGGCATCGTCGGCCACGTCGGCCACGTCGGCCACGTCGGCCACGTCGGCCACGTCGGCCACGTCGAGCCCGTCCTGGCGCAGCTCCAGGATCAGGTCCGGGCCGGGCGTGCTGCCGGCCCCGGATTCGCCCAGCACCCGCCAGTAGTCGCCGAGCCAGGCTTCGGCGTCGCCGGCGTCATGCAGCCAGTCCTGGTCGCGGTTGGAAGAAAGCTGTTCGTAGTCGCCGATCTCGCGCAGCATGGCGGCGATCTTGCCGGGGCTGCTCTTGAGGCTGGCGAAGCGCTTCGAGCGTGTATGCAGGGGCCCGGGCGCGCCGCCGAATGCTTCCAGGCTTGCGCTCCAGCCCAGGACCCATTCGGGGCGGCAGTCGGCGATGGAACGCAGCTGGCGCGCCTCGATCGGCATCGCGTCGACCGCGCGGCCGAGGATGGCGCCGACCTGGGCCGCGTGCTCGCGCCAGCCGTCGAACAGGCGCGCGATCTCGTGGTAGGCGGTGTCCAGCATGCGGTAGGCATAGATGCGGTTCGGACTGCAGGGGCGGCCGCAGGCGGCCTGGTAGTTGTCGCTGTCGACCTTGTCGCGCAGGACGGCGTACAGGTCGTTGCATTTCTTGCGCAGCAGCGCCTCCCCACCCGGCTGCTCCCAGAAGCGCCCCAGGCGCGCGTGCTCGCCGGCCACTGCCGCGCACAGCGCGTCCCAGTCGCCGGGCCGGGCCTGCAGTTCGTAGACCAGGGCCAGGGCCAGTTCGGCGACGGTGTCGCCATAGCTGTTGCCGGCAGCGGCGCCCCGGCCCCGCGCGGCATGCAGGGCGCGCGCGACCGCGTCGACGTAGAGCGACAGCGAGGTGGCGCTGTCGGGTTCCAGCAGCAGCGCCGGGTCGACACGCGCGAACGCCTGCAGGGAACAGTGTCCCAGCAGCTTGCGGACCTGCTCCCAACCATGCTCCTGATACCGGGTTCCCGGTAAACGCATACCGTCCTCGTCCTCGATCGCCTCCGCCCATTCTCCGTGGTCAACTGCGCCACGCTGGCGGATTGAAACAGATGATGCCATACAAACACGTTTCCGAGGCGCGCAAGAGGCGGCTATTTCTCCTTCTTTTCGCGGGATTGGGCATCCATGGCGCGCAGGAGCGCGGCCACCACCGGCGCCGCATGCCCGCCGCCGGTGGCGTCCGAGTGGCTGACGAAGGCGGCGAAGGCCAGGCGCCGGTCCTGGCCGGGCAGGCTGCCCGCTTCCAGCCAGCCCATGAACCAGACCGTCGCCTGCCCGTCCCGGCCCGCCGGCGCCGTGCCCGTCTTGCCGTACAGGCCGGGGCGCAGGCCTTCGAAGGCGCCGCCGCGGAAGGCGCCGGCCGCCGTGCCCCGGTCGACGACGCCTTTCATGCCGGCCCGGATGCGGTCCAGGCGCACGGCGAGCGGCGCGCCGGCGCCATCCTGCGCGGCGCGTCCGTCCAGTTCCAGCAGCAGCCGGGGCATCACCGTGCGGCCCTGCCCCACCGCGGCCGCCGCCAAAGCCATCTGCAAGGGCGTGGCCTGCATGCGCAGGCCGATCGCCATCTGGCGCAGCTCGTGCCGGGTCTGCACCGGATCGAGGGCGGAGGCGCTTGCCTGGAGGGCGTCCCAGTCCGACCAGCGGTAGTCCTCAGGCAGCAGGCCGCCGTCCAGGCGCAGCGCGCTGCCGAAACCGAGGCGCCGCGCCATGCCTGCCACGGGGCGGATGGCGTCCAGCGCGTCCGGGTCGAGGGCGCGCACGCTTGGTACGCCGCCCTCGGGCCGGCCCAGCAGGCTGCGGTCGCTCAACTCGGCAAGCCAGGCGAACCAGGTATTCACGCTGTAGCTGAGCGCCTGGCCCAGGCCCAGGCGCCCGCCGTCGGCGCGCGCGCTGCCGGACTGCTCGCGAAAGTTGGTGATGTGGGCGCCATGGCCGCCTGCCGGATAAGTGGCGCTGGCGGCCCGGAATCCATAGCCGCGCCCCTGTGCCATCCGGTCGATGTCTTCCAGGGGCATGCCAGAGAGCAAGTCATCCAGGCGGGGATCCTCCTTCGCCGCCCTTTCGAGGCCGAGCGCGGTGATTACCTTGAAGGTGGAACCCGGCGCCCGGTGCGCCCCGCCGTCGTGCTGGAAGGCGGCGATACGCAGCGGGCTGCGGGCCGGGTCGGCCCGGTCGAAGTCGCGCAGCTCCGCCCAGCGCGCCGGATCGGCCTCCCCTGCGCCGCTGGAGGCCGCCGCCAGGATGTCGCCCCGCTCCGCATCCAGCAATACCAGGCCGGCCTGGCGCTCCACCGGCGGTGCCTGGCCGCCGGCGCAGGTCTTCCCGTCCCACCGGCCCTGGCGCATGCCGATGCAGTCGAGCGCCGCCTGGGCCAGCGCCTGCACGTCCAGGTCCAGGCTCAGCCGCGCCTCGTGCCCGGCACCGCCGAGCCGCGCCAGCATGCCGGCCACGCTCCCGGCGTGCTGGCGGTGTACGCCAAGCAGCGGACCCAGGCCGGCGTCCACCGCCGGCCTGCCGTCCGACCACAGCAAGGCGCCATGGCGGTCGCTCAGCCGCACGGGCGCGGCCGCGCCGGTTCCGACGGCAGCCGCGCGGGGCAGCGCCTTCCACACCAGCCGCCCGTCCTCGATCCGCAAGTGGCGGTAGGCGGCGTCCGCGCCCCCGCTCAGGCGCGACAGGTCGAGGGGTGCCACCTCCAGCCTGACCCGGGCGGCCCCCGGCTCCGGCGCCACCCTCAGGCTGACCTGGACCCGCTCACCGAACCGGGCGCGTTCCAGCAGCAGGTACCGGTCGATGCACCGGAGTTCCTCCGCGAGCGTGGTGAAGTCCCCGTGCCGGCGGAACGA
>CBIHLT010000076.1:0-20385 GCA_966210615.1 uncultured Massilia sp.
CCTCCCGCTACGCCATGGCGGCCGGTGAGGCGCAGGTCCTGTTTCTCGTGCGTGAAGGTGGAGAACTCCCGGGTAGATAGCCGCGGAAATTCCGCCGCGCGGGAAGAGGCGGGACGGCTGGTCAGCCTGATCCGCCGGCACTTGCGCGCCGCGAAACGGCAGGCGAGCAGCGCCGCGACTCTGCGGGCAGGCAATAAAAAAGCGCTCCCGCGGGAGCGCTTCTTCGTCAGCCGAGCCAGTGATTACTGGACCTTGGCCTTCTTGACCAGGCTTTCGCGATACTGCGCCAGCTGACGCTGCTGCAGCTGTTCCGCGACCTGCTGCTTGACTTCTTCCAGGGCCGGGACCTTGGCTGCACGGGTGTCTTCCAGCTTGATCACGTGGTAGCCGAACTGGGTCTTCACCGGGGTTTCGGTGATGGCGCCTTTTTGCAGCGAGGTCATGGCCTTCGAGAACTCAGGCACGAAGGTCGCCGGGCTGGCCCAGTCCAGGTCGCCGCCGTTGGCTGCGCTGCCGTCTTTCGACTGCTTGGCCAGTTCTTCGAACTTGGCACCGCCCTTCAGCTTGGCGATGATGGCCTTGGCTTCCTCTTCGGTGCCCACCAGGATATGGCGTGCGTGGTATTCCTTGTCGCCCACCTGCGCCTTGTACTTGTCGTACTCGGCCTTGATGTCGGCATCCTTGACCGGGTTCTTCTTGACGTAGTCCGCGAGCATGGCGTTGATGATGATGCTCTGGCGGGCATTGTCGATCGCTGCCTTCACGTCGGCGCGGGCGCCGATGTTCTGCTTGTCGGCTTCCTGGATCAACACTTCGCGGCCGATCAGGTCACGCTTGATCGCTTCGCGCAGCTGCGGAGAATCGGTGGCGCGGCCCTGGGCGACGACTTGCTTGACCAGCTGGTCTACCTTGGCCGCCGGAATCGGCTTGCCATTGACGGTAGCAACGTTTTGCGCGAATGCTGGCATGGCAACCATTGCGGTCATGGCTAACAACAGGCGGGCTGGCTTCAAAATCATTGTTGAGATCCTATATAAACACGAAAAGTATCGCCGCGGGCGACGAGAACCGGCGCCGAACCAGGACAGTCTCAAGCCTGGATGCGGCGCCGGCGACAGCACATATTACTGCACCTTTGCCTTTTTGACCATTTGCTCCTGGTAGGCCTGGAGCTTCTGCTGGGTCAGGGATTCCGCGATCTGCGGCTTGACTTCCTCCAGCGACGGCAGCTTGGCTGCGCGGGTGTCGTCCAGCTTGATCACGTGGTAGCCAGCCTGGGTCTTGACCGGCGTCTCGGTGATGGCGCCCTTCTGCAGGCCGGTGAAGCCGGCAGCGAACTCAGGCGGGAACGAGGCCGGCACGGCCCAGTCCAGGTCGCCGCCAGTATTGGCGGTGCCGGTGTCCTTCGACTGCTTGGCCAGATCCTCGAACTTGGCGCCGCCCTTGAGCTTGGCGATGACGGCCTTGGCGTCGGCTTCGTTCTCGGTCAGGATGTGGCGCACATGGTATTCCTTGTCGCCGGTCTGGGCCTTGAACTTGTCGTACTCGGCCTTGATTTCCGCGTCGCTCACCGGGTTCTTGGCGATGTAGTCCTTGGCGAGCTGGTTCACGACGATCGCCTGGCGCGCGTTGTCCAGCGCTGCCTTGACCTCGGGCTTTTTGTCGTAGCCTTGCTTGATGGCTTCCTGCATCAGCACTTCTCGCTCGATGAGGCCTTGCTTGATCATGGCACGCAGTTGCGGCGAATCCTGGCCCTGGCCTTGGGCCACGACTTGCTTGACCATTGCTTCGGCACGCGCCGAGGGGATCGGCTTGCCGTTGACCACTGCGAGGTTCTGGGCAAAGGCGGGCGCCGCTGCAACGGCGATCAGAGCTAACAGCAGGCGTGCTGGCTTAAAAGTCATGTGGTGTTCCTGTAGCGGGGTGTTTGCTTGGACGAGGTTAGCGTAGTTTTTGTAACAACCGGTTCAATTGTCGGCGAGTTTTCTTAAAGCAGCCTGAAGCCGACCTTCAGGACTGCTCGGAAGGCGCGACCGCCGTGATGGCGAGCGCGTGGATTTCCGCTTTGTTAATCATTTCGTGCACGGCATCATACACAAGACGATGCCGCATGACTAGCGTGCGGCCCTCGAACCGGTCGGAGACGATTTTCACGCTGTAATGGCTGCCGCCCGAGGCCGCGCCCGCATGGCCGGCATGGAGGTGAGAATCGTCCGTGATTTCCAGTACGGACGGGCTCAATTCGGCCTGCAGGCGGGCGCGCAGGCGTTCGGTACGGTCGGTCGGGGTGCTCATGCGTCCTCCTCAATATGTTTGGAAAGCATCAGGGTCTGGACAAGCACGAAGGCGAAGAAAATGCCGGTGAAGCCGAACAGCTTGAAGCTGACCCAGGCGCTGGTATCCGTGCGGAACACCACGAAGGCCATGAGCAGGTTCAGCAGGCCCATGGCGAAGAAGAAGGCGATCCAGGTATAGCCGACCCGGCTCCAGACCGGGTCGGGCAGCTTGACGCTGGCTTCCATCACGGTGCGCATCAGGTTCTTGCGGTAGAAGACCTGGGCCACCAGCAGGGCAAGGGCGAAGGCCCAGTACAGGATGGTCGGCTTCCACTTGATGAAAGTATCGTCGTGGAAATAGATAGTGGCGCCGCCGGCGACCACGATCACCCCCAGGGACAGCCACAGCATGCCGTCGACCTTGCGGCCCCGTACCAGCAGGTAGCCGATCTGCAGGAAGGTGGCGACGATCGCGACCGCCGTCGCCAGCAGGATCGCCGACTGGTCGGCCGGCACCGCGCCGCCCGCGATCAGGCCGCCGAGGAACTGGGTGACCAGGCCATGGGCCCACTCCTGGTGGCTTTCGCCGTATTTGTAGGTGCCGAAGAACAGGATGACCGGGAACAGGTCGAACAGGAATTTCATTGGGTGCGTATCCTCAGACGGGTTCGAAGCGCAGGGCGGCGGAATTGATGCAGTAGCGCAGGCCGGTCGGCGGCGGGCCGTCGGGGAAGACGTGGCCCAGGTGGGCGTCGCAGACCGCGCAGATGATTTCGGTGCGCAGCATGCCGTGGGTGCGGTCTTCCTTCTCGATCACATTGTTCGGGTCGAGGGCGCGGAAATAGCTGGGCCAGCCGCAGCCTGAATCGAATTTGGCGTCCGATTCGAACAGGGCGGTGCCGCAGCACACGCAGTGGTAGATGCCGTGCTCATGGTGGTCCCAGTACTTGCCGGTGAAGGCGCGTTCGGTCGCGGCGTGGCGCGTCACCTGGTATTCCATCGGGTCGAGCTGGGAACGCCACTCGGCGTCGGTCTTGCTGATTTTGTCGGTCATTTTGTCGGTCATGATGGTCGGTCTCCCGGTCAGGATGAGCAGCTTACTTCAAGATGGGCCGCCCAGTCGGGCGGCAGTGCCGCATAGGATTCGTTCTCCGGCTGTTCGTCGAAGGGGCGTTCGAGCACGGCCAGCAGCTTGTGCACGCCGCTGTAGTCGCCATTCTGCGCCTGTTCGATCGCCGCCTGCGCCAGGTAGTTGCGCAGCACGTACTTGGGATTGACCCGGTTCATGGCTTCGCTGCGCAGGGCGTCGTTGCTGGACTCGGCCCGCAGGCGCGCGCGGTAGCTCGCGGCCCAGGCGTCGAAGGCCTCGCGGTCGACGAACAGGTCGCGCAGCGGCGTGTCGAACGAAGGATCGTCCACCCGCAGCCCGCTCAGGCGGCGGAAGAACAGGGTGAAATCGGCATGGTTGGCCTGGAGCAGCTGGAACAAGGCGTCGAACAGGGCGCCGTCCTCGTCGCGCGTGTCGCGCAGGCCGAGCTTTGCGTGCAGCAGCTCGTCGAGCTGGGCGCCGAAGGCGGGGCGGTACAGGTCCAGCGCCTCCTCGGCTTCCTCGGGCGTGCCGATCAGCGGAAGCAGGGCATTGCCCAGCGCATAGCAGTTCCAGTGGCCCACCGGCACCTGGTTGGCATAGGAATAGCGGCCGCCCTGGTCGGTGTGGTTGCAGATGTGGTTGGCGTCGAAGGCTTCCATGAAGCCGAAGGGGCCATAATCCAGGGTCAGGCCCAGGATCGACATGTTGTCGGTGTTCATGACGCCGTGCATGAAGCCCACCGCCTGCCAGTGCGCGATCATGCGCGCGGTGCGGCGGGTGACCTCGGACAGCAATTCCTTGTACGGGTTCACGGCGCCGGCGAACTCCGGGTAGAAGGTCTTGATGACATAGTCGGCCAGGATGCGCAGCTCGTCCTGTTTATTCCTGTAGTGCCAGTGTTCGAAGGAGCCGAAGCGCACGAAGGAGGGCGCCATGCGGGTGACCACGGCGGCCGTCTCCACGCTTTCGCGCACCACTGGCTGGTGCGAGCCGGTGACGACCAGGGCGCGGGTGGTCGGGATGCCGAGGGCGGCCATCGCCTCCGAGCACAGGAATTCGCGGATCGACGAGCGCAGCACGGCGCGGCCGTCGCCCATGCGCGAATACGGGGTCAGGCCGGCGCCCTTGAGCTGGAGTTCCATCGGGCCGGTCGGGGTGGCGATATCGCCCAGGGTGATGGCGCGGCCATCGCCCAGCTGCCCGGCCCAGACGCCGAACTGGTGGCCGGAGTACACGGCCGCCAGGGGCTGGGAACGCACGGCGACCTTGTTGCCGGTGAAGACGGCAACGAAGTCCTCGTTCGCCAGCTCGGCCGGATCCAGACCGACCAGCGCCGCCGCCGGGCTGCTCGCCGCGATGAAATAGGGCGAAGGCAGCGGGGTCGGCATCAGGCGCGTGTAGAAGGCCGGGGGCAGCTCGGCAAACGAATTGTTCAGGGGGAGTTCGTCGGCAGTAATGGCAGTTCCAGTGTCAAGGGATGTGGATGTCGGGATTCTACCGTACCGGGCCGGATGTGGAGGCGCGCGCACCACGACGCCGCTCCCCGAAGGCGGAGCGAGGTGGGATGGCGCATGCGCCACGGGCAGCTGCTGCATCGCATCATCGAATTGCATTGACGACTCTCCTCTAGCCACGTTACAACTTTCATCAAGTTGCCAAATTGTTCATGGAGACGCCAATGACCGACTACCCGATGAGCCCCCTGATGGGCCAGATGATGGACCAGCCGCTGCTGATCTCGAGCATTATCGAGTTCGCCGCGCGCCACTATGGCGACAGCGAGATCGTCTCGCGCCGGGTGGAAGGCGACATCCACCGCTACACCTACCGCGAGTGCGAGCAGCGCTCGCGCAAGCTGGCCCATGCGCTGGCCGGCCTGGGCGTCAGGATGGGCGACCGGGTCGCCACCCTGGCCTGGAACGGCTACCGCCACATGGAGCTGTACTACGGCGTGTCCGGCTCCGGCGCTGTCCTGCACACCATCAACCCGCGCCTGCACCCTGAGCAGATCGCCTACATCGTCAACCACGCCGAAGACCAGTTCCTGTTCTTCGACCTGACTTTCCTGCCCGCCATCGAGATCATGGCGCGCACCTGCAAGACCGTGAAGGGCTACGTGGCCATGTGCGGCCGCGAGCACATGCCGCGCGAGACCAGCATCCCCATGCTGCTGTGCTACGAGGAGCTGGTCGGCGCCGCTCCCGATGACTACCGCTGGCCGCAGTTCGACGAACGCAGCGCCGCGGCCCTGTGCTACACCTCGGGCACCACCGGCAACCCGAAGGGCGCGCTGTACTCGCACCGCTCGACGGTGCTGCATGCCTACGCCTCGGCCATGCCGAACGCCCTCAACGTGTCCTCGGCCGACGTGGTCCTGCCGGTGGTGCCGATGTTCCACGTGAACGCCTGGGGCCTGCCCTATTCGGTGCTGCTGTCCGGCGCCAAGATGGTCTATCCGGGCGCGGCGCTGGACGGCAGGTCGCTCTATGAGCTGTTCGAGCAGGAGGGCGTGACCTTCTCGGCCGGGGTCCCGACCGTCTGGCTCGGCCTGATCAACTACGTGCTGCAGAACGACCTGCGCTTTTCCACCTTCCGCCGCACCGTCATCGGCGGCTCGGCCTGTCCGCCGGCGATGATGGACACCCTGATCGACCGCCTGCGCGTGCAGGTGGTCCACGCCTGGGGCATGACGGAAATGTCGCCGCTGGGCACCGCCTGCACCCTGATGGGCAAGCACCTGGCGCTGCCGGTCGAGGACCAGCGCGCCGTGCTGCGCAAGCAGGGCCACGCGATCTACGGGGTCGACATGAAGATCGTCGACGACGACGGCAGCGAACTGCCCTGGGACGGCAGCACCTACGGCCACCTGCTGGTGAAGGGTCCCTGGGTGGTGTCCGGGTATTTCCGCGGCGAGGGCGGCGAGGTGCTGCGGGACGGCTGGTTCCCTACCGGCGACGTGGCCACCATCGACCCCGACGGCTACCTGGGCATCACCGACCGCAGCAAGGACGTGATCAAGTCCGGCGGCGAATGGATCGGCTCGATCGACCTGGAGAACATCGCCATGGCCCATCCGGCCGTCCTGCAGGCGGCCTGCATCGGCGTGCAGCACGCGAAGTGGAGCGAACGTCCGCTGCTGGTCGTGGTGCGCCGGCCCGGCATGGAGGTGTCCGCGGAGGAGCTGCTCGCCTTCTTCGAGGGCAAGGTCGCCAAATGGTGGATCCCGGACGACGTGGTCTTCGCCGACAGCCTGCCGGTAGGCGGCACCGGCAAGGTCCAGAAGAACAAGCTGCGCGAGGCCTACCAGGAATACCGCCTGCCCACGGCGTGAATGGCGCGCGGCCACAGCCGCGCCCGCGCTGCGCCGCATTCCTGTGCTTGGCTGTATGCTCGGCCTTATCGTCATGTGCACGGAGGCCCCGCATGCATCCCTCGAATATCGTCCTGCTGGAATTCCATCCGGAGCGCGACAACCTGACCCATGACAAGGAGTTGCGCGACGGCCTGTCGGTGGCCCTGCGCATGGGGAAGACGCTCTGGCTGGCCAACGACGAATCGGTCAGCATCGAGCGCCTGACGCTGGCCGACAAGGACAGCTCGGGCAAGAGCAGCTTCACCAGCGGCCACCGGCAGTTCGCCCTGCACGACTTCCTCGACCTGCCGCTGCCGCCCCATGGCGAAAGCGAGGACGACATCAACGAGGCCGACATCGAAGGGCTGGCCTGCGACGACAAGTACATGTGGCTGGTCGGTTCGCACAGCCTGCGGCGCAAGCAGCCCAAGCCGGACGACGGCGCCAGGAAGGCGCACAAGCGCCTGTGCTCAGTGGGCGCCGACGGCAACCGCTACCTGCTGGCGCGCATCCCGGTCGTCACGGAGAACGGCGAGACCACCCTGGCGAAGGAGGTCGGGCACAAGGGCAAGCGGCGCACCGCCGCGCTGCTGCGCGGAGACCAGCACGGCAACGAACTGACCGCGCTGCTCAAGGAGGACGAGCACTTCGGCCCCTTCCTGGCCATTCCGGGCAAGGACAACGGCTTCGACATCGAGGGCATCGCGGTGGCGGGCAAGCATGTGCTGCTTGGCCTGCGCGGTCCGGTGCTGCGCGGGTGGGCGGCCATCCTCGAGGTGGCCCTGGTCGAGGACGAGCAGCCAGGCAAGCTGCGCCTGGCGCCGGTCGACGGCGAGGGCCGGATGGTCGTCAAGCACTTCGTCGACCTGCACGGCCTGGGCATCCGCGACCTGTGCGTGCAGGGCAAGGACCTGCTGATCCTGGCCGGCCCGACCATGGACCTGGACGGCCCGGTGTACGTCTACCGCTGGCGCGGCGGCGCGGCGCCGGACAAGGAGACGGTGATGCCGCACGAGCGCCTCGAGCGCGTCCTGAGCCTGCCCTACGGCGAGGGCGTCGACCATCCCGAGGGCATGACCCTGTTTCCGGGCGCGAAAGGCGCCGGCGACGGATTGATGGTGGTCTACGATTCGGCCTCGGCCAGCCGCCAGATCGGCGACAGCATCATCGTGGCGGACGTCTTTCCGCTGCCCCGGCAGACCAGGCGCAAGGGCGGCTGAACAGGACTCAGCGCCTCAGCGCGCCGACGGCCGACCAGAGTACCCGGGGTAGCTGGTACAAGACATAGCCGCCCGCCGCGAGGACGCAGGCGACCAGCACCGGCAGCACCGGGCCGAAGGCGTAAGTCATGCCGAATGCGAAGCCGAGCAGGGTTTCGGAGCGGTAGATGGGATAGAAGAGCGCCAGCAGCAGGAGTCCCTGCATCAGGTATTCGCACAGGTCGGTCCGCCCCAGGCTGAAGAACAGGGCGACGGCGGCGCCGAACACCAGCCCGCCGACGCATCCGGGAATCGCGCCCGAGGCAGCCGCCACCCCGCCGTAGCGCGCCTCGATGCGCGAGGCGGCCACCCAGGCCAGCAGCGGAAGCAGGAGCAAGCCCCACCAGTTGGAGATGGACGGCATGTCGGCGCGCGCCAGCAGGTGGTGGGCCGGCACGCCCGTGGTGAGCTGCTGCCAGGCGAGCAGGAGACCGGTGGCTAGCGCCACGGCGAGAGTAAGTTGGCGGCGCATGCTGACTCCTCGTTAAGCGGGACACGAGGATTGTGGCAGCTATTTGGCAGAACGCAATGCGGACTGCATGTTTTGCTGCGATTGCTGCGATTGCTGCGATTGCTGCGATTGCTGGTTTGTTGGCCTGGGCTGCTCGGAGCGCGGCGCCTCGGCCAGCAACCAGAGCAGGCGCATGCCGTGATGGCCCAGGTAGAACGCGGGCGCCAGCGCGCAGGCCGCGAGCACCGGGATCACGGGGCCGAAGGCATACGCCGCCCCGAACACGAAGCCCAGCAGGCAGCCTGCCCGGTAGATCGGATAGGCCAAGGTCAGCAGCACCAGGCCTTCGCCCAGGAACTCGAACAGGTCCAGCCGGCCGTGTTCGTAGAAGAAAGCCAGCGCACCCCCGAACAGCAAGGCGCCGATCGCGTCCTTGAGAAAAGCCTCGCCATCGTAGCCGGGACGCACGCGTCCCAGTGCGATCCAGGTCATGGCGGGCAGGAGGAGCAAACCCCACCAGTTGGAGAAGGCGGGAAACGCCGCCTCCTCGAACAAGTAATGCACCGACACGCCCTCGGCGGCATGCTGAACGGCGAGCACAAGGGCGACGACCAGCGTCACCCTGAAGGTGATTTTGCTGCGCATGTGTGTGTCTCCTCGAGGCCGGCAGCGGGGCGCCCGGTCTCTTGTTGTGATGTTGGTGCCGCGAGCATGTATTGTGCGCCCGCGAAGACGCGTTCTGCTGAATTGTTGCGTCCGGTTAGCGGGGAGTTATCGACTTTTGGTTGTTTTACAACGGGCCAATTCCGCACCGCATCCGAACCTGCCGGCGCGCAAAAAGTGCGCTTCTTCGCTGAGGAAATAATACGGGCGTTCTATTATTTGGGGTATAGTTGTCGGGATAGTTCAACCGAAAAGGAGAAGAAGAGACATGAGTGCCGACTACCAGGTGCATGGCGACGTCGCCGTCATTACGCTGAACAATCCGCCGGTCAACGGACTTGGCCTGGCCACGCGCAGCGCCGCGGCCGAAGGCGTGCGCCGCGCCGAGGCCGACGAAGCCGTGAAGGCGATCGTGATCACGGGCGCCGGCAAGGCGTTCTCGGGCGGCGCGGACATTCGCGAATTCAACTCCCCGAAAGCGCTCACCGAACCGACCCTGCATTCCCTGATCCGCGTGGTCGAGAATGCCTCCAAGCCGGTGGTCGCGGCCATCCACAGCGTCTGCATGGGCGGCGGCCTGGAACTGGCCCTCGGCTGCAACTACCGCGTGGCCCTGCCGGGCGCGCAGATCGCGCTGCCGGAAGTCAAGCTGGGCCTGCTGCCCGGCGCCGGCGGCACCCAGCGCCTGCCGCGCCTGCTGGGCCTGGAGATGGCCCTGAACATGGTCGTGTCGGGCACCCCGGTGCCTTCCGAAAAGCTGGCGGACACCGCGCTGTTCGACGAAGTCTTCCCGGCCGGTACCGGCTTGCTGGAAGCGGCGGTCGGCTTCGCGCGCAAGGTGGCCGATGTCCGGCCGCTGCCAAAGGTGCGCGACCGCAAGGTCGATTATCCGAATCATGAGGCTTTCCTGCAGTTCTCGCGCAACACCGTCAAGGCGATGGCCGGTCCCTTCCCGGCGCCGCTCGAGTGCGTCGAGGCCGTGGCCGCGTCCGTGACCAGCAAGGATTTCGAGGAAGGCCTGAAATTCGAGCGCGAACGCTTCCTGCACCTGACCCAGACGCCGGAATCGAAGGCGCTGCGCCATTCCTTCTTCGCCGAGCGCGCCGTGGGCAAGATCCCGGACGTGCCGTCCGATACGCCGGTGCGCAGCATCGCCAGGGCGGCCGTCGTGGGCGCGGGCACCATGGGCGGCGGCATCGCCATGAATTTCGCCAACGCCGGCATTCCGGTCACCCTCCTCGAAACGAAGCAGGAAGCGCTCGACGGGGGTCTGGCGACCATCCGCAAGAATTACGAAAGCAGCGTCAAGAAGGGCAAGCTGACGGCCGACAAGCTGGAACAGCGCATGGCCCTGATCGGCGCGACGCTGGACTACGAAGACATCGGCCAGGCCGACATCGTGATCGAAGCGGTGTTCGAGGACATGGGCGTGAAGGAGGCCGTGTTCCGCGAGCTGGACCGGGTGATGAAACCGGGCGCGATCCTGGCGTCGAATACCTCGACCCTGGACCTGGACCGCATCGCCGGCTTCACCAGGCGTCCGCAGGACGTGATCGGCCTGCATTTCTTCAGCCCGGCGAATGTCATGAAGCTGCTGGAGATCGTACGCGGCAAGGAAACCGGCAAGGACGTGCTGGCGACCAGCATGGCGCTGGCCAAGAAGATCAGGAAGACCGGCGTGGTATCGGGCGTGTGCGACGGCTTCATCGGCAACCGCATGCTGGAGCAATACCTGCGCCAGGCCTACTTCATGCTGGACGAGGGCGCGCTGCCGGAGCAGGTCGACCAGGCGATCGAGGCATTCGGCTTCGCCATGGGACCGTTCCGCATGAGCGACCTGGCCGGCAACGACGTCGGCTGGTACATCCGCAAGCGCCGCGCCGTCGAGTCGCCGGAGATCGCGTACTCGAAGACGGCCGACCTGCTGTGCGAGCAGGGCCGCTTCGGCCAGAAGACCGGCGCCGGCTGGTACGACTACAAGCCGGGCGACCGCAAGGCCTATCCGTCGGCCGCGGTGAACGATATGATCGTGCGCCATTCGGCGGACATCGGCGTGGCGCGGCGCACCATCTCCAGCCAGGAAATCGTCGAGCGGCTGGTGTATGCGCTGGCAAACGAAGGGGCGAAGATCCTCGAGGAGGGCATCGCGCTGCGCGCATCGGATATCGACATGGTGTACCTGACCGGGTATGGCTTCCCGCTGCACCGCGGCGGGCCGATGTTCCACGCGGATAGCGTGGGACTGCCGAATGTGCTGATGGCCATGGAGAAGTATGCGCGCGGGCGGCATGGGGAGGCGTGGAAGCCGGCGCCGCTGATGGTGAAGCTGGCGGCGGAGGGGAAGGGATTCAATAGCTGACGCTGGCGGTATGCGATGCACTTCGGTCCCGGCCTTCGCCGGGAGCCGACGACCTCCGGCGAAGGCCGGAACCTGAGTCCCTGAACCCGCCAGGACAAAAAAATGCCGCTGTCCCCAGCGGCATTTTCGGTTAACCGATCCGCGGATCAGTCATGCGCGTAGATATCGTTGTCCTTGGTCTCGCGGATGAACAGGGCCCCGACCACCACGGTGATCAGCGCGATGATGATCGGATACCACAGCCCGTAGTAGATGTCGCCCTTGAAGGCCACCAGTGCGAAGGTGGTGGTCGGCAGCAGGCCGCCGAACCAGCCGTTGCCGATGTGATAGGGCAGCGACATCGAGGTGTAGCGGATGCGGGTCGGGAACATTTCCACCAGCATGGCCGCGATCGGGCCGTACACCATGGTGACGTAGATCACCAGGATGAACAGCAGCAGCACCAGCATCGGCTTGTTCACCGCGGCCGGGTCGGCCTTCTCCGGATAGCCGGCCGCCTTCAGGGCGCCCGTCACTTCCTTCTTCAGGACCGTCTCGCGCTCCTTGCTGGCGGCGTCGAAGTTCAGGTTGTCCGGAGTCATGACCGCGTTAAACGACTGGAACACGGTGTCGCCCACCTTGACCGAAGCGACGGTGCCGGCCGGCGCATCCTGGCGGGTGTAGCTCACCGAGGCCGCGGTCAGCATGCGGGTGGCGATGTCGCAGGAGGACGGGAACTTCTTGGTGCCGGTGGCGTCGACCTGGAAGCTGCAGGTGTCCGGATCGGCCACGACCACGACCGGCGAGGTCTGGATCGCGCGCTCCAGCGCCGGGTTGCCGTAGTGGGTGATGGCCTTGAAGATCGGGAAGTAGGTCAGCGCCGCGATCAGGCAGCCGCCCAGGATGATCTTCTTGCGGCCGATCTTGTCCGACAGCGAGCCGAAGAAGATGAAGAACGGGGTCGCCAGGGCCAGCGAGATCGCGATCAGGATGTTGGCGGTCGGCTCATCGATCTTCAGGGTCTTGGTCAGGAAGAACAGGGCGTAGAACTGGCCGGTGTACCACACCACCGCCTGGCCCATGGTCAGGCCGATCAGGGCCAGCAGGGCGATCTTGCCGTTTTTCCAGTTCAGGAAGGCTTCCGACAGCGGCGCCTTCGAGGTCTTGCCTTCGGCCTTCATCTTGGCGAAGGCCGGCGATTCGGACATCGACAGCCGGATCCACACCGAGATGCCGAGCAGCACCACGGAGATCAGGAAGGGAATGCGCCAGCCCCAGGCCTGGAATTCCTCTTCGCCCATCGCGGTGCGGGTTCCCAGGATCACGAGCAGCGACAGGAACAGGCCGACGGTGGCCGTGGTCTGGATGAAGGAAGTGAACAGGCCGCGCTTGCCGTGCGGCGCGTGCTCGGCCACGTAGGTGGCGGCGCCGCCGTACTCGCCGCCCAGGGCCAGGCCCTGGAGGATGCGCAGGGTGACCAGGATGATCGGGGCCGCGATGCCGATTTGCGCGTGGCTCGGCAGCAGGCCGACCAGGAAGGTCGAGGCGCCCATGATCAGGATCGTCACCAGGAAGGTGTACTTGCGGCCGATCATGTCGCCCAGGCGGCCGAACACCAGCGCGCCGAACGGGCGCACGATGAAGCCGGCGGCGAAGGCCAGGAGCGCGAAAATGAAGGTGGTGGTCGGGTCGCCGATGAAGAACTGCTTGGCGATGATGGAAGCGAGCGAGCCGTAGAGATAGAAATCGTACCATTCAAAAACGGTACCCAGGGAAGATGCGATGATGACCTTGCGTTCTTCCTTGGTCAGTCCGGCGGAGGATGGTGCAGCCTTTCCTCCGGCGGTCATGCCGGGTGTGATAGCCATGTGTGTCTCCGTATAGTAGTTGTGATACCGGATGGTGAAGCACTTGCTGACGGTGGCTGATTCGACTTGCCAATTCGAATTGCTACTTTCTTATCAGCTGGGACCGAGTGTGTTCCGCAAACCTTACACGATTCTTGCGGCAAGCTTACGCGGAGCTTACAAGCGCATGCCCGTGCGGGCTGCGGCTGTGTCGGACGGTGCGCTGCTACCCCGTCGGTCCGCATCCGACAGCCTCATCCGTTGACTTGAGGTTTTCATTACGAACGACCGTTCTTATATGCTATGCTCGCCCGGTCCAACACGAACTCCAACACGAACAACAGGAGACAGCTGCATGCATGACGCCGTGATCGTTTCGACCGCCCGGACCGCCCTGGCCAAGTCCTGGAAGGGCGCCTTCAACATGACCCACGGCGCCACCCTCGGCGGCCACGTCCTGCGGGCCGCCATCGAGCGCGCCGGCATCGCGCCGGGCGAGGTGGAAGACGTCGTGATGGGCTGCGCCAATCCCGAAGGCGCCACCGGCGTCAACGTCGCGCGCCAGATCGCGCTGCGCGCCGGGTGCCCGGTGAGCGTGCCCGGCATGACGGTCAACCGCTTCTGTTCTTCCGGCCTGCAGACCATCGCCCTCGCGGCCCAGCGCATCCTCAGCGGCGAAGGCGAGATCTATGCCGCCGGCGGCGTCGAGTCGATCTCCTGCGTGCAGCAGGAGATGAACCGCCACATGCTGTACGAGAGCTGGCTCAAGAAGAACAAGCCGGAACTCTACTGGCCCATGCTGCAGACCGCCGAGACGGTGGCGCACCGCTACCGGATTCCACGCGAGCGCCAGGACGAGTACGGGGTGCGCAGCCAGCAGCGCGCCGCGGCGGCCCAGGCCGCCGGCCTGTTCGATGCCGAGATCGTGCCGATGACCACCGTGATGGGCGTGGCCGACAAGGCTTCCGGCATGCTGCTGACGCGGGAAGTGACGATCCGCGCCGACGAAGGCATCCGCGCCGACACGACCCTCGAAGGCGTGGCGAAGATCCGCCCGGCGCTGCCGGGCGGCGTGATCAGCGCGGGCAACGCCAGCCAGTTCTCGGACGGCGCGGCCGCCACCATCGTCATGAGCAGCCGTGCGGCCGAGGCCAAGGGCCTGCAGCCGCTCGGCATCTTCCGCGGTTTCGCCGTGGCCGGCTGCGAGCCGGACGAGATGGGCATCGGCCCCGTGTTCGCCGTGCCCAAGCTGCTGCAGAAGGCCGGGCTGGCGGTCGAGGACATCGGCCTGTGGGAGCTGAACGAAGCCTTCGCCGTCCAGGTGCTGTATTGCGCCGACCGGCTCGGCATCCCCATGGACAGGCTCAACGTGAATGGCGGCGCGATCGCGGTCGGCCATCCCTACGGCGTATCGGGAGCGCGGCTGGTGGGCCACGCCCTCATCGAAGGCAAGCGGCGCGGTGTCAAGTATGTGGTGGCGACCATGTGCATCGGCGGCGGCCAGGGCGCGGCCGGCCTGTTCGAAGTCGTCTGAACCTTATTCTGGAGAAGCAATGATCAAGCATATCGTGATGTGGAAGCTCAAGGAGCAGGCCGAAGGCGCGGACCGCGCCGCCAATGCGCGCGAGATGAAGCGCCGGCTCGACGAGTGCGCCCACATCGTCCCCGGCATCCTCGCCTTCGAGGTCGTGCTCGCCCAGCCCGGGCTGGAAGCGACCTACGACGTGGTGCTGTACTCGGAATTCGAGGACAAGGCGGCGCTGGACGCCTACGCCAGCCACCCGACTCACAAGGCCCTGGTGCCTTTCATCGGCGCGATCCGCGAGGCGCGCCAGTGCATGGATTACGAAGTCTGATTGAACACGGAGACCGCATGCGCACCACCCACGAACTGTTTTCCCTGAAGGGCAAGACCGCCATCGTCACCGGCGGCTCGCGCGGACTCGGCCTGCAGATGGCCGAAGCGCTCGGCGAGCAGGGCGCCCGCCTCTTGATTTCCTCGCGCAAGCAGGGCGAGCTCGACGAAGCCGTGGCGCAGCTGCAGGCGCGCGGCATCGAGGCTTCCAGCATCGCCGTCGACCTGTCGGACGAAGCCCAGGCCCACGCCTTCGTGGACGAGGCGCTGCGCCGCCTGGGACAGGTCGACATCCTGGTCAACAATGCCGGGGCCAGCTGGGGCGCGCCGGCCGAGGACTATCCGCTCGAAGCCTGGGACAAGGTGATGAACCTGAACGTGCGCGCCATGTTCCTGGTCTCGCAGCGGGTCGGCAAGCTGTCCATGATCCCGCGCCGCTACGGCCGGATCGTCAACATCTCGTCGATTGCGGGCCTGGCCGGCAACCCGCCGGGCACCATGCAGACCCTCGCGTACAACACGTCCAAGGGCGCGGTGGTAAATTTCACCCGTACCCTCGCGGGCGAGTGGGGACGCTACGGCATCACGGTCAATTCGATCGCGCCGGGCTTCTTCCCGTCCAGGATGACCAAGGGGGTGCTGGCGACCATCGGCGGGGACACCCTGGCCAAGGATGCGCCGCTGAACCGCCTTGGCGACGACGAGGACCTGAAGGGCGCGGTGGTGCTGTTCGCTTCCGACGCCGGCAAGCATATTACCGGGCAGACGCTGGCCGTCGATGGAGGCGTGTCGGCTGTCTGACCCGCGCTCGGAGTGCATCCGTGGGGAGAGGACGATGAAGGAGTTTCGCGGCAAGGTGGCCGTCATCACGGGCGCGGCCAGCGGCCTGGGGCGTGAATTCGCCAACGTGGCGGCCGGGCTGGGCATGAAGCTGGTGCTGGCCGACGTCCAGGCCAAGGCGCTCGGGCAGGCGGCCGACGAGCTGCTGCATGGCGGCGCCGAGGTGCTGGCCATGGTCTGCGACGTACGCAAGGGCGCCCACGTGCAGGAACTGGCCGACTCGGCGATCGCGCGCTTCGGCGCCGTGCACCTGGTGTTCAACAATGCCGGCGTCGGCTCCGGCGGCCTGATCTGGGAGAACTCGGAACAGGACTGGGAATGGGTGCTGGGCGTGAACCTGTGGGGCGTGATCCACGGCGTGCGCGTGTTCACCCGCGTGATGCTCGAATGCGCCGAGAAGCACCCGGGCTTCGAAGGCCACATCGTGAATACGGCGTCGATGGCCGGGCTGCTCGCCGCGCCGGCACTGGGCGTCTACAACGTCTCCAAGCATGCCGTGGTCGCGCTGTCCGAAACGCTCTACCACGACCTGCAGCTGGTCGGGGCGCCGATCGGCACCTCGGTCCTGTGTCCCTATTTTGTTCCGACCGCGATCGCGCATTCGCACCGTCACCGGCCGGACGAACTGCACAGCCAGGAGGGCGTCACCGCCAGCCAGATGGCGGCGCAGGCGCTGACCGAGAAGGCGGTGGGATCGGGCAAGGTGTCGGCCGCCGACGTGGCGCGCCTTACCTTCGACGGCATCCGCGAGGGGCGCTTCTATCTCTATTCGCATCCGCAGGCGCTGGGCGCGGTGGCCGAGCGCTTCGAGGCCATCGTGCATGCCCGGCCGCCGGCCGATCCGTATGCGGCGTCGCCGCAGATCCTGGACATGCTCAAGGCGGGCGTGCGCCGGCGGAACTAGGGGCGCCTAGTGCGAGCGGCCGTCGTAATGGTGGACCGGGATGCTGTCCAGCTCCAGGTTCTCCAGGCAGCGCAGGTTGACCGCGGCCATTGCATTGCCTTTCGGGTCGCTGCCTTCGCCGTAGGGATGGATGCCGCAGGTCGGGCAGAAGCGGTGCTTGATCACGTGCTTGTTGAACATGTAGGTGCTGGCCGCATCTTCCGGCGTCAGCAGGCGCAGCCTGTCGCGCGCCACGAACCATAGCAGCGAGCCCTTGCGCGAGCAAATCGAGCAATTGCAGGCCAGGGCGCTGTCGATCTCGCCCTCGACTTCGAAAGCAACGGCGCCGCAGTGGCAGCTTCCTTGATAGTGCATGTGACTCCTCCTGTCAGGTGGGGCTTAGCGTGCCCATTGGAGCGCCTCGGCGTACCCGGCGCTGTCTGAAATTGTATTGTGACCGGCGCCCTCGATGACGCGCAGGACGAGCCGCTCCTTCGCGAAACGCGCGGCCAGGCGCTGCGTGCTCGCGGGCGGGATCACCTCGTCGTGTTGAGCGGCGACGATCAGGGTAGGCGCCTGGACCTTGGCGACATAGCGCCAGGACTCGTACTTATCCAGCAGCAGCCAGCGCACCGGCACCCAGGGAAACTGGGCGGCCGCGAGCGTGGCCAGGCTGTCGTAAGGCGTGACCAGCACCAGCTTGCCGACCTCGCGCAGGCTCGCCACCTGGAGCGCGACACCGGAGCCTAGGCTGCGCCCGACCACGACGACGTCCGGGTGGTCGGCCACCGCCTTGTCGAACAGGGCCAGGGCGTCGCTGACCAGGGCCGTCTCGGACGGGCTGCCCGAGCTGCCCGCATAGCCGCGGTAGTGCAGCAGGTAGAGCGCGCGGTCGGGGAAGGCTTGCGCCAGCTGCGGCAGGCTGGTGGAGACGTCCTCGGCGTTCCCGCCCAAATAGATCAGGGCCTTCGGACCCGGCAGCGCACGTTGCGACACCTTCAGGAGCGCACCCGGCACGGCCAGGGTCGTCACCTGGGGTGCCCGGAGCGCGGCGTGCTGCGGCGGGAAATAGATGAGGGAGCGCTGCTTGAAGAACAGCAGTGCACAGATGCCGGCATAGGCGGCGAGGAGGATGCACAGGATGGTGGCGAGGGTCCTGGTCATTGGCTTATCGTAGCGCCGCGATTGATCGAGGGCAGGCAGGCCTGTATCCCGATTCGCATGAGGATCTTCCCGTGCGCATCTGCGCGCGTCTAGCGAGGTGAATAATCCTGAAGTGTAGCCGAACCGGGACCGTTCCGAAGCAGGCTGTTGCCGAAAACCCAGGGTGCATGCGGCGCAAGTGCCTGGTCCGGGCCGGATCTATTCGATCGACCAGACGTACTGCAGTTTTGTCCAGCTGCCGACCGGCAGGTCCCCCTGCATGGCAGGCCGGAAGCTGCAGGCGCTCAGGGTGGTGATGACTTCGTTGTCCAGGGCCGGATGTCCACTCGAGCGCAAGGTCTTCACGCGCAGCGGCTTGCCGGTGGCATCGATGTAGTAGGCCAGCTCGACGGTGCCTTGCGCTTCGGTGTCGAGCGCCAGCGCCGGATAGTCGGGACGCCTGCAGGAATCGAAATCGATCCGGGCGTCGGTGCGTCCGCTGACGCGTGCGCCGGCCTGGGCCACAGGCGGGAGCGTCGCGTCGACGCTCGCCGCCGCCGCCGCGTTGGCGGCGATGGCGTCCGCCGCGACGCGGTAATGCTGGCCGCCGAACGCCTTGTCGTTCGCCAGCCGATCATAGCCGCGTGCCGTTTCCGCCGGGGCCGGAGACCAGAAATGCGCGGCGACCAGCGCAGACACGGCCTCGTCGGTCTTTCCCTGCACCTGCAGCGCAACGGCCAGGTGGTTCCAGAAGTCCGGATAGGTCGGCAGGGTCGCAAGCGCTGACCGCAACAGCTGTTCTGCTTCGTGGTGGCGGCCGGCCTTGAGGTGGGAGAGCGCGAGCTGGCGGCGTTCCTCGGCGCTTGCGCGGTAGATGCCGGGACGGCCCGGCGGCCGGCCCGCGATGGACTTCAGGCGCGCGATCGTCTGGTACTGCTCGATGTCCTTGCCGGCGCGCGCCGCTGCCAAGATATCCTGCACGCAAGCCTCCGCGGTAGCGCAGGCGGGACGCGCCTGCGCAGCCGTGCTCCCGGCGGCGATGGCGATGGCGAGTGCGAGCAGGGACAGGGGCTGGCGGGATGCGGCGTGAAGATGGGAGATCAACATGGGCGGTCGGCGTCAATATGGGATGGCGCGCAGTATATCCGCAGTCCCCGTCCCCGATTCTCCCGAAAATCCACGCTGCCGGCCCTCCTGTCGATGATGCCTCAGCGGGTGGCGCAGAAGCCCGCATCGCTGTTGGTCGCGCCGGCCGCCAGGTCGCGGTCCAGTCTCGGCCCGACAGGCTCATGACGCTTCCGCCCATACTGTGCTTGCCGTTCCAGCTCCATGCCCGGCTTGTTGCGCGGCACGCCGGCGTGGACGTATTTCTGCGTATTTCTGAATGGTGCCGGCGATCGACATCGGGTGCGGCGGGCTGTGAAATTGTCATGCCCCCACACCCAGGGAGGAGCGGGGCGGGGGCGCCAGGCGCTGCCGGCCATGCACGGTAAATTCTTTCTGTGTTGCCGGGCTGCGGATGGATTGCCGGGCTTCATTCTGTGGCAATATTGCCCGCCTTCGTCATCCGACCCGAGCATGTCATTCTTTAACGCTTCTTTTACCGCCTCGTCCAGACCGCCGCGTCTCTTCCGCTTGCTGCGCACCGCCATTGCTCTCTGCAGCTTATGGAGCGGCAGCGCCGGCGCCTGCAATCCGGCCGAGACGGCGGCCGGCGTCGCCGAGGGCTTCGACGCCGGCCGCCTGTGCCAGGTGCTGACCGAGTTCCAGGCGGGCGAGGCCAACCTGCACGGGCTGGTCATCCAGCGCCACGGCAGGCTGGTCGCGGAACGCTACCGCACCGGCAGGGACCGCTCGGTGTACTCCGTGTTCACCCGGACGGTCGAGTTCGATGCGGGCAGCCGCCACGATCTGCGCTCCGTCAGCAAATCGGTGGTCGGCCTGCTGTGGGGGATCGCCCAGGCGGAAGGCAAGACGCCGCCGCTCGACGCCCGGGTCCTGGACCTGTTTCCGGAGCTGGCGGAATTCAAGCGGGAAGGGCGCGAAGCGATCACGGTCGCGCACCTGTTGAGCATGAGCAGCGGGCTGGAATGGAAGGAACCCTATCAGTACGGCCTGGGTAATGACGAGCTGGCGCTGTACTGGCGTGCTTCGCAGGAAAAGGTGGTGCTCGCGCGCCCGATGCTGCACCCGGCCGGCACCCGGTTTCACTATACCGGCGGCGCCACGGCGGTCCTGGCCACGCTGCTGGCGCGGGGCGTGGGCATGCCGCTGCCGGACTATGCGCGCGAACGCCTGTTCGCGCCGCTGGGGATCCATGACTGGGAATGGATGTCCGACCTGCGCGGCCGTCCGCTGGCCTTCGCGGGCTTGCGCATGCGGCCCTAC
>CBIHLT010000077.1:0-20357 GCA_966210615.1 uncultured Massilia sp.
CCAGGACGCAGCGCCTGCCCCCGCCTCTGCTGCCGTGACCGAAGTAGTTCCGACCGTAGCTCCGGCAGCCGCAGCAGCGTCGGCCGGCGAAGCGCGCAAGCCGCGCGGCCCGCGCCAGATGCGTGAAAAGCGCATGGAGCGTGAAGCGCTCCAGCAGGAGCGCGCACCGGCTGCCGACGCCGCGCCGGCAGCCGGCGAGCAGGCTCCCGTGGAGCAGGACGCTGCCGCGCCCCAGCCGGCTGAAGGCCGCCGCCACGAAGGACGCGCAAGGGGCCAGCAGAAGCAGGGCAAGTTCGGCCAGCAGCAAAGCAACCGGCCGCAGCAGGGCAAGCCGGTCCAGGGCAAGCAGCAGGGCAAGCAGCAGCAAGGCAAGCAGCAGGGTAAGCAGCAGCAGGGCAAGGCCAACGACGCCGACGCCGTGTTCTCCTTCGTCACCTCGGACGCCTTCGACGCCAACGAGGGCGGCCGCGGCAACGCGCAGCCGTCCAAGGTGCGCCGCGACCTGACCGCCGACGACGACGCGCCCAAGCTGCACAAGGTGCTGGCCGAGGCCGGCCTGGGCTCGCGCCGCGACATGGAAGAACTGATCGTCGCGGGCCGCGTGTCGGTCAATGGCGAGCCGGCCCACATCGGCCAGCGCATTCTGCCGACCGATGCCGTGCGCATCAACGGCAAGCTGCTGCAGCGCCGCGTGAACAACACCAAGCCGCCGCGCGTGCTGGTGTACCACAAGCCGGCCGGCGAAATCGTCAGCCATGACGATCCGGAAGGCCGTCCGTCGGTGTTCGACCGCCTGCCGACCATGAAGACCGGCAAGTGGCTGGCCGTGGGCCGCCTCGACTTCAACACCGAGGGCCTGCTGCTGTTCACGACCTCGGGCGACCTGGCCAACCGGCTGATGCACCCGCGCTACAACATCGACCGCGAATACGCGGTGCGCACACTGGGCGTGCTGGAAGAAGGCATGCGCCAGAAGCTGCTGTCGGGCGTCGAGCTCGAGGACGGCAAGGCCAACTTCTCCAAGATCCAGGACGGCGGCGGCGAAGGCGTCAACCACTGGTACCGCGTGGTCATCGGCGAAGGCCGCAACCGCGAGGTGCGCCGCATGTTCGAGGCGGTCGGCTTGACCGTCTCGCGCCTGATCCGTACCCGCTACGGCGCCATGACCCTGCCGACCGGCCTCAAGCGCGGCCGCTGGGAAGAGCTGGAAGACAACGACGTGCGCGCCCTGATGGCGGCCTTCGGCATCGAGAAGAAGGGTGGCGCCGGCGCCGGCGCCGGCGCCGGCGATGCCAAGGGCAAGGCGAAAAGCGGCAACCGCGACCGAGACCAGCGCGACGATGCCCGCCGTTCCGACGGCAACCGCATCGACCGCGCTGACGCCAACCGCAACGTCGACCCGTTCGGGCCGCCGGTGGTGCGCGCGGGCGCGCAGCGCGGCCAGGGCATGCTCGGCGGTCCGACCGGCGGCAAGCCGGCCGGCGGCCGTCCGGGCGGCGCAGGCGGCATGGGTGGAGGCAAGGGCGGCAAGGCCTTCGGCAAGGCGCAGGGCGAACGCGGCGCCAGCAACCGCCCGCGCCAGCCGGATCCCCTGCAGACCACCTTCGGCTTCGCCGGTGGTGGCGGTGGCCGCCGCGGCGGCCAGGGGCCGCGCGGCTCCGAGCACGGCCTGCCGCGCCGCGGCCGTCGGGGCTGACGCTTTGCTATCTTGGCGCGCGCAAATAAAATGCGCGCGCCGAGCATTCGGCGCGCAAACGCCGTAGAATGCGATCTGCCCACTGTGGTCACCCTGCCAACTGTTGTATAGCTGATCATTTTGGCAGGGGCGATTGCGAGAGAAGCTGGAAAGCGTTATAATTTGCTCCCTAATCAAAGTTCTTCCCATTTATGTTCTTGGTGCAAGTGCTTTCATCTGGTTGGGTTGTGAATACAAAAAGATGGGCAGATGCCCATTTTTTTTTTGGTAAATCGTTTTAAAGCCCTGGAGAAGTGCCGTGCAGCAGTTTGATTTAATCGCCAAGACAGTCAGTGGCCTCGGCTACGAACTCGTTGACGTGGAACGGGGCGAGCGCGGGATCCTGCGCGTGTATATCGATTTTCCGGCTGACACCGTGGAAGAGAAGGGCCCGATCACGGTCGAGGACTGCGCCACGGTCAGCCACCAGTTGTCGCACGTGCTCACTGTCGAGAACGTCGATTACGAACGTTTGGAAATTTCGTCGCCGGGCCTCGATCGCCCGGTGCGTACGCTGGCCGACTTTGCGCGCTTCGCGGGACACGAATGCACGGTGAAACTGCGCGTTCCGATGCCCGGTACCGCCAATCGCAAGACCTTCACGGGCATCCTGCGCGGCGTCGAAGGCGACAAGGTCGGTTTGGAAATTGAAAATAAAGATGGTTCGGCGTTGTTGGAATTTACGCTGGCCGAATTGGACAAGGCACGCTTGGTGCCGCAGGTGGATTTTAGGAGTCGCAAAGCATGAGTCGCGAAATTTTGTTACTGGTGGATGCGCTCGCGCGCGAAAAGAACGTCGACAAGGAAGTCGTTTTCGGAGCGCTTGAGTTCGCGCTGGCGCAAGCCACGAAAAAACGCTACGAAGGCGATGTCGACATTCGCGTGTCGATCGACCGCGACACCGGCGAATTCGAGACTTTCCGCCGCTGGCACGTCGTTCCCGACGAGGCCGGCCTGCAGCTGCCCGACCAGGAAATCCTGCACTTCGAAGCCAAGGAACAGATTCCGGACATCGAAGTCGACGAATACATCGAAGAACCGATCGAGTCGGTCGAGTTCGGCCGCCGCTTCGCCCAGGACACCAAGCAGGTCGTCCTGCAGCGCGTGCGTGACGCCGAGCGCGAGCAGATCCTGCAAGACTTCCTGGAGCGTGGCGACTCGCTCGTGACCGGCACCATCAAGCGCATGGAGCGCGGCGATGCCATCGTGGAATCGGGCAAGATCGAAGCGCGCCTGCCGCGCGACCAGATGATCCCGAAGGAAAACCTGCGCATCGGCGACCGCGTCCGCGCCTACATCCTGCGCGTGGACCGCAATATGCGCGGCCCGCAGGTGATCCTGTCGCGCACCGCGCCGGAATTCATCATGAAGCTGTTCGAGCTGGAAGTGCCGGAAATCGAACAAGGCCTGCTGCAGATCAAATCGGCCGCACGTGACGCGGGTGTCCGCGCCAAGATCGCGGTCTACACTGCCGACAAGCGCATCGACCCGATCGGCACCTGCGTCGGCATGCGCGGTTCGCGCGTGCAGGCCGTGACCGGCGAGCTGGGCGGCGAGCGCGTGGACATCGTGCTGTGGTCGGACGATCCGGCCCAGTTCGTCATCGGCGCGCTGGCGCCGGCGAACGTGTCGTCGATCATGGTCGACGAAGAAAAGCACGCCATGGACGTGGTGGTCGACGAAGAGAACCTGGCGATCGCGATCGGCCGTTCGGGCCAGAACGTGCGCCTGGCGTCCGAGCTGACCGGCTGGAAGATCAATATCATGACGGCCGAAGAATCGGCTAACAAGGTTGCCCAGGAAACCGCCGCGATCCGCGTGCTGTTCATGGAAAAGCTGGACGTCGACCAGGAAGTGGCCGACATCCTGGTGGAAGAGGGCTTCTCGAGCCTTGAAGAAATCGCCTACGTCCCGATCTCCGAAATGCTGGAAATCGAATCGTTCGACGAAGATACCGTCAACGAACTGCGTACTCGCGCCCGCGATGCGCTGGTGACCGAGGCGATCGCTTCCGAGGAAGGCCTCGAGGGCATGGAAGAAGCCCTGGTCAACCTGGAAGGCATGGACCGCACCACCGCCGGCAAGCTCGGCCTGGCTGGCATCAAGACGGTCGACGCCTTCGCGGCACTCGCCTACGACGAATTCGGCGCCATCCTGGCGCTCTCGTCGGACCGTGCCCGTGACCTGATCAACAACGAATTCAATGATGTGACCGACGACGAGATGAAGCTGGTCGACAGCAAATATGATGACCGCGCCAAGGCGCTGCAGGCGAAGGCCTGGAGCCTGGCAGAAACGGCCAAGGCATAATTTGCAAATCTTTATCATCTCAGCGACACAAAGAAAAGAGGACTGAATGGCGAGTAACAACGTAGCCCAATTTGCCACCGAACTGAAGATGCCTGCAGACCTGCTGCTGACGCAGCTGCGCTCGGCCGGCGTCGAGAAAAGTTCGACGTCAGATCCATTGTCGAAAGATGATAAGGACAAGCTGCTGAACCACCTGCGCCGCACCCACGGCGCGGGCGAAACCGGTGAAAAGAAGAAGATCACGGTCACCCGCAAGGAAACCACCGAGATCAAGCAGGCTGACTCTTCAGGCAAATCGCGCACCATCCAGGTCGAAGTTCGCAAGAAGCGTACCTTCGTGCAGCGTGACGACCTGGTCACCACCAAGCCGGCGGCGCCAGCCGCACCGGTGATCGACGCCGCCGAGCAGGCGCGCCGCGAGGAAGAGGCGCGCCGCCAGCAGGAGCTGATCGCGCGCCAGGAAGCCGACCTGCGCGAAAAGCAGGATCGCCTCGCCAAGCTGGAAGCCGAAGAGGCTGCCCAGGCCAAGGCCGCCGAAGAGCAGGCCAAGCGCGAAGCGGCCGAGCAGGCCAAGCGCGAAGCCGCCGCCCAGGCCGCCGCAGCCGCGGCCCAGGCCAGCGCCGGCGCCGCCAAGGCGGATTCGGGCGCGGCCGAGGAAAAAGCCAAGCGCGACGCCGAGGAAGCCAAGAAGCGTTCCGACGAAGCCGTCAAGGAAGCCGCCGAGCGCGCTGCCGCCACCGAGCGCGCACGCAAGGCCGTGGCCGACGAAGTGGCCCAGATCAAGCTCATGATGAGCCAGCCGCGCCGCGTGATCAAGGCGCCGGAGCCTGTCGCCAAGCCGGCCGCTCCTGCGGCAGGTACGCCCGCGGCAGCGACCGGCACCCTGCACAAGCCGGCGGACAAGAAGCCGGCCGACGCCAAGCCGGGCGACAAGAAGCCGGGCGACAAGAAATCGATCAAGTCGGCCAATGTGTCGTCGACCTGGTCGGACGACGCCACGAAGCGCGGCGGCCCGAGCGAGAAGCCGCGCGGCGGCGCCGGCGCGGGCGCCGGTGGGCGCGACGGCTGGCGCAGCGGCGGCCGCGGCGGCCGCCGTGGCCATGGCGACGAGCGCGAATCGAACTTCCAGGCGCCGACCGAGGCGATCGTGAAGGACGTGCACGTGCCTGAAACCATCACCGTGGCCGAACTGGCGCACAAGATGTCGGTGAAGGCGTCGGAAGTCATCAAGCAGCTGATGAAGCTGGGCCAGATGTGCACCATCAACCAGGTGCTGGACCAGGAAACCGCGATGATCGTGGTCGAGGAAATGGGCCACAAGGCCTTCGCCGCGGCCGAGGACGATCCGGAAGCGATCCTGGCCGACCAGGGCGAGCACACCGAGTTCGAGGCCAAGCCGCGTGCGCCGGTCGTGACCGTCATGGGCCACGTCGACCACGGCAAGACCTCGCTGCTGGACTATATCCGCCGCGCCAAAGTGGCGGCGGGCGAAGCCGGCGGCATTACCCAGCACATCGGCGCCTACCACGTGGACACCCCGCGCGGCATGGTCACCTTCCTGGATACCCCGGGTCACGAGGCGTTCACCGCCATGCGTGCCCGTGGCGCGAAAGCGACCGACATCGTCATCCTGGTGGTGGCGGCGGACGACGGCGTGATGCCGCAGACCAAGGAAGCGATCGCCCACGCGAAAGCCGCCGGCGTGCCGCTGGTGGTGGCGATCAACAAGATCGACAAGCAGGGCGCCAACCCCGACCGCGTCACCCAGGAACTGGTGGCCGAGGGCGTGGTGCCGGAAGAATACGGCGGCGATTCGCCCTTCGTCCCGGTGTCGGCGAAGATCGGTACGGGTATCGACGACCTGCTGGAGCAAGTGCTGCTGCAGGCCGAGGTGCTGGAACTGAAGGCGCCGAGCGAAGCGCCGGCACGCGGCCTGGTGGTCGAGGCGCGCCTCGACAAGGGCCGCGGTCCTGTGGCAACGATCCTGGTGCAGTCGGGCACCCTGAAGCGCGGCGACGTCGTGCTGGCGGGTTCGTCCTTCGGCCGCGTCCGTGCGATGCTGGACGAAAACGGCAAGGCGATCACCGAAGCCGGTCCGTCCATCCCGGTCGAGATCCAGGGCCTGACCGAAGTGCCGAGCGCCGGCGAGGAAGTCATGGTCATGGCCGACGAGCGCAAGGCGCGCGAGATCGCCCTGTTCCGTCAAGGTAAGTTCCGCGACGTGAAACTGGCGAAGCAGCAGGCCGCCAAGCTGGAGAACATGTTCGACCAGATGGCCGAAGGCGAAGTCAAGAACCTGCCGCTGATCGTCAAGACCGACGTGCAGGGTTCGCAGGAAGCGCTGGTCGGTTCGCTGCAGAAGCTGTCGACCTCGGAAGTGCGGGTCCAGATCGTCCACGCGGCGGTCGGCGGCATCAGCGAGTCGGACGTCAACCTGGCGGTGGCCTCGAAGGCGGTCATCATCGGCTTCAACGCCCGTGCCGATGCACAGGCGCGCAAGCTGGCCGAAGCCAACGGCGTCGACATCCGTTACTACAGCATCATTTACGATGCGATCGACGAGATCAAGACGGCACTGTCGGGCATGCTGGCGCCGGAGAAGCGCGAGACCATCACCGGCCAGGTCGAGATCCGCCAGGTCATCCTGGTGTCGAAGGTCGGCGCGATCGCGGGCTGCCTGGTCACCGATGGCGTGGTCAAGCGTACCTCCTCGGTCCGCCTGCTGCGCAACAACATCGTCGTGTGGACCGGCGAGATCGACTCGCTCAAGCGCTTCAAGGACGACGCGAAGGAAGTCCGCGCCGGTCTCGAGTGCGGCCTGTCGCTGAAGAACTACAACGACATCCAGGTCGGCGACGTCCTGGAAGTGTTCGAAGTCCAGGAAGTGGCGCGTACGCTGTAATTCACGCACTTGGCGTACCATGGGGGCCAGGACGCTTCGCGGCGAATGCCGCGGGGGCCTGGCCCTTGTTTTTAGGTGGCCCGCGGAGCAATCGGAGTCGCACCGCACGGATACCGCCGATATTTCTCAACGTCATTCCCGCCTTCGCGGGGATGACGGGTGAGAACTCGCGTCCCAGCATAACTTGCAAGACCACAAGAACAAACACACAGCAACATCATGGCAAAACACAGCAAAAGCATCCCCTCGCGCGGCCTGCGCGTCGCCGACCAGATCCAGAAGGACCTGTCGGAACTGATCGCCTTCGAACTGAAGGACCCGCGCGTCGGCATGGTCACCCTGAGCGAAGTCCAGCTCACCCCCGACTACGCCCACGCGAAGGTCTACTTCACCCTGCTCAAGGACAGCCCGGAAGAGGTCAAGCAGACCCTGGAAGGCCTGAGCAAGGCCGCCGGCTACCTGCGCAACCAGCTCGGCAAGCGCCTGCACATCCACACCCTGCCGCAGCTGCACTTCGTGCACGATACCTCGACCTCGCGCGGCCTGGCCATGTCGGCGCTGATCGAGAAAGCCAACGCCACCCGCGCGGCGGACTACGACGAAGACGCGGACGCAGAGTGACAGCCCGCCCCGTCAAGAAGCCGCGCGACCTGGTCGACGGCGTCCTCCTGCTCGACAAGCCGGTCGGCCTGTCGTCCAACGACGCCCTGATCAAGGCCAAGCGCGTCCTCAACGCCAAGAAGGCCGGCCACACCGGCACGCTCGACCCCTTCGCCACCGGCCTGCTGCCGCTGTGCTTCGGCGAAGCCACCAAGTTCTCGCAAGACTTGCTGGAAGCGGACAAGACCTATGAAGCGACGGTGCATCTGGGCATCATGACCACGACCGGCGACACCGAAGGCGAGGTCGTCGAGCAGCTGCCGGTCGACGCCACGGTCGAGCAGATCGAGACCGTGCTGGCGCGCTTCCGCGGTCCCATCCTGCAAGTGCCGCCCATGTATTCCGCGCTCAAGCGCGACGGCAAGGCCTTGTACGAATATGCGCGCGAAGGCATCACTCTGGAGCGCGAAGCGCGCCCGGTGACCATCCATGGCCTGGCCCTGGTCGAGTACACCGCGCCTTTCCTCAAGATCCTGGTGACCTGCAGCAAGGGCACCTATGTGCGCGTGCTGGGCGAGGACATCGGCGCCGCGCTCGGCTGCGGCGCCCACCTGAACGCGCTGCGCCGCGTGGAAGTCGGCAACCTGGCCGGCCAGGACATGATCACGCTCGAGGACCTGCTGGCCCATCCGGACCCGCTCTCGCTCCTGAAGCCGGTCGACGCGCTGCTGTCGACCTTCCCGGCGCTCGAGCTCACGCCCGAGCTGGCCAAGCGTTTCCTGCAAGGCCAGCGTTTGGCGCTGGGCAAGGAAGCGGTGACGGTGCCGCCCGAGGAGGGCAGGGTGCGGGTCTACCACGACGGCCGCCTGCTGGGCACCGGCCAGCTGGGCGAATACGCCATCCTGGCCCCGGAACGCTTGATTTCCACTGCCCAGGCCGCATAAGGCAGACGTCATCAGGCCGTCACACATGGCGGCCATGCTGGCCGGGCGCAGTCTGCGAACTTGAACGAAACGCGCGGATAGACAGCCCGGCAAGCTCTTGAAATTCCACGGTTTTTCCGGCGCTCCATTTAGAAGAGGCTGGATCCGTGCTATACTAGTCGGTTTCAGTAATCGGCAGCACTCGTACACTTCCGTACAACACGCAACTTCTCGAGAACACATGTCAAACACCAAACGCGCGATTCGTAATATCGCAATCATCGCCCACGTTGACCACGGCAAGACCACGCTCGTGGACCAGCTGCTGCGTCAGTCGGGCACCTTCCGTGAAAACCAGGCGGTCGACACCCGCGTGATGGACTCGAACGACCTCGAGAAGGAACGCGGCATTACGATTCTGTCGAAGAACTGCGCGGTCGAGTACGAAGGCACCCACATCAACATCGTCGACACCCCGGGCCACGCCGACTTCGGCGGCGAGGTCGAGCGCGTGCTGTCGATGGTGGACTCGGTGCTGCTGCTGGTCGACGCCCAGGAAGGCCCGATGCCGCAGACCCGCTTCGTGACCCGCAAGGCGCTGGCCCTGGGCCTGAAGCCGATCGTGGTCGTCAACAAGATCGACCGTCCGGGCGCACGCGCCGACTGGGCGATCAACCAGACCTTCGAACTGTTCGACAAGCTGGGCGCCACCGACGAGCAGCTGGACTTCCCGATCGTCTACGCCTCGGGCCTGAACGGCTACGCCGGCATGGACGAGAGCGTGCGTGGCGGCGACATGAAGCCGCTGTTCGACGCCATCCTGAAATACGTGCCGGTGCGTGACGACAACCCGGACGGTCCCCTGCAGATGCAGATCACCTCGCTGGACTACTCGTCCTACGTGGGCAAGATCGGCATCGGCCGCATCAACCGCGGCCGCGTCAAGCCAGGCATGGACGTGCTGGTGGTGAATGGCCAGGACGACAAGAACCCGATCAAGGGCCGCATCAACCAGGTGCTGAACTTCAAGGGCCTGGAGCGCGTGCAGGTCGAAGAAGCCGTCGCCGGCGACATCGTCCTGATCAACGGTATCGAAGACATCGGCATCGGCGTGACCGTGACCGCCGTGGATACCCCGGAAGCGCTGCCGATGCTGACCGTCGACGAGCCGACCCTGACCATGAACTTCATGGTCAACACGTCGCCGCTGGCCGGCCGCGAAGGCAAGTTCGTCACCAGCCGCCAACTGCGTGAGCGTCTCGAGCGCGAGCTCAAGGCCAACGTGGCGCTGCGCGTGCTGCCGACCGACGACGACACCATCTTCGAAGTCTCGGGCCGTGGCGAACTGCACCTGACCATTCTGCTGGAAAACATGCGCCGCGAAGGTTTCGAGCTGGCGGTGTCGCGTCCGCGCGTCGTCTTCAAGGAAATCGACGGCGTCAAGTGCGAGCCGTACGAGAACCTGACGGTCGACGTGGAAGAAGTGAACCAGGGCGGCGTGATGGAAGAACTGGGCCGCCGTCGTGGCGACCTGCAGAACATGGAATCGGACGGCAAGGGCCGCGTCCGCCTCGAGTACCTGATCCCGGCGCGTGGCCTGATCGGCTTCCAGGGCGAGTTCATGACCCTGACCCGCGGTACCGGCCTGATGAGCCACGTGTTCCACGAGTACGCACCGGTCGACAATACCAAGGGCGATCTCGCCGGCCGCCGCAACGGCGTGCTGATCTCGCAGGATGACGGCGCCGCCGTGGCCTACGCGATCTGGAAGCTGCAGGACCGCGGCCGCATGTTCGTCGAGCACAACACTCCGGTGTACGAAGGCATGATCATCGGCATCCACTCGCGCGACAACGACCTGGTCGTCAACCCGATCAAGGGCAAGCAGCTGACCAACGTCCGTTCCTCGGGTACCGACGAGGCCGTGCGCCTGGTGCCGCCGATCCAGATGTCGCTCGAATACGCCGTCGAGTTCATCGAGGACGACGAACTGGTCGAGATCACCCCGAAATCGATCCGCCTGCGCAAGCGCTTCCTGAAAGAGCACGAGCGCAAGAAGGCCAGCCGCGAAGGCGCATAAGCCTCCCCGGCTCGCGAAGCAAAAGGCCCGCTGCATGCAGCGGGCTTTTTCATTTTCAACCTCTACTTCTCACATCTGTATGCGAACGGTCTGTAAGTTCACGTACATATCTGACTAAATAGTCACTTACTTTCATTTTGTTACAGTTCTTACCAGTTTGCGACTGTTCCAAAAGCAACTAGCTGATATCTTGACCATAACGCGATTTACTGTGAATTGCGCAACAGTTGCAATACTTTTGGAAGGAAATACCATGAACAAGCTGATTATCGCCCTGATCGCCGGTGCCACCGCCATGAGCGCCGCCCAAGCCCAGAACACCCCGGGCAGCGCCTACGTCGGCGCCTCGGCCGTGACCGCCAAGAACCAGACCGTCGATGCGCACAAGGCCGACGCCAAGCTGTTCGCCGGCTATAACTTCGACGAGAAACTGGGCGTGGAAGCCGGCGTGACCAACTTCCACAAGACCGACTTCCAGCGCGCCGGCGTCAACGGCAGCACCGAAGGCTACGGCACCTACGTCGCCGCCAAGTACACCATGCCGGTGAACGAGCAGCTGTCGGCCTACGGCAAGCTGGGCGTCCAGCACAGCGAGCGCAAGCTGAACACCACCGTGGGCAACTTCAAGGACAAGGACAGCGGCGCCTACGCCGGCCTGGGCCTGCAGTACAAGCTGAACCAGAGCACCGCCCTGGTCGCCGAGTACGAGCGCTACGGCAAGGACAAGGATGTGGGCGCCAAGGCCGACGTCTGGTCCGTGGGCGTGAACTACGGCTTCTAAGCGCCGCGCTTCAGCACAGCAGCAATGAAAAAGCTCCCGCCGCTCGTCAGAGCGGGGGAGCTTTTTTGTCGGGGATGCGGATCAGCGCAGGCCGAGCAGGGCTTGCACGCGTTCGCGGTTGACGCCGGTGAGGGCCGAGGTGATGGCCAGCAGCGAAGCGTAGTCGTGGCCGGCGGCGCTGGCGGCGAAGTCGCCGGCGACCATGGCCAGGGCGTCGTCCGGGACCTCCGGCTGGGCGGTGCGCGACATGGCCACCGACAGGGCGGCCGAGGCCGCCTCTTGCGAGCGGCGCACGCGCGCCAGCGCCAGCACCACTTCGCGCAGGCTCTGGCGCAGGGCGTCCGGATTGCCGAGTTCCCAGCCCTGGGGCGCCAGCAAGGGGGCTTCCTCGGCCGTCTCGACGCGGCCGCGGCCGGTCACGGCGATGGCGTCCCTGACCCCGTTCCACTCGGATTCGGCGGTGGCGAACACCAGTTCGCCCTTGTCGTCGAGGCCGGCGCGGACCTTGACCGGCGACAGGGCGCGGTCCAGGCGCCGGGCGATCTCTTCCGGCGTCATGCCCGGCTCGATGCTGGCGGCCAGCTGCGGACCGCCGGCGCTGCCGACCGAGAAGCCCAGGGTTTGCGGGCCGCCGGCCTTCAAGGAGGCGACATCCATGCCCTTGATGCGGAAACGCTTCACGGCCGGCTGGCCGTCGTTGAAGTCGAGGTCGGCATCGATGCCGCCGCCGCCGGCGCTGCGGCGCGCGTCCAGGGTGTTGCCGAGCTGGCGGGCGCGCGCTTCGATCTGGCGGGCCGGATTGCTGCGGCCGGAAAGCTTGGCCGACAGCTCGGACTTGAGCGCTTCCAGCTGGCTGGCCACGCGCTCAAGGTAGTCGAGTGCCTGTTGTGCGCGTGCCACTTCGCTTTGCAGGTTCTGGTTCCAGTCGATGCCGCGCTTGAGCGGCGCCGAGCTGGCCGGGGTGCGGGTGACCGGGCGGCTGTCGGGGTCCGCCGGACGCACCGCGGTGGCGCGGCCGGTCGCGGCGGTGCTCTGGGCGCCGGTGCTGCCGGTGGCGGCGCTGGCATTGTTGGCTGGGGCCAGGTTGCTGGCCGGACGCAGGGTAGCTTCCATGATCAGAGGACGGCGAACAGGGACATCGTACCGATGCGGCTATACGCTTTGTAGGTGGCCTGGAGGGCGGTCGAATAACCGTTCAGTTCGGTCGCGGCCTCGCCCATGTCGAGCTGGCCGATATCGGTCATCGCCATCTTGTTCGACAGGCTGATGTTGGCGTGGTTGGCGTCCAGGTTGGCGATCACGTTTTGTACGCCGCCCATGGTGGCGACCTTGGCCGAGACCAGCCTGAGCGTGGTATCGAAGCCATTCAGGTTGGCGGTGAGGATGCCGCGGGTGGCGGGATCGTTGGCCGAGGCGCCAGGCATGCCCAAGGCCTCGATGGTCTTGTCGAGCTGGTTCAGCAGCTGCTCCAGGCCCTGCAGGTTCTCGTTCGAACTCTGGGTAATGCCGTTGCCGACCACCACGCTCTGCTCATTGGTGTTGCCCTGGAATACGTAGCGCGAACCGGCCGGCTGGAGGGCGTCGAAGCGCATCGCCGCGGTCTTGGTGGCGGTGCCGGAGAACAGGTAGTTGCCTTCCTGGTCGATGGTGTTGGCGTTGAAGAACAGGCTGTCGCGCAGGCTGGTCAGCGGGCTGATCATGGCCTTCAGGTCGTCCGGGGCGTTGCCGCCGTCCAAGGCCCAGACCAGCAGGTCGCGGCCGCTGATCATCTCGTCGTTCATGTTGCTCAGGTAGCCTTCGGCCTTGGTCAGGCGCAGCTTGAGCGTGTTGATGTTGTCGCGGTATTGCTGGACGGTCGCTTCCTCGCGGTTCAGGCGCGACACGCGCACGCTCGCGACCGGGTCGTCCGAGGGCACGAGGATGCGCTTGCCGGTGGCCATCTGCTGGGTCAGGGTCGAGATGCGCTCCTGGTTCGTCTGGAGCGACTGGTTCATCGTCGATTGGTACTGGGTGGTCGCGATACGCATGGCTTTTCCTTTAACCCATCATCGCCAGGGTGGCGTCGAAGAGCGCATTGGCGACAGAAATCACTTTCATGTTCGCCTGATACATGTTCTGGTACTCCACGAGGTTGACCGCTTCCTCATCCTGGTTCACGCCGCTGGTCGATTGCCAGTCGTCGACCGCCTGGGTGCGCACGGTCGAGGAGGTCTTCAGCGCCGCCTTGTTGAGCTGGCTGTCCACGGCCAGCTTGGCCACGATCTGGGTGTCGGCGTCGCTCAGCAGCATCGTGCCCAGGGTGGGCAGGGTGACCGACTGGTTCCTGATCGCCACCAGCTTCTGCAGGTTACGGGTATCGCCCGGCTGGCCATCGGCGGAAAAGGCCAGCTCTTCGGCCTTGAATCCGGAGACCACCTTCAGCATGTCCGAACCGCTGCCCGGCGTGTAGACCAGCAGCGCGCTGCCGACCGCGCCGTCCGGCTTGAAGCCGGACGCCAGCTGGGCGTTGACGCGGCTGGCGACCTGCTGCGCCAGTTCCGCGGTGTCGGCCTGCAGCTTGAGCAGGGTATTGGTTTCGTACTGCGCCAGGCCGCCCAGCTGGCCGCCCATCTTGGTGGCGTCCAGCCCATAGCTGGTGCCGGCGAACTCGAGGCGGAACTCCTGGGGCGAAGTGGCGGTGGCGGCCGCGCTCAGGCGGCCGTGCATGCTGCCCAGCACCAGCGCCTGGCCGGACTTGAGCGACACGTCGCGGCTGCCGTCGGGGTTGTCCTGCACTTCCAGCGCCATCTTGCCGGCCAGGTCGTCGATAGCCTGGTCGCGGGTATCGATCAGGGCCGAGACCGACGCGCCGGTCGCGCGCGTTTCGGTGATCTGCTGGTTCAGGCGCGCGATGGTGGCGATCTGGGCATTGGCCGAATCGACGATCGCGCCGCGCTGCTGGCGCACCGAGTTGAGCTGGGCGTTGAAGACGTTGTTCAGGCCGTTGAAGCGCTCGGCCATCAGGCCGGCCGAGGTCAGCACCTGCTGGCGCAGCGGGGTCGAGCCCGGGTCGCCGGCGACCGCGTTCAGCGCCTGGAAGAATTTGTCGATACCGGCCGAGATGCTGGCGTCATCGTCGCTCATGACGCTCTCCAGCTGCGTCAGGTAGGGCTGGCTCTGCGAGTACAGGCCCTGTTCCGAGGCCGCGCGCCACATCGCCTGGCTCTTGTAGTTGTCCGAGAAGCGCAGCAGGGAGCTCACCTGCACCCCGCCGCCCGCCGACCGGCCGCTCGCGTCCGGACCGACGGCGGCCAGGAGCGCGCCCTGGCGCGTATAACCCTTGGTCTGCAGGTTGGCGATGTTCTGGCTGCTGGCGGAAATGGCAACCTGGGCGGCGAGCGCGCCAGAGAGTGCGTTATTGATGATCGTCATGGTGCTTTTCGTCCTGGAGGCAGTTAACCATGTAAGGCGACCGTTTCCTGCCGGATATTAAGTGGAGCGGAGCCGAAGTTTTCCGGCCACCTCGCTCAGGCTTTCTTGTTGGGCACCAGCTGGCGCAGGATGGCGTCGGCGATGCCGAAGGCGCGCTGTCCCGCCAGGTGGCCGGCCAGCAGGTCGTCGGCCATGTCCTGCATGTCCTGGTTGACGCGGTCCTTGAACACGCTGTCCTCTCCCGCCATTTCGCGGGTCGAGGAGCGCATCTGCTTGAGCATGTTGGAGACGAAGAAGCGCTCGAACTCGACCGAGGCCTTGGTTGCCTTGGCAACGTAGGCCGGATCGGCCGGCGCTCCGGCGGGCTGGTCGGCTGCCGGAGCGACCGCAGGCTCGTCCTTCGCGTTCAGGGGAATGGGCTGTTGTCCGTCGATGCGCATCAGATCACCACCAGTTCGCCTTCGATCGCGCCTGCCTGGTCCAGGGCTTGCAGGATCGCCATGATGTCGTCGGGCGAGGCGCCCAGGCTGTTGACCACGTCGATGATGGTCTGCAGCTTGGCGCCCGCCGGCCAGCGGAACATCTGGCCCGAGCCCTGGTCGACGGAGAGTTTGGATTCCGGGGTCACGGCGGTCTGGCCGCGCGAGAAGGGGCCCGGCTGGGACACCCGCGCGCTTTCCGAAATGATCACCTTGAGCGAGCCATGGGTGACGGCGGCGGCCTTCACGCGCAGGCCGTCGGCGATGACCACCGTGCCGGTGCGCGAGTTGAACACGACTTTCGGCACCTCGACGCCGGCTTCGATGGGCAGGTTGTTCAGCCTGGCCATGAAGGCCACGCGCTCGGTCGGGTTCTCCGGCGCGATGACTTCCACGCTGGTGCCGTCGGCGGTGGTGGCGATGGGGCCGTATTTCTTGTTGATCGCGTCGACCACGTTGGTGGCGGTCTCGAAATGCGGCTGGCGCAGGCGCAGCATGATCTGCGGACGGGTGGCGAAGTCGGTCGCGATCTCGCGCTCGATCATGGCGCCGTTCGGGATGCGGCCGGTGGTCGGGGTGTTGACCGTGACCGAGGAACCGCTCTTGCCCGTGGCGTTCAGGCCGCCCACCACCAGGTTGCCCTGGGCCAGCGCATAGACTTCGTTGTCGGCCGCGCGCAGCTGCGTCAGCAGCAGGGTGCCGCCGCGCAGGCTCTTGGCGTCGCCCAGCGAGGAGACGGTGATGTCGATCGCCTGGCCGCGGCGGTAGCCGGGCGGGAACACGGCCGAGACCATGACGGCGGCCACGTTCTTGTTCTTGGCGTCTTCGCCTTCCGGCAGCCTGACGCCGAACTGCTTGAGCATGTTGACCACGGACTGGCTGGCGTACTTGACCTGGGTCGAGTCGCCGCTGCCGTTCAGGCCGACCACGAGGCCGTAGCCGACCAGCGGGTTCTCGCGCACGCCTTCGACGCTGACCAGGTTGCGCAGCGCCTGCGCTCCTTGTGCCGGAAGGGCGGCGGAGAAAGCGAGCGCCGCGATGATGCCTGCAAAGGCGCCCGAAATGCGGCCTGCGTTAATCAAGCGAATCATGAGGTCCTTAGAACGGCATCAGGGGGCTGTTGAAGAAGCGCGTCAGCCAGCCCGGCGTGTTGGCGTCGGCGAGTGCGCCCTTGGCCGAGTAGGCGATGCGGGCGTTGGCCACGCGCAGCGAGGACACCTGGTTGTCGGCGTCGATGTCGGCGGCGCGCACATAGCCCTTCAGGCGCACGAATTCCTCGCCCTGGTTCAGCGTCAGGTTCTTTTCGCCGGCCACGCGCAGCAGGCCGTTGGGCAGCACTTCCTGCACCACCACGGTCAGTGCGCCGGACAGGGCGTTCTGCTGGGTGCTGGTGGCGTCGCCTTCGAAGCTGCGGTCGGCGGCGATGTCGATGCCGGTCTTGCCGAAGGTCTTGCCGAGGGCGCCGATCGGGCTCACGCCGACCGAGGAGCCTTTCGAGAAGCTGGTCCCGGCGCGCTTGCTCGCCTGGGTGGTTTCCTGCAAGATCACAGTGACCGCGTCGCCCACGCGGTAGGCGCGGCTGTCCGAGGTCAGCGGCACGGCATCACCCGTGAACACGCCACCGGACACGCCGCCACGCGACGCCATGCGCTGCATCGGCACCAGGTCGTCGTCGTTCGTCGTCGATGCGACCGGCGCGCGCGAAGCGCAGCCGGCGAGCAGGAGGAGGGCAAGCAGGGATGCAACCCGCGCCGCAGTCATTTGCTTCATTTAGCGTGCAGTCTGTGCGAGGTATTGCAGCATGTTGTCGGCCGCCGACAGTACCTTGGTGTTCATCTCGTAGGTGCGCTGGGCGGCGATCATGTCGACCATCTCTTCGACCACCTGGACGTTCGAACCTTCCAGCGCGCCCTGCTTGAGCTTGCCGAAGGCGGCGTCGCCCGGACGGCCTTCGTTCGGGGTGCCGCTGGCCGCGGTTTCCTGGAACAGGTTGTCGCCCAGGGCCAGCAGGCCGGCCGGGTTGATGAAGGAGGTCAGGGTCAGCTGGCCGAGTTCGGTCGGCGCGGCCTGGCCCGGGATGGTGGCCGAGACCATGCCGTTTTCGCCGATGGTGATGGCGGTGGCGTTGGCCGGCACGGTGATCTGCGGCACCAGGGGCAGGCCCTGGGCGTTGGTCAGGGTGCCGTTCGGGTCGACCTGCAGCTGGCCGGCGCGGGTGTAGCCCGGCTCGCCGTTCGGACGGCGCACCTGCAGGAAGCCGGCGCCGGAAATGGCGACGTCCAGCGGCTGGCTGGTGGTCTGCAGGTTACCGTTGGTGAACACCTTCTGGGTGCCGACCACGCGCGTGCCGTTACCGAGCTGCACGCCGTTCGACACGGTGTTGTCGGCGCTCTGGGCGCCCGGCTGCGAGTCGACCTGGTAGAACAGGTCTTCGAACACGACGCGGTCGCGCTTGAAGCCGACGGTGTTGACGTTCGCCAGGTTGTTGGCGATCGCCTGCAGCTTGGCGTCTTGCGCCTGCACGCCGGTCTTGCTGATCCACATTGCTGGATTCATGTTTGTTCCCTTAGGTGTCAGTAGGGCGGGCTTAGCCGCCGATGAGGCGGTTGCCCGCTTCGTTCATGCTGTCGCTGGCCTTGAACAGCTTCATCTGCATTTCGAAAGAGCGGTTCAGGCTCATCACCGCCACCATCTCTTCGATCGCCGACACGTTGCTGCCTTCCAGCGCGCGGCCGCGCACCGAGACATTGGGGTCGGCCGGCAGCGGATCGCCGCCGCGCGAGACGATCAGGCCCGCCTCGTTCTTGGTCAGTTCGGCGCCTTCGGCGCTCACCAGGCGCAGGCGGTCCACCACCTGCATCAGGGTGCCGCCTTCCGGCATCACCGAAATCGTGCCGTCGACGGCGATGTCGACCGCGGTGTGCGGCGGCAGGGTGATCTGGCCGCCTTCGCCCAGCAGCGGACGGCCCTGCACCGACAGCGCGCCGTTGGCGTCGATGTCGATCGCGCCGGCGCGGGTATAGGCTTCGCCGTCGCCCCACTGCACGGCAAGGTAGCCGTTGCCGTTGATCGCCACGTCGAGCGGGCGGCCGGTCTCGCGCACCGCGCCGGCGCGGGTCGAGACGGCGTCCGCTTCCATCGTGGACAGGTGCACGTCGTCGTAGCCGACGCCTTTCAGGCCCAGCTGCGAGGCCAGCTCGATGTTGGCGCGGAAGCCAGGCGTGTCGGCGTTGGCGAGGTTGTTGGCGCGCACCTGCTGGGCGCGCATGGTGCGCTCGGCGCCGCTGACGGCAGTGAAGATCAGCTTGTCCATGAATTACAGTGCCTGCATCAGGGCTTGCATCATCTGGTTCTCGGCGGTGATGACCTTCGAGTTCGCCTGGTAGTTACGCTGCGAAGTCATCAGGCCCACCAGTTCCGAGGTGATGTCGACGTTCGAGCCTTCCAGGGTGCCCTTGGACAGCTTGCCGGCCAGGCCCACGCCCGGGGTGCTGTACAGCGGCGCGCCGGAACCCGCGTTGGCGACCCAGGCGGTGTCGCTGACCGAGGCCAGCGCGCCTTCGTCCGGGAAGGTGGCGATCGCCAGGGTGCCGACCACCTGCTGCTGTTCGTTGCTGTACTTGGCGACGATGGAGCCGTCTTCGGCCAGTTCCACGCCCACGAAGCCGCCCGAGGCATAGCCGTCGCTGCGGTTGGTGGTGGTGGTCGCTTCGCCGGCGAACATGGTGGTGCCGTCGTATTCGATGTCGAAGGCGATCGGGTTGGCGCCGTTGGTCGGGGTCAGGGTCAGGGCCTGGGTGGTGCCTGCCGGCAGCTGGCCGGCGGCGCTGAAGGTCAGGGCCTTGGTGGTGCCGGTCGGGGCGCCGCCGTCGAAGGCGTAGTGCACGTTCACGGTGTTGGCCGGCGCGGCCGCCTTGACGAAGTACTGCGACACGGTGTGCTGGGTGCCGAGCGAGTCGAAGACCACCGACTGCTTGACCATGTTGTAGCTGGCCGGGTTGGTCGCGTCGAACGGGGTCACGGTCGGCGCTTGCCAATCGGCCGACAGGTTGCCGACGTAGGACACTTCGGTGCTGGCCACGGCCGGGATCTGGCCGGTCGGGATCTGGACGTCGCCCATGGTGCCGAGCACGCCGCCGACGGTCTTGCCGTAGCCCTGGACCTTCTTGCCGGTGGCGTCGACCAGGAAGCCTTCCTTGTCGGCCGAGAAGATGCCCACGCGGGTGTAGTTCATCACGCCCTGGGCGTCGCGGGTGGTGAAGAAGCCGCGGCCCTGGATGGCGGCGTCCATGCCGCGGCCGGTGGTCTGCAGGCTGCCGTTCTGGCCGATGTTCTGGGTCAGCGAGGACACCTGGACGCCGTTCGCCTGCTCGCCGGCATAGACCGACGAGAAGTTGGCGCGGCTGGCCTTGAAGCCATAGGTGCCGGCGTTGGCGATGTTGTTGGAGACCGCTTCCAGCTGCTCGTTGATGGCCTGGATGCCGGAGAGGGCGATATTGAAGCTCATGGGGAATCCTTTGTCTTTGTCTGCTTAGTTGCGGCTCAGTTGCCGGAATTTGCCGCCACCTGGGCAGACGGCTTGCCTTTGAAACCAGTGATCATTGCGGGGTCGACGTCGCCGATGCCGGCGACCTGCAGCAGGATGCCGCCGGCGGACATGCGCACGCTGTCCAGGCGGCCGGAGATTTCCACGGCCGGCTTGGTGCCGTCCGAGGCTTGCGCCGAAATGCTGTAGTTCCCCGGCGCCAGGCCCAGCGCGACGGGGTCGATGGTGAAGGCTTGTGCGCCGCTGCCGTGGGCCGGCAGTTCGATGCGGTGCTGCTGGCCGTCCACGCCGGTCAGGACGACGTGGCTCAGGCTGCTGATGCCGCCGAGCTGGATGGCGCCTGAAATCTTGTCTTCGCCCAGGCGCACGCGGCTGGCCTGGACCGAGACCTCGGAGCCGACCTGGCCGCCCATGGCCAGGGTCTGCAGGCTTTGCAGCATGCTGGCGCTGGCGCTGGTGGTCTGGGCCAGGTTCTGCAGGGCCTCGGTCTGGGACAACTGGGACAGCTGGTTGACGAACTGGCTCGGATCGGACGGGGCCAGCGGGTCCTGGTTGCGGATCTGCGCCACCAGCAGCTTGGTGAACATGTC
>CBIHLT010000078.1:0-20103 GCA_966210615.1 uncultured Massilia sp.
TTCAACGGCGCACTCGAGTGCCGCTTGTTCCGCTTCGACATGGTCGCCGGCTTCAACCGCCGCGAGGAAGCCATACCCGCCAAACCAAAGCAGGACTAACGCATGCTGCCGCCCACCGAGCCATCCGATCTTCCCAAGGACCCCGTCACACCGGTCCCGCTACCCAAGCCGCACAAGATCGCGATGCTCACGGCGGGCGGCCTTGCCACCCTGCTGGCGGCCCTGTCGATGCTGGGGCCGTTCTCGATCGACGCCTACCTGCCGGCCTTCCCGCAGATCCGCGCGGAACTCAATGCCACCTCGATCGAAGTCCAGCAAACCCTGACCGCCTACATGCTGGCCTTCGCCGGCATGGTGCTCTGGCATGGCGCGCTGTCCGACGCCTTCGGGCGCCGCAACGTGATCCTGGTGGCGCTGGTGGTGTTCGGCATCGGCACCTTCGGCTGCGCCGCCGCGTCCTCCGTGCATTACCTGTGGGTGTTCCGCATCATGCAGGGCGTGTCGGCAGGGGCGGGCGTGGTGGTCGGGCGCGCCATCATCCGCGACCTGTATTCCGACGCGGCCGCCGCGCGCCTGCTGTCGATGGTGACCATGATCTTCTCGATCGCGCCGGCCATCGCGCCGGTGCTGGGCGGCTGGATCGTGCTGTTCTTCGACTGGCGCGCAATCTTCCTGGCGCTGTGCGTCTACACGATCGTGCTCGGCTGGTTCTGTTGGAAGCACCTGCCTGAAACCATGCCGCTGGAGAAGCGCCAGCCCTTCAATCCGCGCTTCCTGGCCGAGAGCTATGGCGCGATCTTCTCGTCCTTCCTGTTCCACATGAAGGCGGGCGTGACGGCGCTGAACTTCGCCGGCCTGTTCCTCTACATCTCGGCGGCGCCGGTGCTGCTGCCCGAACACCTGGGCCTGGGCCCTTCGCAGTTCGCCTGGCTGTTCGTGCCGACCGTGAGCGGGATCTTCCTGGGCGCGCTGGCCGCCAACCGGCTGGCGGGCAAGATGGACTTCGCGCGCCAGATCCGCATGGGCTTCTTCTTCATGCTGGGCGCGGTGGTGTTCAATGTCGCCTACCACGCCTTCCTGCCGCCTTCGCTGCCGTGGACCGTGGCGCCGATGTTCTTCTTCACCTTCGGCAGCTCGATCATCGCGCCCGGCGCCACCCTGCTGGCGCTCGACCTGTTCCCGCACATCCGCGGCACCGTGGCTTCCTGCCAGTCCTTCGTGTCGACCCTGCTGGGCGCCATCGTGGCCGGCGTGGTCTCGCCACTGCTGTCGCATTCGGTGCTGGCCCTGGCCCTGGGCCAGGCCGGCTTCGCGCTGCTCTCGCTCGCCTTCTGGGTGACGGCGCGGCGCTACCGGCGGCGGCGCTTGCGCGGAGAAATCTGAATAAAAAACGACCAAGGCCGGGTTTTCCCGGTCTTTTTCATTTCCGCAACACTTTTAGATTGCAAGTGGAACAATATTTCGTATATGCACACAAATCGTAATAATATTTCAAGACTGTGAACAATTTGTGTTGCTTCGTTACTATCGGAACGACCAATCGGCAACAGTTTTTCCCGAAACTATTGTTCCTGATCAGAAATGTATATATGCTAAGATAAGTTTCTTGCATCCAGAATAACGGGCCAAAACCCCGCCTGTTCACTGGATAAAAAGATAGAACTTGTGGCAACCCGCTTGCGAGCGACGGGCCGCCACTTCCCAACCTTCGACAAGTGGCGGCCGTGTTTGACAACATGCACCAATCAGACCAGGATATCCGCAATCGTTTGCTGATTGCCCGTCTGCCGGCGATGCCGCAGATCCTCGTCAAGCTGATCGAGCACCTCCAGGCGGATGACCTGGGGATGCCGGAGCTCGCCGCCCTCATTTCGAAGGATGCGGGCATGACCGGCAAGCTGCTGGCGGTCGCCAACAGCTCGGCCTATCACCGCAACGGCCGCACCGTGAACCTCGAGCAGTCGCTGGTCTCGCTCGGCACGGACATGATCAAGACCCTGGTCATCAGCGATTCCGTCTTCCAGACTTTCAACAGCTTCCCGCATTCGGGCAGCATCGACCTGCGCGCGTTCTGGAAGAATTCCCTGAGCGCCGCGGTGCTGGCGCGCGAGGCCGCGCGGGCGCTCGACTACCCGCACCACGAGGAAGCCTACCTGGCCGGCCTGCTGCACAACGTCGGCCGCCTGGCCCTGCTGGCCACCGCGCCCAAGGAATACGGTTTCAACTTCACCGCGCGCGACGACGAGGACCTGTGCGCCGTCGAGCAGCGCACCCTGCAGATCACCCATGCCGAAGCGGGCGCCTGGCTGATCGAACGCTGGCAGCTGGATTCCTTCCTGGCCGACGCCGTGCTCTATCACCACGAGCCGAGCGACCGCCTGGAATCGGCCCACCCCCTGATCCGCGCCGTGCGCCTGGCCCACGTGCTGGTCAGCCACGCCGACGACCAGGCCGCCGTGGCCGAAGCCGCCGCGCTGTGCAACCTGGACGCAGGCCAGGCCCTGCAACTGCTGGAAGGCGCGGCGCGCCAGGTCGACAAGGCCGCCGCCCACCTCGGCATCGACCTGGCCGGCGCCGACGACATTCCGGCCCCGCCGGCCTTCGCGCCGCCGCCCGTCGATCCGGTGCAGCAGCGCCTGTCCGAGGAAGTGCGCAACATGGTGCTGGTGTCCGAAGTCGGCCAGACCCTGGCGCGCCAGCAGGGCGAATCCGGCCTGCTGGAAGCGATGACGCGCACCGCGCGCATCCTGTTCGATTTCGAGAACGCCGTGGTCCTGCTGGAAAACCCGACCGGCCACGCCCTGGTGGGCGCGCCGACCGCGGGCAGCCAGCGCATCGCCGAGTTCGCCGTGCCGCTCGCCAAGGGCGGCCCGGTGGCCAAGAGCGCCCTCGAGCGCCGTCCGGCCTTCGTGCAGCGCGAGCGCCAGCCGATCGGCATGGCCGAGGAGCAGCTGCTGCGCATGCTCGGCACCGACAGCCTGGTGTGCGTGCCGCTGGTGGCCGGCGCGCGCTGCCTGGGCATCCTGATCGGCGGCGTCAGCGCCTGGCAGCTGCCGCTGTGCCAGCGCCGCGAGCGCTTCATGCAAGCCTTCGGCGCCCAGGCCGCGACCGCCCTCGAGAACCTGCTGTCCGAACGCGGCCACGCGCGCCGCCAGCTGGCCAGCGTGGCCGAGGAATACCGCGAAGCCTCGCGCCGCGTGGTGCACGAGGTGAACAACCCGCTGTCGATCATCAAGAACTACCTGAGCGTCCTGGACAGCAAACTGGCGCGCCAGGAGCCGGTGGGCGGCGAGCTGTCGATCCTGAACGAAGAGATCGACCGCGTCGGCCAGCTGGTCGGCAGCCTGGCCGAGCTCAAGCCGCTCGACGCCGGCCCGCGCCCGACCGACGTGAGCAAGGTGGTCGACGACGTGCTGCGCCTGTTCCGCTCCAGCGGCTTCGTGCCGGCCTCGGTCGAGATCAACGCCCACATGCACGACGAGGCCAAGCGCATCGAAGGCGACGCCGATGTGCTGAAACAGATCCTGGTCAACCTGGTCAAGAACGCCGTCGAGGCCCTGAGCGGCGCGGGCGGGCGCATCGAGATCCTGAACCGCGGCCACGTCAACCGCGAGCGCCAGCTCTACCTGGAGCTGGTGGTCAGCGACAACGGACCGGGCCTGTCGCGCGAAGTGCTGGCCAACCTGTTCTCGCCGGTGAAGAGCACCAAGGACGGCGCCCACCATGGCCTGGGCCTGTCGATCGTGCACAGCCTGGTCAAGAAACTGGGCGGCCATATCGCCTGCCGCAGCGGCCGCACCGGCACTGCTTTCGAAATCCTCCTGCCGGCGTGGTCCGGCGCCGGCACGGCGGTTGCCTTGCCGGCGCGCGCGCTGGGCTCTGTCTAACCCACATGAACGCGAAACCCGCCACCATGCATTCCGGCGAACCCGCCCCGATTTCGGATACCCTGGAGACCGACAGCCTGCCGCGCCTGCTGCTGGTCGATGACGAACCCCGCCTGCTGTCTTCCCTGTACGAGCTGCTGCAAGGCCGAGGCTACCGCCTGGCCACCGCCTCCTCGGGCAGCGAAGCGCTGGCCCAGCTGTCGCGCCAGCGCTTCGACCTGGTCCTGCTCGACCTGCGCCTGCCCGATATCGGCGGCCACGACATCATGGACTTCATCAACGAGAAGGGCATCGACGCCCACGTGATCGTGATGAGCGGCGAAGTCGGCATCGACGCGGCGATCGGCGCCCTCAAGCGCGGCGCCTACGACTACCTGCGCAAGCCCTACAGCCGCGAAGAACTCCTGACCACGGTCGCCAACGCGCTGCAGCAGCGCCGCCTGGCGGCCGACAACGAGCGCATCACGCACCAGCTCGAGGCGTCCGAGAAGATGTACCGCTACCTGGTGGATTCGTCGCCGGACATCATCTACACGCTCAACCACGAAGGCCGCTTCACCTTCGTCAACGACCGCGCCTACCAGCTGCTCGGCTACACCCGCGAGGAGCTGCTGGGCCAGCATTATTCGATCCTGGTGCACGAGGAAGACCTGGAGCGCGCGCGCTACGTGTTCAACGAGCGCCGCGTCGACGAACGCGCCTCGCGCAACGTCGAGCTGCGCCTGAAGTGCCGCGGCGGCAATGGCCACGACCGCACCTTCAACAATACCCTGATGACGATCTCGCTCAACGCGATCGGCATGCACGTGCCCGACCAGGAAGTGAAGAAGCTCGAATTCTTCGGCACCTACGGCGTGGCGCGCGACATCACCGACCGCAAGCGCGCCGAGGAAGTCATCTCCTACCAGGCCTACCACGACATCCTGACCGACCTGCCGAACCGCATCCTGTTCAAGGACCGCCTCGGCCTGGCCGTGATCCAGGCCAAGCGCAAGCAGACCGAGCTCGCGGTGATGTTCATCGACCTGGACCGCTTCAAGCTGGTCAACGACACGCTCGGCCACGTCAAGGGCGACGAGCTGCTGCAGCAGGCCGCGCGCCGCCTCAAGGGTTGCCTGCGCAAGGGCGACACCCTGGCGCGCCAGGGCGGCGACGAATTCACCATCGTGCTGCCCGAGCTGCGCGACCGCGACGACGCCCGCGTCATCGCCGACAAGTTCCTCGAAACCCTGCAGGAGCCCTTCGACCTGGACGGCCACGAGGTGCACATCTCGGCCTCGATCGGCATCGCGATCTATCCGAGCGACGGCGAATCGATCGACGAGCTGCTGCGCCATGCCGACATCGCGATGTACCAGGTCAAGGCGCTGGGCAAGAACGGCCACAGCTTCTACCACACCTCGATGCTCGACGTGTCGCACCAGAAGATCGCGCTGGAGCAGGCGTTGCGCCGCGCGCTGGAGCAGGACGAGCTGGAGATGTACTACCAGCCGCAGATCGACGCGATTACCGGCCGCATCGTCGGCGCCGAGGCGCTGATGCGCTGGAACCATCCGACCCGCGGCCTGCTGTCGGCCGGCGAGTTCCTGCCTTTCGCCGAAGAGAACGGCCTGATGCTGCCGATCTCGGACTGGATGATCGGCGCCCTGTGCCGCGACATGCTGCAGTGGAAGGCGGTCGGCGGCGGCAACGTGCGCCTGTCGCTCAACCTGTCGCCGCAATACCTGGACCGCGGCGACTTCTTCGAGAAGATGCGCGGCGCGCTGGTGCGCTACGGGATCGCTCCCGGCCAGATCGAAGTCGAGATCACCGAGAACATCTGCATCCGCAACCCGCAGTATGCGATCGAGCAGCTCAACAAGCTGTGCCAGCTGGGCGTGTCGGTCGCGATCGACGACTTCGGCACCGGCTATTCGTCGCTGTCCTACCTGCACCGCTTCCCGATCCACACCGTCAAGATCGACCAGTCCTTCGTGAAGGAGATCCACGAGGAGAACGGGCACTACCCGGTCATCCTGGCGATCATCTCGATCGCGCGCGGCCTGGGCCTGAACCTGATCGCGGAAGGCGTGGAAACCGAGGAACAGGCGCGCTACCTGCGCTCCAACGGCTGCCTGACCATGCAGGGCTACCTCTACTACCGTCCGATCCCGCTGCAGGACTTCATCGGCGCGCTGCGCGCGCAGTCGGGGCAGCAGTCGAGCCATACACTGCGCGCCGTCCAGGCGTAAGCGGCCATGCTCGACATTCCCAGTCATCCCAGCGACGCGCAGGAGCGCCACACGGCCGAATTCCTGCGCGTGAAAGGGCTGGCCGAGCGCGGCGTGGCCCAGGCCCAGCACACGCTGGGCTTCATGTACGTCAACGGCCAGGGCGTGGCGCGCAACTACGAGCTGGCGGTGGCCTGGTACCGCATGGCCGCGTCCTCGGGCCTGGAGCAGGCCCAGTACAACCTCGGCGTGATGTACCAGAAGGGCCAGGGCGTGGAGCAGGACTTCGGCCAGGCCGCCTACTGGTACCGCCGGGCGGCCGAGCAGGGCTATGCGCCGGCGCAGTACAACCTGGGCTGGCTGTATGCGAAAGGACAGGGCGTGCCGAACGACGTGCAGCAGGCGCTGCACTGGTTCAGCCAGGCCGCCGAGCAGGGCGAGCCGGGCGCGCAGCACAACCTGGGCATGATGTACGAGACCGGCAAGGGCGTGCCGCAAGACCTCGACGCGGCCCTCGACTGGTACCGGCGCGCCGCCGAGCAAGGCTATGCGCGCTCGCAGTTCAACCTGGCGCTGCGTCCCGACACCGGCGTGCGCGCGGCGCTGGACTGGCTGCGCAAGGCTGCCGACCAGGGCTATGCGCCGGCCCAGTTCAACCTCGGCCTGCGCTACGACAAGGGGCAGGACCTGCCGCAGGACAGCGAGCAGGCGATCCTGTGGTACGGCCGCGCGGGCGAACAGGGACACGCCAGCTCGCAGTTCAATCTCGCCCTGATCTACGACAGCGGCCACGGCGTGCCGCGCAACGAGCAGCTGGCCCTGGGCTGGTACCTGCGCGCGGCGGAACAGGGCCATGCGGGCGCCCAGGACAACCTGGGCATGCGCTACGAGCACGGCCAGGGCGTCGAGCGCGATCCGGCCCAGGCGCTGCACTGGTACCGCCAGGCGGCGGACCAGGGCCTGCCGTCGGCCCAGTATCACCTCGGGCAGCTGTACGACAGCGGCAACGGCATCGCGCAGGACCTGGAGCAGGCGGCCGCCTGGTACCGCAAGGCGGCCGAGCAGGGCCATCTGCGCGCCCAGTTCGACCTTGGCCTGCGTTTCGAGGGCGGGGTCGGCGTACCGCAGGACAGCGCGCAGGCGCTGGCCTGGTACCGGCGCGCCGCCGCGCAGGATTACGCACCGGCGCAGTACATGGTGGGCGCCTTGCTCGACCGGCTGGAGGAAAGCGATCCGCGCGAGGCGGCGGACTGGTTCCACAAGGCGGCCGACCAGGGGCACGCGCTGGCCCAGTTCGAGCTGGGGCTGCACTACGACTGCGGCAAGGGCGTGGAGCGCGACTACGAGGCGGCGCATTTCTGGTACCTGTGCGCGGCGCGCCAGGGGCATGCAAGGGCGCAGTACAACCTGGGCGTGATGTACGCGGCGGGGCAGGGAGCGCAGCGCGACCTGGTGGAGGCGTATGCGTGGCTGCACCGGGCGGGAAGCGCGGGCGTGGCGCTGGCGGGGAGCTATCTCAAGAAGATTGCGGGGCGCATGGAGCCGCAGTTGCTGGCGCAGGCGCAGCGGCTGGTCTGACACCTTGGTGGTTTGCTATTGAACTTGGACCCCCGCCTTCGCGGGGATGACGTTCGAACGATGGTGGCCAGAAGCTTGCGTAAGCTTTGATCGCCAGCTGTAAAACCGTCATCCCCGCGGAGGCGGGGACCCGAGTTTCCACGCATTCACGCAGCGCGCGCAGCACCTTTGATGTCCCGCATTTGAACCACTAAAACCCCACCCCCACGCCGAACACGAGACCCCGCTGCGTTATACTGTATGCCCATACAGTCAAGCCAGCGCGATGGAACTCACCGACAAGCTCGAAATCCTGGCCGACGCCGCCAAATACGACGCATCCTGCGCCAGCAGCGGCGCGCCCAAGCGCGGTTCGGAAGGCAAGGACGGCCTGGGCGCCACCAACGGCATGGGCATCTGCCACAGCTACACGCCCGACGGCCGCTGCGTGTCCCTGCTCAAGATCCTGCTGACGAACTTCTGCATCTACGACTGCCAGTACTGCATCAACCGCCGCAGCTCCAACGTGCCGCGCGCCCGTTTCGCGGTCGAGGAAGTGGTCAAGCTGACCCAGGATTTTTACCTGCGCAACTATATCGACGGCCTGTTCCTGAGCTCGGGCATCATCCGCTCGGCGGACTACACGATGGAACAGCTGGTCGCGGTCGCGCGCCTGTTGCGCGAGGTGCACCAGTTCCGCGGCTACATCCACCTCAAGACCATTCCCGACGCCGACCCCGCCCTGATCGAGGAAGCGGGCCGCTGGGCCGACCGCCTGTCGGTGAATATCGAGCTGCCCACCCACGACAGCGTGACCCGCCTGGCGCCGGAAAAGAACGTGCACACGATCAAGCTGGCGATGGGCTCGATCCGCCGCAAGCTCGACGAAAAAGCCGAGGAACCCAAGGCCCCGAACTTCGCCCCGGCCGGCCAGAGCACGCAAATGATCGTCGGCGCCGACGCCAGCGACGACCACACCATCCTCAACACGGCGCAAACGCTCTACGGCAGCTACAAGCTCAAGCGGGTCTACTATTCGGCCTTCAGCCCCATCCCGCAAAGCCCGAAAAGCGTGCCGGCCGCGCCGCCGCCGCTGCTGCGCGAGCACCGCCTCTACCAGGCCGACTTCCTGCTGCGCGGCTACGGCTTCACCGCCGGCGAACTGATGCCGACCAGCGGCAACCTGGCGCTCGACGTCGATCCCAAGCTGGCCTGGGCGCTGTCCAACCGCGAGCACTTCCCGATGGACCTGAACCGCGCCGACGCCGGCATGATCGCGCGCGTGCCCGGCATCGGCCTGCGCAACGCCAAGCGCCTGGTCGAGCTGCGCCGCCTGCGCCGCATCCGCTGGGAAGACCTGTCGCGCCTGCGCTGCAGCCTCAAGAAGCTGGCGCCTTTCGTCGTCACCGCCGACTACAAGCCGGCGCATGGCGCGGCGGATTCCAGCATCCTGCGGCGCCACCTGGCCGATCACCAGCCGATGACGCAGCAGATGAACCTCTGGCCGGAGTTGCAGGCGGCATGAACGTCCCAGCCTCCGCCGCCGCGCAGGCTGTCCTGCAGGGCCGGGCCCTGGAGGTGAGCACGTTTGCCCAGTGGCGCGAGGCGGCGCGCGGGCTGTTGCGTGCCGGCGTGCCGCCGGAAGCCGTCACCTGGGGTGCGCCTGGGGGCGACCTGTTCTCGGGTGCGCCGGCGCCTGGAACGCCCCCGCATAATGTGCCTATCCAGTTGCAGGAACAACAAACCGCACCGCAGGTGCCGCGCTCGCTGCTGGAGATGCTGCAGGCCGCCGCCTGCTACCGCGAGGCCGACCGCTCGCTATTCCCCTGGTCGTTCCTGTACCGGGTGCTGTGGCGCTGGCAGCAGGGCGAGCACGACGTGCAGTCGCCCGCCGACCCGGACGGCGCGCGCCTGCACGCCATGGTCAAGTCGGTGCGCCGCGAGGAGCACGACATGCACGCCTATATCCGTTTCCGCGAGCGTCCCATCGAGGCCGGCGCGCCGCGCTTCGTGGCCTGGTTCGAGCCGCGCCACGACGTGCTGCCCCAGGTCGCCGAGCACTTCGTCAGCCGCATGGGCAAGGTAAGCTGGATGATCGCGACCCCGGACGCCAGCGTGCTGTGGGACGGGAAGACCTTGCATAACTGCGGCCCACTGATGTCGAGTGCGGCGGACCTGGACGACGGCGGCGAGGCGCTCTGGCTCACCTACTACCGCAGCATCTTCAATCCCGCGCGCCTGAATACCTCGGTCATGCAGAGCCACATCCCCTCGCGTTTCTGGAAGAACTTGCCGGAAGGCGCGCTGGTGCCGTCCCTGGTCAGCCAGGCCGGCCTGGGCGCGCGCCGCATCGGCCAGGTGCAGGCGGTGGGCCGGCGCAGCGGCGCCACCATCCCGATCGCGCCCGAGGACGCCCAGCCCGAACGCCAGCAGCCCTCGAAGCTGGACGAATGCCGCCGCTGCGAGCTGTGGCAGCACGCCACCCAGGCGGTCGGCGGGGCGGGGCCGAAGCGCGCTCCGATCATGATCGTGGGCGAGCAGCCGGGCGACCAGGAAGACCTGGCCGGCGCGCCCTTCGTGGGACCGGCCGGCAAGCTGCTCGACCAGGTATTCGAGCAGGCCGGGCTGGACCGCAAGAGCGTCTACCTCACCAACGCCGTCAAGCACTTCAAATGGGAACCGCGCGGCAAGCGCCGCCTGCACAAGACGCCGGTGCAGCGCGAGATCGAGGCCTGCCATTACTGGCTCGAGAAGGAACTGGCGGCCTGCAAGCCCAAGGTGATCGTGGCCATGGGCGCGACCGCTCTCAAGTCGGTGATGCAGGAGAAAAACGTCACCCTCAAGGACAAGCTGGGCCGGCCGGTGCGCCACGGCGACAGCTGGGTCGTGACCATCTACCACCCCTCCTACGTGCTGCGCGTGCCGGACGAAGCGTCCAGGCAGGAAGCGTTTTCCGTGATGGTCAAGGGCCTGCGCCTGGCCCAGGAATTACGGGACCGTCCCGACGTTCCGGAAGCGCCCCAGTAAGCGTTCGCCCCATCCGCCAACCCACAGCACGGTCGTGCCGCTTTCCCAGCACGACCGTTCTGCTGTAACTGCGCTTATTTGCAGTCTTTTAACGCTTTCTGCTCATCTGTTGCGTCGATGACGCAAGCTCATCAAAAAGTAGTTAGCGTAATGTCTAAATTCTCTCGAAAACTCTCATCAGGCTCATAGAATTTCCGTACGGCATTATTTATTTTCGTGCGCGCCGCCGTGTAAAGACGACGCGCCATGCCACTCCATGCCGTACAACGACCTGACGAGACCACGATGAAAACCGCCTTCTTCCGCCTCCTGCCGGCACTGACTCTGACCATGATGGCCATCCCGGCGGTCCACGCCGACAACGCCGTTCCCACGACGCCGGTTGCCGCAGCCACCACCGACAGCGCGCTGCCGATCACCACTACCGTGACCGTCGCCTCGCAATACGTCTCGCGCGGCATCCGCCAGACCTGGGGCCGTCCCGCGCTGCAAGTCGGTGTCGACTACGCGCGCCCGGATGGCTGGTCCGCCGGCACTTGGGCCTCGACCATCAGCGACCGCTTCGTCGAGGGCGGCAAGGTCGAATGGGACCTGTACGGCGGCTACAGCGGCACGGCCGGCGCCTTCGGTTATAGCCTGATGGCCTATTACTACCTGTATCCCGGCGCAGCGATCAGCGCCACCGACACCAAGTTCAACTACGGCGAGCTCTCGGCCGGCGCCACCTGGAAGTCGTTCTACGCCAAGTACAACTACACGTTCACGCGCGACTTCTTCGGCATCGTCGATGCGCGCGGCACCGGCTACCTGGACGTGGGCATGAACCACGACCTCGGCGGCGGCTATGTGCTGAACCTGCACGCGGGCGATGGCCGCGTGGCCGGCGCCGGCAACGACTACTGGAACTGGCGCGACGCGAAGGCCGGCGTGACCCGCAGCTTCGACGGCGGCTGGACCGTGGCCGCCGCCTGGACCCGCGCCTGGGGCAAGACCGACGCGTACGAGCGCTACACCACCGGCGTGCCGCGCGCCGACGGCATGCTGGCGGTCTCGAATCCGGCCAAGGCTACGTTGGTCGTCAGCGTCGCCAAAACCTTCTGAGCTGAGGAGCGCCCATCATGAACGAAACGAAGAAGACGCGCGGCGGCGGCATGTCGCTTTCCCTGACCGCCAGGATCTGCGCGACCGCCACCGCGCTCGTGGTGCTCAGCCTGGGCATCACCTCGGCCTTCATCGGCGTCAAGAGCAGCCGCAGCGCCGAACAGGCGGCGATGGACCTGGCGCGCACGTCGAGCCGCGAAGCCGCTGCAGCGATGCAGAGCAGGATCGGCGCCAACCTGGCCATTCCCGCGACCATGGGCGCGACGATGCGCGCGACCCTGGCCGCCGGCCAGCCGCTGGCGCGCGACCAGGTGGCCGAGATGACCAAGGCCGCGCTGCTGAGCTCCGACGACCTGTTCGGCGCCGCCGTGACCATGGAGGCAAACGCGCTGGACGGCAAGGACCAGGAGTTCGCCGGCCAGAAGCCGATGTACGACGACAGCGGCCGCTACATGCCCTACTTCACGCGCAACGGCGCGGGCGGCGTGAACGTCGAGCCGATCATCTTCCCGGCCACGCCGGGCGCCAATGACTGGTACGACGTGCCGAAGGCGACCAAGCGCGTCTTCTTCACCGAACCGTATTCGTATCCGGTGAACGGCAAGGACGTGCTGATGGCGTCGATGGTCGTGCCGGTCCTCGTCGACGGCCAGTTCAAGGGCGTCGCGAGCGCCGACTTCAACGTCACCCAGCTCGGCGCCATCCTGGGCGACATGAAGGTGGTGGAGGGCGGTTCGCTGGCGCTGGTCTCGAACGGCGGCCTGTACGCGAGCCACAAGGACCTGGCCCGCGTCGGCAAGAAGGTCGACGACCTGCCGGCCGCCGCGCTCGACGCGGTCCGCGCGGGCAAGTCCTTTGAATTCGTGGACGACAAGGGCATGGTGCGCCTGCTGCAGCCGCTGCGCATCCATCCGGACATCGCGCCGTGGGCGATCGCGCTGACTTTCCCGCAAAGCGTGGCCACCGCCTCGGCGCGCGAATTGACCGGCTTCGCCCTGCTGGTGTCGGTCGTGTGCGCGGTCGCCGCGGCCGTCGTCATGTGCATGGTGCTGCGCCGCCTGACCCACCCGCTGCGCGTGCTGGGCAAGACCATGACCGGCCTGGCCAGCGGCAACGCCGACCTGGGCGCGCGCCTCGAGGTGCGCGGCAAGGATGAACTGGCCACCATCGCCAGCGGCTTCAACGGCTTCGTGGCCAAGATCGAATCGGTGCTGACGCGCGTGCGCACCAGCTCCCACAGCGTGTCCATGGCCGCCCACGAGATCAGCCAGGGCAACACCGACCTGTCGTCGCGCACCGAAGAGCAAGCCAGCGCGCTGGAAGAAACCGCGGCCTCGATGGAAGAGCTGACCAGCACCGTGCGCCAGAACGCCGACAACGCCCAGCAGGCCAATCAGCTGGCGCTGTCCGCTTCCGAGACCGCCGCGCGCGGCGGCGAGGTGGTGGCGCGCGTGGTCGAGACCATGGCCTCGATCAGCGAGTCGTCCAAGAAGGTGGTGGACATCATCAGCGTCATCGACGGCATCGCCTTCCAGACCAACATCCTGGCGCTGAATGCGGCGGTGGAAGCGGCGCGCGCCGGCGAGCAGGGGCGCGGCTTCGCGGTCGTGGCGACCGAGGTGCGCAACCTGGCCCAGCGCAGCGCGGCCGCGGCCAAGGAAATCAAGGCCCTGATCGGCAATTCGGTCGACAAGGTCGACACCGGCTCCATGCTGGTGGCCGAAGCCGGCCAGACCATGGAGGACGTGGTGAGCAGCGTGCGCCGCGTGAGCGACATCGTGGCCGAGATCAGCGCCGCCAGCACCGAGCAGAGCGCCGGCATCGGCCAGGTCAACCAGGCCATCGGCCAGATGGATGGCGTGACCCAGCAGAACGCCGCCCTGGTCGAGGAAGCCGCCGCGGCGGCCGAAAGCCTGCAGCAGCAGTCGGCCACCCTGGTGGCCCTGGTGGCCGAGTTCCGCATGGATGGCCGGGCGGCCCTGGAGAAGGACGCGCCGCTTATGCTGGGCTAATGGATTTGCAACATCCTGTTACTGCTTGATGGTGACCGCCGCAAACGCGGTAAGCTTGGTCAAACATTAACAACAACAGGATGTCTTCATGAGCAAATTCGCTGTTCCGGCGCTGTGCCTCTCGCTGTGCCTGTATGCGTGGTCGGCGCCGTCTTTCTCCCAGCCGCAAGAGGCCGCTTCGGTCCCGGCCGCCCCGCCCGAGGCGCAGGCGGCGCCGGAGCAGATCCACGTGGTGGCCCAGCGCCCGGGGCCGGGGATGTGGAAGGTATCGAAGGGCGATCACGTGCTGTGGGTGTTCGGCACCTACGCGCCGCTGCCCAGGAACATGGAATGGCGCGCGCACGAAGTCGAAGCGGCGATCGCCGGCTCGCAGGAATACCTGGCGCCGATGGGCGCCAAGGCCGAGGCGGGCTTCTTCAAGGGGATCACCCTGCTGCCGCACCTGATCGGCGTGCGCAAGAACCCGGACGGCGCCACCTTGCGTGACCTGATGCCGGCGGAGCAGTATGCACGCTGGACCGGGCTCAAGGCCAAGTACATGCCGGACAACGAGGACGCGGAACGCGAGCGTCCGCTCTTCGCGGCCGAGGCCTTGATGCGCGTTGCCCGCAAGCAGGCGGGCCTGGTGGATGACGATGCCGTGCGCAAGCGCGTGCAGGAGCTGGTCAAGAAAAACAAGCTCGCCTACACGTCTTCCACCGTCGACCTGCCGATGGACAATGCGCGCACCCTCCTGAAGAACTTCAAGAAGACTCCGCTCAAGGACGTCGCCTGCCTGTCGAGCACGATGGCCAACCTCGAGACCGAGATCGCCGAGGCCAGCACCCGCGCCAACGCCTGGGCCCGGGGCAACGTGGACGAGATCCGCAAGCTGAACTTCGCCGAGCGCGAGGAAGCCTGCTTCGACAATGTGTTCGACAACGCGATCTTCGATGCCGATCCGGCGTTCAAGAACATGCGCGGGCAGATGCGCCAGAAGTGGCTGGCCAATGCCGAGAAGGCGCTGGCCGCCAACGCCTCGACCTTCGCCCTGCTGCAGATCAAGGACATCATCGACCCGAACGGCGTGATCGCGGCGCTCGCGGCCAAGGGATATACGGTCGAACAACCGGAATGAGCGCGGGTCCGGCCCGCTTGATTCACGCGGGCCGGCCATGCTTGAAGGTTTGGCAAATCCCGGCAAACGCGCGTAGAATGCAGGCAACGCGGGTGTAGCTCAATGGTAGAGCAGGAGCTTCCCAAGCTTAAGACGAGGGTTCGATTCCCTTCACCCGCTCCAGCTTCCTCCCTCTTTGATTCGTCAGCCGCATCCGGTGGTGACGGATCCTCCAGGACTTCACCGATTGCCGGCGCCGGCCATGCCAACCTGCCTCGGCGCCGCCGCTTCCACCGGTTTGCTGAGCGTGAACGGATTCTCCAGGTAACGCATGCGCCATTCGGGCTGTTCCCGGTCCAGCAGCAGCGCCAGTCCCGCCCCCATTCCATAGACCGCCACGCGCTGGCGCTTGGCCAGCTGTACATCCTTCAGTTCGCGCAGCATCGCGGTGCGCAGCAGGGCGGCCTGTTTGCCATAGGGCGTGAAGTCGGGCAGGGCGGCAAACTCCGCGCCGGGCTGGTAGTCCGAGGCAGCCAGTTCGGCCACGCGCAGTTCCGTATAGCGGGCCACGCCTTCCTGCCAGAGCTGGAAATCGAGGTAGCGGAATTCGTCCGGGCTGACCAGCGCGGCCAGGCGGGTTTGTGCCGCCGCGACCGTTTCAAGGCCGCCTTCGCTCGACTCCAGCGCCCGCGCCAGGGCGAGCGAGAGCTTGCGGAACTGGCCGGCCACCGCCGGCTTGGCGTAGGGGAAGGGGTAGTTGAGCATCCACATCCCCGTCTGGTCGCCGCGCGCCAGGCCCAGGTTGGCGACGCTGTCGAAGTAGCCCGGCGAGCCGGATTGCCACTGGTGGAAATGCTCGTGCAGCAGGGTGACGACCCAGGCGGTGGAGCGCGGCCGCTCGGTGTTCTCGGCCTGCCCGATCACGACGGTGGGCATGCCGCCCACCGCCGGGAAGGTCGCCATCAGGCTGGGCGGGAAGACGCGCTTGCGCACCAGTACCTCCTGGCCGAGCAGCGCGTCGCGCCCCAGCTTGCGGAAGCCCTCGCCGGGGGCCGGGTGACCGACCAGGAACTCCCAGTCCTGCGTGACCAGCAGCACCGGGAAGGGGGTGCGGCTCCAGCCCGGCCAGAGGCGCTCGCCGATCCAGGCTTTCAGGCGGAAGGCTTCGGCGATCCGGATGCGGTCGGCCCGGGACATCGCGGGTTCCGCCGCTGCCTGCTGCGCCTGGGCCGGGTGCATGGTGAAGAGGCAGGACACGACCAGCATCAGGCGCAGCAGGTGGCTCATACGGACCTTTCGGCGGAGTGGGGTGAGGTGGATCCGGGCATCGGCCATCCGGCCGCCCGCACCGCCGCGAGATAGGTGCGGCTGACCGGCACCTCGAGGCCATTGCACAATACCAGCACCGTGCGCGCGCCGTCGCGCCGGAGCTCGCGCACCGCATCCTTCGCCACCCACCAGCTGCGGTGCACCTGCAGGCCGGCGCCCGGTCCCAGCTCGGCGAGCGCGTCGGACAGGCGCATCAGGATCAGGTCCGAGCCGAGCGGCGTCACCACGCGCAGGTAGTGGTCTTCCGCGCCCAGGGCGAGCAGTTCGCCGCCGAGGTGGGACGGAATCCGTTTGTAAAACGTCTTCTCCGGCGCCGGCGTCTCCGATACCGGCGCAGCCTGCACCTCCTGTCTGCGCCGCTTCAACAGCAAGGTCTCGGCCGGCGGCCGGAAGCGGGTCAGGCACAGCAGCATCGCCAGCTGGACCACGGCCACGCTGCCGTACACGCGGGGGAATACGGACAGGGCCACCGGATGCGACAGCCGCAGCAGCGATTCGACCCAGGCCACCACGAAGGTGGTGGGCAGCGCGGAAGCGAGCGTGATCCAGGCCAGCGCCCACCCGGCCGCGAGGCGCGGCGCGAAGGCCGCGATCGCGTGCGCGGCGACCAGGATGTTGAGGTAGCCGGCCAGCACCAGCCCCACCCAGTAGGCATAGCGCATGCCCACCGTCAGGTCGGCATAGGTGCCGAAGGGACCGAGCGCCGCGAAGAACACGCCCAGGGCGAGCGCCGTCGCCAGCTGCAGGGCCAGCGGAGGCAAATGCATGTCGCGCTTCGTGAATGGCATGCCGGGGCGTTGACGAATGACTGCGGTTGATTGGCGAAACACGGCTTGGAAGAAAGCGGGGCCGGTCCGTAGAGTGGCCATTCTAACCACAACGGGACGGTGCTGATAGTGCCGGGTTGTGGTCCCCATTCATCCTCGAGGAGAGTCCATGAAACGCCGTTCCACCATGCACATGTTGCTGGCATCCCTGCTGTGCGCAAGCGCCTTGTCCGTCCACGCCGCAGCCGACACCCCGGCCACGGCCGCCTCCCCGCAGCTGGCCCGGACCCTGCAGTCGCTGGCGGACAAGGCCGACGCCACCTGGAACCGGCGCGACGCCGCCGCCATGGCGGCGATGTATGCACGTGACGCGACATCGACCATCGGCGGCGGCATCCGCCTGAAGGGACGCGAGGAAATCCTGGCCTATTTCACGGCCTCCTTCGGCAAGCTGCCGGCCGGGATGACGCACCGCACCGTGGTCAGGCGCATCGAACCGATCGGCGACATGCTTGCCACCGACAGCGCCGTCTTCATCGAAGTGCCGGACGGGGCGGGCGGCAAGCGCGTGGCGCGCGAATTCTTCACCTTCGGCCTGGTGCGCCCGGTGGGGCAGGACTGGGAATTCGTCGCCGTGCGCGCCACGCCGCTCGCGCCTCCGGCCGCGCCGAACTAGGCTCAGCGCAGCCGTCCCCGCATCAGCCACACGCGGCTGCCCTTGCCGGGGACGAGATTGCTGTTGACGACGGCGATGCCGCCATCGGGCGCGACGGCGAGCTTCTTGCCGAGCAGGCCCTGGTAGCTGCCGTTGCCGCCCCGGCCGGTCCCCGGCGCGCTGCCGGGGACCGGCCGGGGCGGCCCGAAGCTGGCGCCGCCGTCCTGCGAGACCGCGAAGGCCAGCCCGCTGGGACGTCCGCCGGCTTGTGGGAAGACTTCCCACGACACCACCATCCTTCCCTGCGCATCCATGGCCAGGGCCGGATAGCCGGCGCCGGCCGCCGAGACGGCGCGCGGCGCCTCGAAGGCCTTGCCGCCCGCCGCGAGGCGCGCATGCATCACCTGGGCGGGCCCGCGCTTCCGGTCCGGCTGGCGCGCGTACACGAGATGCAAGGCGCCGTCCGCGCCCGCGGCCAGGCGCGGCGCATCGGCGAAGCTTCCCGGCGCGCCGGCCAGCAGCGGCGTGCCAAACGAGGCGCCGCCGTCCATCGAGACGGCGACGCGGATGGCGGCGCCGTCGTCTTCACCCACGGTCCAGGCCAGCGCCACCCGGTTCGCGGGGCCGGCGGCGAGCGCGGGAGCGCGCGCCGGAACGCGCCCGTCGCCCGCGATCCGCACCGGCCGCGAAAAGCTGGCGCCGGCATCCAGCGAGCGGGCGACCCACAGCGCCCCGTCGAATTCGGTCCAGGCCGCGACCACGGTTCCGTCGCCGGCAACCGCCAGGTCGAGGCTGCCGTTCGACCAGGTGGCGCGGTCGAGGCGCCCCTTGCCGTCGCCGCCCACGGACCGCGAGAGATTGAGCGGCGCGCCGAAGCCGCGCCCCTGGTCGCTCGAGCGGGCGAACAGGATCTCGCCGCCGTGCGAGCCGCCCGAGAAGATAATTTCTTGCCACAGCACATAGACGTGGCCTTTGCCGGCGGCGATGCGCGGATGCCAGGAGAAGGTGGCGCCGTTGCGCGAGACGTTGACGGTTGCGCCGCCGGGATAGGTACGGAACAGCACGTCCTTGCGGCCCTGGTCGACCCAGGCGAGGCCGAGCAGGCCCTCGCCGAGCCAGGCCGCCGTGCCGTCGTCCACGTAGTCGTAGCGCGAATCGTTCTGGCGCCAGGGCCCCTTGGCGCCGCCGCCGTGGGCGATGACGGCCGGCTCCTGCCAGTCGACGGCCGGCGCCGGCAATGCCAGCATCCACAAGGAGAGCGCGCCCATCAGGCGCGGCAGCGGGGGCAGCATGATGGTTTCCGTAATGCATGAGTTACTGGACAGCGCCGCGCGGTGCGCGGTCACGGTATGCTGGCATCCTACGCGCCGCATCTGGAAAGGAGCGCCCGCATGCCCTCCCGCCGCCGTCTGCTGGAATCCCTGCTGGCCTTGCCCGCCGGCCTGGCGCTGCCCGGGCTGCAGGCCGCACCCATCCCTCTCGCCACCCGACCCCTTCCTTCTTCCGGCGAACAGCTGCCGCTCGTCGGCCTGGGCAGCTGGATCACCTTCAACGTCGGCCGCGATCCGCGCGGGCGTGCCGGGAGCGGCGCCGTGATGCGCGCCTTCTTCGCCGGGGGCGGGCGCATGATCGATTCGTCCCCGATGTACGGCTCGGCCCAGGAGGTGATCGGCGAAGCGCTGCAGGCGATCAGGCCGGCGCGCCTGTTCGCGGCGGACAAGGTGTGGACCGGCGGCGGCGACGGCCCCGAACAGATCGAGACCTCGCGCCGGCGCTGGGGCGTGGCGCGCTTCGACCTGCTCCAGGTGCACAACCTGCTGGCCTGGGAAGCACACCTGCCCGCGCTGCTGGCGATGAAGCGCGAAGGGCGCCTGCGCTACGTGGGCATCACGACCTCGGAAGGACGGCGCCACGCGGAGATCGAGAAGATCATGGCCGGCCGGCCGATCGACTTCGTGCAGGTGTCGTACAACGCGCTCGACCGCGAGGTGGAGCGGCGCATCCTGCCGCTGGCGCGCGAGCGGCGCATCGGCGTGATCGTCAACCGGCCGTTCCGCCAGGGCGAGCTGACCCGGGCGCTGGCCGGCAAGCCGCTGCCCGGCTGGGCCGCGGACATCGGCTGCACCAGCTGGGCCCAGGCGCTGCTCAAGTTCATCCTGGCCCACCCGGCCGTCAGCTGCGCGATTCCCGCCACCACCAGCGTGGCCCACGTACGCGAGAACCTGCTGGCCGGCGCCGGCCGCCTGCCCGACGAGGCGCTGCGCAAGCGCATCGTCCAGGACGTCGAAAGGCTGGCATGAGCGCATGGTGGACCGAATGGTGGACATACCGGCTGTCCGACCTGCTGATGTTCTCCGCGCGCAGCTACCACCGCCTGTTCGAGCTGTACAACCAGGACATCTGGCCGGCCCAGGTGGTGGCCCTGCTCTCGGGCCTGGCGGTGATGGCGGGCGCGGTGGGCG
>CBIHLT010000079.1:0-19775 GCA_966210615.1 uncultured Massilia sp.
ACCGGAGCCACGACGGCCTCACACCAGCAACATCAGATGCTCCCTCTCCCAAGAGCTGATCACCCTGCTAAACGTCGCAAACTCCAGCTCCTTCACCTCGCAATACGCCTGCACGAACAGTTCCCCCATCATCCCCGCCAGCTGCGGGCACTGCCGCAGCCGCAAAATCGCGTCCTCCAGGTCGCGCGGCAAATCGTCATGCACCTGCTCCGCGCTGTCCGGCGTCGGCTCCGACGGCGTCAACTGCTCGATCATCCCCAGCAGCCCGCAGCTGAGCGTGGCCGCCATCGCCAGGTAGGGATTCACATCCACCCCCGGCACCCGGTTCTCCACGCGCCTGGCCTCGGGCGAGGAATTCGGCACGCGGATGCCGCAGGTGCGGTTGTCGTAGCCCCAGCGCACATTGGTCGGCGCGGACTGGAAGCGCGACAGCCGGCGGTAGGAATTCACATGCGGCGCGAACATCAGCAGCGCATCCGGCACATAGCGCTCCAGCCCGGCGATATAGTTGAAAAACAGCGGGCTCGGCCCGCCGCCCTCCTGCGTGAAGATGTTGCGTCCGGTGGCGAGGTCGACCACGCTCTGGTGCACGTGCATGGCGCTGCCCGGTTCCGTCTCCATGGGCTTGGCCATGAAGGTGGCGAAGATGCCGTGCCGCAGGGCCGTCTCGCGCACTGCGCGCTTGAACAGGAACACGCGGTCGGCCAGCTCCAGCGCGTCGCCGTGCGCGAAGTTGATTTCCATCTGGCCCGCGCCCGCCTCGTGGATCAGGGTCTCCACGCCCAGGTCGTGCGCCTTGCAGAAGGCTGACAGCTCCAGGAAGAAAGGATCGAAGTCGTTCACCGCGTCGATCGAATAGGACTGGCGTCCCGTCTCGGCCATGCCGGTGCGGCCCATCGGGGGCGTCAGGGGCTCGTGCGGGTTGGTGTTGCGCGCCACCAGGTAGAACTCCATCTCCGGCGCCACCACCGGCCGCCAGCCGCGCTCCTCGTACAAGCCCAGCACCCGGCGCAGCACCGCGCGCGGCGACAGCTCGACCAGCGAACCGTCGAAGTTGCGGCAGTCGTGGATGACCACGGCGACCCGCTCGGACGCCCAGGGCACCACCCGGATCGTGCTCGGATCGGGCTCGCAGATCATGTCGGGGTCGGTCGTGCCCACGTAGGGCGCATTATTGGGCTGCTCGCCGTTGACGGTGTTCAGCAGCACGCTCTTGGGCAGGCGCATGTTGCCGCCGTCGAGAAACAGGTCTTTGGGCAGGATCTTGCCGCGCGCGATGCCCGTCATGTCCGTGATGACGCACTCGACTTCATGAATATTGTGTTCCCGCAGGAACTCGCGCATCTCAATGCCCATGTTGATTCCGGCCTTGCCTCGGGATGCCCAATATAGCACCACGCCCTTCTCCCCTGCGCGCTGCTGGCGGCTTCCCTCAATCCAGGTATCGAATCTGGCATTTCGCGTCATGACCGGCCCCGGCCGCTCCATTCTGGGCCATACTTTTGTCATGGAATTATTGTCATTAAAACAGTCCGATACCGGCCACCGCCTGATGTGGCGGATCTATGTCGCCGTCTGGCTCGTGTATGCGGTCTTCCTGTCGGCCGCCGATCAGCTGGATCATGTGGTGGCGGGACGATTCGATGCGGCCAGGGCCGCGCTGACCATGGCCAGCCTGCTCCCTTCCGCGCTGCTCCTGGCGCTGGCGTGGCCGCTGACCGGCTACCTGGAGCGCCGCAAGCTGCGCCGGTCCACCGTGCTGGCCATCCATGCCTTCATCGCGCCGGTATTCGCGCTCCTGTCGCAAGGGCCGTTCTGGGCGATGTTCCAGCCCGGCAAGGAGATCAGCTGGTATGTCTGGCCCCTTCTGTACCACTGCATGACCTACCTGCTCGGGACCGGTGTGTTTTCGCTGATCCGCGCCGGCGAGCGGGCGCACCGCCAGGCGCTGGCCATGGAAGAGGCGCAGAAACTCCTGATCGCCTCGGAGCTCAACGCCTTGCGCAGCAAGCTCAATCCTCACTTCCTGTTCAACACCCTGCATTCGATCATCGCGCTGACCCGCAAAGACCCCGGTGCGGCGGAAACCGCGCTATTCCAATTCTCCGACATGCTGCGCTACGTGCTGGACACCGAGAAAAGCGGCAGCGACCGCGTCACGCTCGATGCGGAACTCGGCTTCGTGCGCGATTACCTGGAACTGGAAGCGCTGCGCCTGGGCAGCCGCCTGAACGTGGAATGGCAGCTCGACCCGGATGCCGGCGGCGAGCAGGTGCCGGCGCTGTCCCTGCAGCCGCTGGTCGAGAACAGCATCAAGCACGCGTTCAACCCGCACAGCCGGCCCGGCACGCTGCACATCCAGGCCGTGCGCGACGAAGCGGCGGGCCGCTTGCGCCTTGCCGTGCGCGACGACGGTCCGGGCGTCGAGGCGGACGCGATCCAGCGCAGCGCGGGCCTCGGCCTGCGCACGGTGGAAAAGCGCCTGGTGCTCGACTACGGCAAGGAGTCGGCGCTGCGCATCGACACCGCGCCGGGCGCCGGCTTCGCCGTCGCGTTTTCCATTCCGCTCGAACCGACTGAAAGACTGGCATGAACATCAAGACCGTATTCTTCGCGGAAGACGAACCGCTCGCGCGCGACGTGCTGCGCGACGCCATCCACGCCCACGCCGGCCTGCGCCTGGTGGGCGAAGCGGCGGACGGCGCCTCGGCGCTGGAACAGATCCACCAGCTGCGGCCGGAGGTGGTGTTCATGGACATCCAGATGCCGGAGATGACCGGGCTGGAAGTGCTGCGCCGCCTGGATTACCTGCCGCGCATCGTGTTCACCACGGCCTACGACCAGTACGCCGTGACCGCCTTCGAACTCAACGCCGTCGACTACCTGCTCAAGCCCTTTACCCGCGCGCGCTTCGAGGCGGCCGTGACGCGCCTGCTCGATACGCCCGAGCGCTCGTCGAGCGAACTGGGCGAGGTGCTGGCCCAGGCCGGCCAGCGCGAGGTCAAGCGCGTGGAACGCATCCTGGTGCGCGACCGCGGCCGCATCTTCCCGCTCGCGGTGGGCGACATCGAATACATGAAGTCGGATTCCAAGTACACGGTAATCGCCGCCCGTGGCCAGAGCTTCCTGGTGCGGCTCGGCATTTCGGAACTGGAAGCCCAGCTCGATCCCGCGCGCTTCATCCGCATCCACCGCTCGGTGCTGGTCAACCTCGACTTCGTCGAGTCGATGACGCCGGACGACCAGTCCCAGCTGCAGATCCAGATGCGCGACGGCACCCGGCTGGGGGCCAACCGCGAGGCCTCCAAAACCTTGCGCGATATGTCCATCTAGCGTGTTCCCTGCTACAGTAGGTGGTGATTTCAGGAGGAGTAGACCATGTTCAAGTACGCACGCACCGGAAACACCTTGGCCGCCATCGTGGCGGCAGGCCTGCTGGCAGGCTGCGCCCAGATGGGGCCGCAGAACACCGCCATGAGCGACGCGATGAAGAGCCACGCCGGGATGGATTGCTGCAAGGAGAAGATGGGCGCGGATGGCAAGCCGATGCCTTGCAAGTGCTGCGGCCAGAAGGCCATGGCGGGCGCGCTCGGCGCGGCGCCGCAGAGCTGCATGGACCAGATGAGCAAGAAGTCCGGTTCCTGATGCCGCTTAGTTAGCCTTAAAACCGTCACCCCGGCGAAGGCCGGGGCGACGGTTTTCGGCTAACTCAAGACCGTCATCGGCGCAGGTCTGCGTTCACACCTGGATCCAGGTCGTCTTCAGCTCGGTGTACTTGTCGAACGCATGCAGCGACTTGTCGCGCCCGTTGCCCGACTGCTTGTAGCCGCCGAAAGGCACCGTGATATCGTCGTTGTCGTACTGGTTCACGTGCACCGTGCCGGCGCGCAGCGCGCGCGCGGTGCGGATTGCCTTGCTCATGTCGCGGGTCCACACGGCCGCCGCCAGGCCGTAGGGCGTGCTGTTGGCCTGCTTGATCGCATCGTCCAGGTCCGTAAACGACAGCACCGACAGCACCGGCCCGAAGATCTCCTCGCGCGCAATGCGCATCGATCCGTCCACGCCGTCGAACAGGGTCGGCTCGATGTACAGGCCGCCGCTCTCCTGGCGCGCCGCGGCGCCGCCGGCCAGCAGGCGCGCGCCGGCCGCCTTGCCCTCCTCGATGTAGCCGAGCACGGTCTTCATCTGGGTCTGGTCGACGATGGCCCCCATCACCGTTTCCTCGTCGAGCGGATCGCCCGGCGCGTGGCGCGGGATCAGCTCGAGCGCCTTGTCGAGGAAGGCTTCGCGAATCGATTCCTCGACGAACAGGCGCGAAGGCGCGTTGCAGCTCTCGCCCTGGTTGAAATAGATCGACCCGATCGCGCTCTCGACGGCGGCATCCAGGTCCGGACAGTCGGCGCAGACGATGTTGGCCGACTTGCCGCCCAATTCGGTCCAGGCGCGCTTCAGGTTGGACTGGCCCGCCATCTGCAGGATCTGCTTGCCCACGCGGGTGGAGCCGGTGAAGCCGATGCAATCGACGTCCATGTGCAGCGCCAGCGCCTTGCCGGCTTCGTCGCCGTAGCCGGGCAACACGTTGAACACGCCCGCCGGCACGCCCGCTTCCAGCGCCAGCTCGGCCAGCCGCAGCGCACTGAGCGGCGCTTTTTCGGAAGGCTTGAGCACCACGCTGTTGCCGGCCGCCAGGGCCGGGCCGATCTTCCAGGCCGCCATCAGCATCGGATAATTCCAGGGGATCACGGCGGCCACCACGCCCACCGGCTCGCGCTGAATCAGGGCCAGGCTGTCCTCGGAGGTGGGCGCAACCTGGTCGTAGATCTTGTCGGTCGCCTCGCCGTACCAGCGGATGCAGTTCTGGGCCAGCTGCACGTCCACACTGAGGCTGTAGCGGATCGGCTTGCCCATGTCCATGGTTTCCAGCAGGGCCAGCTCGTCGCGGTGCGCCAGCATCAGGTCGGCGAAGCGGATCAGGACGCGCTTGCGTTCGGCCGGCGCCTTGCCGGCCCAGCGCCGGTCCTCGAAGGCGCGGCGCGCCGCCGTCACGGCCAGGTCGACGTCGAGCACGTCGCAGCGGGCCACTTCGGCCAGCTTGCGGCCGTCGACCGGCGACAGGGAATCGAAGCACAGGCCAGAGCGCGCATCCACGCGCCAGCCATCGATGAAGGCGCGGCCGTCGGCGTTCAGCGCGGCGGCCCTCTCGTGCCATTGAGGCCAGCTTGTTGTTGTCATTTCACTCACCCTTCCAGTAAACGCAACTGCAGAGCAACACCCTTGGACAAATCCGGGGAAAGTTGATCCAATCGCCAGGTTCTGCCTTTATAATCGCGGATTTTCCGCCCGATAATATTTTGTCCCTCGGAGCACACACCGCATGAACACCACTTTGATCATTTTTGTCGTGCTCTACCTGCTGGGTACACTCGCGCTCGGGATGTGGGCGGGCACACGGATCAAGAATACCAGCGACTTCGCCGTCGCGGGCCGCAGCCTGCCCCTGGTGATGGTCATCACCACTACCTTCGCCACCTGGTTCGGCGCCGAGACCGTGATGGGCGTACCGGCCAAGTTCGTCCAGGGCGGCCTGAACGCCGTGATCGAAGACCCCTTCGGCGCCGGCACCTGCCTGATCCTGGTCGGCCTGTTCTTCGCCACCAAGCTGTACAAGCTCAATCTGCTGACCATCGGCGACTACTACCGCCAGCGCTACGGCAAGGGCATCGAGATCTTCTGCTCGCTGGCCATCATCCTGAGCTACCTGGGCTGGGTGGCGGCGCAGATCACCGCGCTGGGCCTGGTGTTCTCGGTGCTGACCAACGGCGCCATGGCGCCGGCCACCGGCATGCTGATCGGCACCCTGGCGGTGCTGGTCTATGTGGTGGTGGGCGGCTTCCTGGCGGTGGCGATCACCGACTTCATCCAGATGATCGTGCTGATCGTCGGCATGAGCATCATCGCCTTCTTCGCGGCCGACCTGGCCGGCGGTTCGGACAAGGTGCTGGCGATGGCGCAGCAGGCCGACCTGTGGCGCGTGCTGCCCGAGCCCACCTTCACCGACGTCGTGTTCTTCATCGGCGCGGCCATCACCATGATGTTCGGCTCGATCCCGCAGCAGGACGTGTTCCAGCGCGTGATGTCGGCCAAGGACGCCCCGACCGCGCGCACCGGCGCCGTGATCGGCGGCGCCAGCTACATCCTGTTCGCCTTCGTGCCGATGTTCATCGTGGCCGCGGCCGTGGTGGTGATGGGCGGCTCGGCCATGGACATCGCCAAGAACGACTACCAGCGCCTGCTGCCGACCTTCATCATGACCAAGATGCCGCTGGTGATGCAGATCCTGTTCTTCGGCGCGCTGCTGTCGGCGATCAAGAGCACCTCGTCCGCCACCCTGCTGGCGCCGTCGACCAGCTTCGTGGAGAACATCCTCAAGCACCTGCGCCCGGGCATGAGCGACAAGCAGCAGCTGCTGGCGATGCGCATCAGCGTGGTGGTGTTCGCGGCGGTGGTGCTGACCTATGCGATCGCCATGGAAGGCACCTCGATCTATGAGCTGGTGTCGAGCGCTTACCAGGTGACGCTGGTGGGCGCCTTCGTGCCGCTGGTGATGGGGCTGTACTGGAAGCGTGCGACGACCCAGGGCGCGATCCTGTCGATCGGGGCGGGCATTATCGTGTGGCTGCTGTTCTTCCCGCAGCTGACCACCTGGGGCGAGCATTTCCCGGGGCAGCTGGCGGGGCTGATCGCGGCCTTTGCCGGCATGTTCGTGGGCTCGCTGGCGCCGCAGGTGTTCAAGAATCATTGTGAGCCGAAGGTGGTGGCGGCTTGATTTCGGTTCGCTGCGCTCCGAGGGCGCAGCGGGTTAGGTGCGAACTTGGGTTCCCGCCTTCGCGGGAATGACGTGCTAAATGTAGAGGTATCGGTTTTGACCGTAGTCCGCTACCGAAAACCCGTCATTCCCGCGAAGGCCGGAACAATGCCACTGGCATTGTTCCGGCCAAGTTTCTGTGAGCAGCCAAAAGCCTACTCAAGCAACCCTTTCTCTTTCACGGCGTCGAACGTCAAATCCAGGCAATACCGGATCTTCTCCACCATCTCATCGATCTCCGCCACCGTGATCGACAAGGGCGGCGCCACGATCATCCGGTCCCCCACCGCGCGCATGATGACGCCATTGTCGAACATGAACCCGCGGCACAGCATCCCCACCGCGCTCAAGGGCGGAAACGCCTCGCACTCATGCACGGTCTCGCCCTTGCGCTTGACGAGATTGAGCCCCGCCGCCAGCCCGCAAGTCTCCGCATGCCCCACCAGGGGATGCGAGGTCAATGACGCAAACCTCGCCTTGAGGTGAGGCCCCGTCTCCAGCGCCACCTTTTCCACCAGCTTCTCCTCGACGAGGATGCGCAGGTTCTCCAGCGCCGCCACGCAGGCCACCGGATGCCCCGAGTAGGTGAAGCCGTGGTTGAAGTCCCCGCCCTTCTCGATCAGGGTATGCGCCACCCGGCTTCCCACCAGTACCCCGCCCAGCGGCACGTAGCCCGAGGTCACGCCCTTGGCGAAGGCGATCAGGTCCGGCTTGGCCTGCATCAGCTCGCAGCCGAACCAGGTGCCCAGCCGGCCGAAGCCGCAGATCACCTCGTCCGACACCAGCAGGATGTCGTACTTCTCGCAGATGCGCTGGATCTCCGGCCAGTAGGTCGCCGGCGGAATGATCACGCCGCCCGCGCCCTGCACCGGTTCGCCGATGAAGGCCGCCACCTTGTCCGGCCCCAGCTCGAGGATCTTGTCCTCCAGCCAGCTGGCCGCCACCAGGCCGAAGCCGGCCTCGCTCATGCCGCGCCCGTGCTCGGCGTAGCTGGGCTGGTCGATGTGGACGATGCCGGGAATCGGCAGCCCGCCCTGCGCATGCATGGCCGCCATGCCGCCCAGCGAGGCCCCGGCCATGGTGCTGCCGTGGTAGGCGTTGCGGCGGCTGATGATGACCTGGCGTTCGGGCTGGTTCATCAGCTGCCAGTAACGCCGCACCATGCGCACGATGGTGTCGTTCGCTTCCGAGCCGGAGGTCGTGAAGAAGGCGTGCTGGAAGCCCGGCGGCGCCAGGCTGGCCAGCAGCGCGGCCAGCTTCACGGCAGGCACGTTGGTCGTGTTGAAGAAGCTGTTGTAGAAAGGAAGGGCCAGCATCTGCGCATGCACCGCCTCGGCGATGCTCGCGCGGCCGTAGCCGGCGTTCACGCACCACAGGCCGGCCATGCCGTCGATGATCTTCTTGCCTTCCGAATCCCAGAGATACACCCCTTCGCCGCGCACGATCACGCGCGCGCCCCGCTCACGCAGGGCGGCGTGGTCGGTGAAGGGATGCAGGAAATGCGCCGCGTCGAGCTGCTGCAGCGCGGCCGTATCTAAACTGTCCTTGCAGTTGTCCGTGGCGGTCGCGCGCACCGGGCTTGCTGCCGTGAGCTTGGCTGTCATGATCGACTCCCATCGTGGTCAAGGCCGGTGGATCAGACATGCAGCAGCAGGTGCTCGCGCTCCCACGGGCTGATGACACGCATGAATTCCTGGTGCTCCAGGTCTTTCACCGCCGAATACACGTCGATGAAGCGCTCGCCCAGGATCTCGCGCAATCGCTCGTCGCGGCGCAACAGGGTGATCGCCTCGGACAGGCCCTGGGGCAGCTCGACCGGCATGTCGTAGGCGCTGCCTTCGACCATCGGCAAGGCGTCGACCTCCCCGGTCATGCCGAGGTAGCCGCAGGCCAGGGTCACGGCCAGCGCCAGGTAGGGATTGGCGTCGGCGCCGATCACGCGGTTCTCCACGCGGCGGTCCTGCGAGCCCGACACCGGCACGCGGAAGCCCACGGTGCGGTTGTCCATGCCCCATTGCAGGTTGATCGGCGCGGCCGTGTGGCGCACGATGCGGCGGTAGGAATTCACGTAAGGCGCGACGATCGCCATCGCCGACGGCATGTAGCGCTGCAGGCCGCCGATGTACTGCTGGAACAGCTTCGAGGGCGTGCCGTCCTCGTTGCTGAAGATGTTGCGGCCGGTCCTGGCATCCACCACGCTCTGGTGCACGTGCATGGCCGAACCGGGTTCGCCTTCCATCGGCTTGGCCATGAAGGTGGCGTACATGTCGTGCTTGAGCGCGGCCTCGCGCAGGGTGCGCTTGAAGTAGAAGACCTTGTCGGCCAGGCCGAGCGGGTCGCCGTGCAGGAAGTTGATCTCCATCTGGCCGGCGCCGATCTCGTGGATGAGGGTGTCGACGTCGAGGTTCATCATCTCGCAGTAGTCGTAGATGTCCTCGAACAGCGGATCGAACTCGTTGACCGCGTCGATGCTGTACACCTGGCGGCTGGTTTCGGCGCGGCCGCTGCGGCCGATCGGCGCGGCCAGCGGCAGGTCCGGGTCGATGTTCTTGGCGGTCAGGTAGAACTCGAGTTCCGGCGCGACCAGCGGCCTCCAGCCGCGTTCCGCGTACAGCTTGAGCACGCGGCGCAGCACGCTGCGCGGCGCGAAGTCGACCAGGCTGCCGTCGGCGAAATAGCAGTCGTGGATCACCTGGGCGGTCGGGTCCACCGCCCACGGCACCGTGGTGATGGTGGTCGGGTCGGCCTTCAGGATCATGTCGCGGTCGGTGGCGGCGATGGCGCGGTTGTAGGCGTCGTCGCGCTCCGGGGTGTTGCCGGTGACGGTCATGCCCAGCACCACTTCGGGGATGCGCATGCCGCGGTCTTCGGTGAATTTCACGCGCGGCAGGATCTTGCCGCGCGCAACGCCGGTCAGGTCGGGGACCAGGCATTCGATTTCGGTGACTCGCTTCGCATTGAGCCACTCTTCCATGTCGGTATAGCTGAAATTTTCGCGGATTGCCATGTTTGCCTCTCTGTCTTGTTCCAATACAGGCGCGCAGGCGAACCCGCTGCGCGCAGGGTGTCGGCAGGCAGGGAAGCTAGGGGACTGCGGTCGCCCACTTGCGGGCGGCAGCCCTTAACGCATACACCGTCATCCACGGCTCCGTTGCTGGTCCTGAAGCTGCAGGCGCTGTTCCCGGTACTGGCGGCAGGCTTCGCCGAAGGCGCCGAACATCTTCATCGAATACGGGTTGTGCTGGATGCGCCACTCGGGGTGCCACTGGACCGCCAGCGTGAAACCCGGCGAGTCCGACACCGTGAAGGCTTCGACCAGGCCGTCCTCGGCCACCGCCTCCACCGTCAGGCAGGGCGCGATCGAGTTCACGCCCTGGCCGTGCAGGGAGTTCACGGGGATCTCGTCCATGCCCAGGATCTCGCGCAGCATGCCGCCCTCGCACAGCTTGACGTTGTGGGCGTCGCCGTACTGCTCGTCCATGCCCAGCTCGGGATTTTCGCGGTGGTCGAACTTGCCGGGCACCGCCTGCACCGCCTGGTGCAGGCTGCCGCCCAGCGCCACGTTCATCTCCTGGAAGCCGCGGCAGATCGCGATGATCGGCACGCCGCGCTTCACCGCTTCGCGGATCAGCGGCAAGGTGGTCTGGTCGCGCGCCGGATCTTGCGGCAGCGTGGGATCGAGCACCTCTTCCGAGTAATAGCTGGGATGAACATTGGACGCCGAACCGGTCAGCATGATGCCGTCGATGAGCGAAAACATGGTCTCCAGATCCAGCGACGCGCCGAGCGAGGGCAGGATCATGGGGGCGCAGTCGGCGCCGAGCACGACGGCGTCGACATACTTGTGCTGGGCGGCGTGATACGGATGTTCGCCGAAATCACGCGTGCATGCGGGAACGATGACGAGGGGGCGCATGGTCTCTACCTTGTGGTGAAGCGCACGAGTCCATCATACGAGCATTTGGGCCCGAACGCGAGGTGCTGTTGATCCAGATCAACAAACCGCGGAGCCGGTGCTCCTCTGCCGATCTGCCAAGGAATTTAATTCCAGTAGCAAAAGCTTAACGGTAACTCGACCGGGGTGCCAACACGGTAGGCGGGGCCTCACTTGCGCAAACGGGCCAGCGCCGCTTCCAGCACGGTATCGCGGCCGCGGCGCAGGTCGGCCAGGGTCGGCTTCACCGCCACGGCCGGCCGGATGCCCTTGCCCACCCAGCGCGTGCCGTCCGGATAGGTGTCGGCCTTGGTGCAGATGCGCGCGCTGCCGCCGCCCGGCAGGGACACGAGCAGCGGCTGGCCGGTGCTGCCGCCGGTCGCTTCGCCGACGATCAGGCCGCGCTTCATGGCATCGAAGGCCACGGCGAAATCTTCCGCCGCCGAATAGGTGGCCCCCGAGGTCAGCACCGCCACCGGCCCGGTGAAGTGGCGCTTGCCGTCCGGTTCCCAGTTGCCGGCCTGCTGCGCGAAGTCCGGCATCGGCTTGTTCCAGGCGCGGTAGCTGGGCAGGTACTGGCGGGTCGACCAGGCGCTGGTGGCGAAGGGCTTGTCGACCAGGGTGGCCAGCACGCGGTAGCCGACATGCGAATTGCCGCCGCCGTTGTTGCGCACGTCGATCACCAGCGCCGAGGCCTTGGCGATGCGTTCGAAGGCCGCCACGTAGGCGTCCGCGGCGCGGTCGTCGCCGAAGCTGTTCAGGGCCACGTAGGCCACGTTCCCCGGCAGCATGCGCAGCTCGAAAGGCTCGCGTCCATAGGCCGCCTTGATGAAGGTCTCGATGTCCACGCGCGGCGTCTCGAGCTCGAATGCCTTGCCGGCGGCGGTGCGGAAGCCCACGCGCAGGACGTCCTTCTGTGCGCCGGCCAGGAAGTGGAAGCCGTAGGCGCGGCGCTCCATGTCCTGCGGGGTGGAGGCGCTGATGACGGGCACCAGTTCGCGCTGCGCGTAGGCCACGGAAGGCTCGCCGTTCACCGCGGCCACTTCGACGCCAGGCTGGACGCCCTTGGCCGCCAGGGCCGGATCGAAGACTTCGCGCACCAGCACCTTGCCTTCGACGAAGTGGGTGCTGAACATCGGACGCGCCATCATCAGCTTGCGCAGTTCCGGCCCCGGATAGACATTGGTGTGGCCGTCCTGCAGCCTGGCGCACAGCTCGGCCAGCACGCGGTAGTACTCCAGGGTCGAGGTGGTGGCGCGCACCTTGGGAATGGTCTCGAGGTAGAGGCGGTCCCAGTCCAGCTCCTTGAGCTTGTCGACGTAGACGAAGTTGTACTTCACCTCGGACCAGAACTTGGCCAGGCCGGCCAGCTTTTCATCCTCGCCCAGGTTTTCGCGGTAGGGCGTGGCCAGGGCGGGCGAGTCGAACAGCCTGGCGTCGAAGTCCTGGCGGCGCGCGGCGTCCGCATTGTCCTGCGCGAAGGCGGTGGTGCCCGGGGTGGCCAGGACTGCGGCCATGATGGCGGCCGGGATGAGGCGGGTATGCATGCTGTGGCTCCTTGATGGGTTAGTATGATCGTCATTCTACGAATAACGAAATACTCCTGGGCCCGCACTGCGACAGACGGCGCGTTTCGCGGTCCAGATTGCAATTTTTGCTTCCCAGGAAGCGCTGGATGGGGCAAAACGGTCTACCATGGGCTACCCCGACAACGATCCACCGAGGCCATGAACAAGACCCTGCTGACCACCCTGCTCGCCGCTTCCGCTTTCACCGCCCTGCCCGCCCCGGCTTCCGAACTCGCCAGGGCCGTCGCCAAGGACTACGACAGCCACCTGGCCGGCCTGTTCGACCATTTCCACCGCAACCCCGAACTGTCCTACCTGGAAGTGAAGACCGCCGCGCGCCTGGCGAAGGAATTGCGCGCGGCCGGCTTCGAGGTCACCGAGAAGGTCGGCGGCACCGGCGTGGTGGCGATCCTGAAGAACGGCCCGGGCCCGCTGGTGATGATGCGCGCCGACATGGACGGCCTGCCGATGCAGGAGAAGTCCGGCCTGGCGAACGCCTCCACGGTGACGCAGAAGGACATGGAAGGCAACGTGGTGCCGGTCGCGCACTCCTGCGGCCACGACGTGCACATCACCAGCCTGGTGGGCACGGCGCGCCGCATGGCGGCGGAAAAGGGCAAGTGGTCCGGCACCCTGATGCTGGTCGGCCAGCCGGCAGAGGAGCGCATCGGCGGCGCGCTGGCGATGATGCAGGACGGCCTGTACAAGCGCTTCGGCAAGCCCGACTACGCGCTCGGCTTCCATGTCAAGGCCGACATGGCCACGGGCAAGGTGTTCGCCTCGGAAGTCTCGCCCTATTCCGGCGCCGACACGGTCGAGATCCTGGTCAAGGGCGTGGGCGCGCACGGCGCCAGCCCGCACCGCGGCAAGGACCCGATCGTGCTGGGCTCGATGATCGTGGTCGGCCTGCAGACCATCGTCAGCCGCGAACTGAGCCCGCGCGAACCGGGCCTGATCACGGTCGGCTCCTTCCACGGCGGCACCAAGGCCAACATCATCGGCGACAACGCCAGGCTCCAGCTGACCGTGCGCAGCGAAAGCGCCGCCACCCGCAAGCTCCTGCTGGACGCGATCAAGCGCATGGCCGAGAACACGGCGCGCGCGGCCGGCATGGCGGAGAACGAGCTGCCGGAAGTGAAGCTGGTCGACCATCCGACCCCGCCGGTGCTCAACAACGTCGAGCTGGTGCGCCGCCTGAGCACGGCCTGGAAGCGCGACATCGGCCCGGACGCCATCGGCGCCGATGAATTCCGCGAGGGGATGGGCTCGGAGGACTTCCCGCAGTTCGTCACCGATCCGTATATCCCGAGCGTCTACTTCACGGTGGGCGGCACCGCGCCGGAAGACATCGCCGCGGCCAAGGCGGGCAAGCTGAAGCTGCCGAGCCACCACAGCCCGCTGTTCAAGGTCTTGCCCGGGCCGAGCGTGAAGACGGGCGTCGAGGCCACCGTGGTCGCGCTGCAGGACCTGATGCGCAAATAGCAGGCGTGGGACGCGAGGCGCGTGTTGTCAAAAAGGTCTACCATGATGGATTGACCAAGCAACACGCGCGAGGACTCCCATGCTGAAACTGAACGATCCTTCCCTGCTGCGCCAGCAGGCGTATATCGATGGCGCCTGGGTCGATGCCGACAATGGCGCCACCTTCCCGGTCGTCAATCCGGCCACCGGCGAGCAGCTCGGCACCGTGCCGCACATGGGCGCGGCCGAGACCCGGCGCGCCATCGAGGCCGCCAACGCGGCCTGGCCGGCATGGCGCAAGAAGACCGCCAAGGAGCGCGCGGCCATCCTGCGCACATGGTCCGACCTGATGCTGGCCAACGCCGCCGACCTGGCGCTCCTGATGACGGCGGAACAGGGCAAGCCGCTGGCGGAGGCCAAGGGCGAAGTCACCTATGCCGCTTCCTTCTTCGAGTGGTTCGGCGAGGAAGCCAAGCGCATCGCGGGCGAGACCCTCGCTTCGCCGTGGCCGGACCGCCGCATCGTCGTCACCAAGGAACCGATCGGCGTCTGCGCTGCGATCACCCCCTGGAACTTCCCGGCCGCGATGATCACCCGCAAGGTCGGCCCGGCGCTGGCGGCCGGCTGCCCCATCGTGCTGAAGCCCGCCGAACTGACGCCGTATTCCGCGCTGGCGCTGGCCGTGCTGGCCGAGCGCGCGGGCGTGCCGAAAGGCGTGTTCAGCGTCGTGATCGGCGAGGCCAAGGCCATCGGCGGCGAGATGACGGCGAACCCGCTGGTGCGCAAGCTCAGCTTCACCGGCTCGACCGCCGTCGGCCGCCTGCTGATGGAGCAGTGTGCGCCGACGATCAAGAAGCTCTCGCTGGAACTGGGCGGCAATGCCTCCTTCATCGTGTTCGACGACGCCGACATCGACGCCGCGGTCGAGGGCGCGATCGCTTCCAAGTACCGCAACGCCGGCCAGACCTGCGTGTGCGCCAACCGCATCTACGTGCAGGACGGCGTGTACGACGAGTTCGCGCGCAAGCTGGTGGCGGCGGTGGGCAAGCTCAAGGTCGGCAACGGCGCCGAGGAAGGCGTCAACCAGGGCCCGCTGATCGAGGAGAAGGCGGTGCTCAAGGTGGAGCAGCACATCGAGGATGCGCTCGGCAAAGGGGCGAAGCTGCTGGCGGGCGGCAAGCGCCATGCGCTGGGCCACAGCTTCTTCCAGCCGACCGTGCTGACCGAGGTCACCTCCAGCATGCTGATCGCGAGCGAGGAAACCTTCGGGCCGGTGGCGCCGCTGTTCCGCTTCAAGACCGAAGAAGAAGTCATTGCGCTGGCCAATGCCACCGAGTTCGGCCTGGCGTCGTATTTCTATGCGCGCGATATCGGGCGCGTGTGGCGCGTGGCCGAGGCCATCGAGACCGGGATGGTGGGGGTGAACACCGGCCTGATCTCGACCGAGGTGGCGCCCTTCGGCGGGGTCAAGCAGTCGGGGCTGGGGCGCGAAGGCTCGACGTATGGGATGGACGATTATCTCGTCGTGAAGTACATCTGCATGGGTGGGGTGTAACCGTCAGTCCGCTGCATGAGCCCGTCGTCCCCGCGCAGGCGGGGATCCAAGTTTGCTCGCACTGCCGCTTACGCTTGAGGTAAGTGGTACGCAACGGACTTGGCTCCCCGCCTGCGCGGGGATGACGGTTTTAAGGTAGCGGGCCAGACAAAAACGCTAACGAGCTGCTTGCGCACTTACTTCTTGTACTCGTAATACTTCCTCGCATCCCCCCTCACCTGCTCGGCGGGATACTTCTCGCGATTGAGCACCATCTTTTCCTGCACCGCCGCGAACAGGTCGACATCGAGCTTGTCGGCGAGCCGCACCAGGTAGACCAGCACGTCCGCCATCTCATGCTTCACCTCGGCGAGCTTGTCCTGCCCCAGTTCATCGGGACGCCCGTCCTTCAGCCACTGGAAATGCTCCAGCAGCTCGGCCGCCTCCACCGTCAGGGCGGAGGCCAGGTTCTTGGGCGTATGGAACTGGTCCCAGTCGCGCTCGTCCACGAACTCGCGCACGATCGCGCGCAGGCGCTCGAGGTCGCTCACGCGGCGTCCTTCTCCGCGTAGCCGTTCAGCACGCGCTCGAGCTTGGGCGCGATCTCTTCCTGGCTGCTGATCGTGATGCCCAGGTCGCGCAGCAGGCCGTCGTGCACGCCATACACCCAGCTGTGGATGGTCAGCGGCTGGCCGCGGTCCCAGGCGTCGCGCACGACGGTGGTCTGGGCGGTGTTGATCACCTGCTCGGCCACGTTCAGCTCCACCAGGCGGTTGGTCGCGGCGCGGCCGGTCACGGCGCCCAGGTACCTGCCGTGCTTCTCGCGCACGTCGCGCACATGGCCCAGCCAGTTGTCCGCCAGGCCCACGCGGCCGCCGGTCAGCGCGGCATGCACGCCCGAGCAGCCGTAGTGGCCGCAAATGATGATGTGCTTCACTTTCAGCACGTCGATCGCGAACTGCAGCACGCTCAGGCAGTTCAGGTCGGAGTGCACCACCACGTTGGCGATGTTGCGGTGGACGAAGAGCTCGCCCGGCGCCATGCCCAGCAGCTCGTTCGCCGGCACCCGGCTGTCGGAACAGCCGATCCACAGGTATTCCGGGGCCTGCTGCTCGGACAGCGCCTTGAAGAAGTTCGGGTCCTCGGCCACCATCGATGCGGCCCAGGCACGGTTGCGCGCGAACAGGTCTTCAGCGGTCACGCCCTTGCTCTTGTTTTCCATCTTCACTCCTTGTCGTATGTTGCCGTCCCGCAGGGACGCGGCCGGGCCGTGGCTCACCACGCCGGCACTAGAATAATTCTTCGGAAAATACACGAAGTGTAACAGTCTTGAACTGTCGCGATCCAGTGGCCGAAAAAAAACGCCGAGGGCTCGCGCCGCTCAGCGTTTTCCGGTTCAGGACCCCGTCACTCGAAGAAATCCTTGACCTTGTCCATCCAGCCCTTGCTCTGCGGGCTATGCTTCGAGCCGCCCTCGTTGGTGAGGCGGTCGAATTCGCGCAGCAGGTCCTTCTGCTTGTCGGTCAGCTTGACCGGGGTCTCGATCACCACGTGGCAGAACAGGTCGCCCGTATAGCCCGAGCGCACGCCCTTGATGCCCTTGCCCTTCAGGCGGAAGGTCTTGCCGGTCTGGGTACCTTCAGGAATCGTGAACGAGACCTTGCCGCTCAGGGTCGGCACCTCGATCTCGCCGCCCAGGGCGGCCTTCGAGAACGAGATCGGCATCTCGCAGTGCAGGTCGTCGCCTTCGCGCTGGAACACCTGGTGCGGCTTGATGTGGATCTCCACGTACAGGTCGCCCGGCGGCCCGCCGTTGGTGCCCGGCTCGCCGTTGCCCGAGGAGCGGATGCGCATGCCGTTGTCGATACCGGCCGGGATCTTCACTTCCAGGGTCTTGTTGCGCTTGATGCGTCCGGCGCCGGCGCAGGCCGCGCAGGGTTCCGGAATGATCTTGCCGCTGCCGTGGCACTTCGGGCAGGTCTGCTGGATGCTGAAGAAGCCCTGCTGCATGCGCACCTGGCCGTGGCCGGCGCAGGTCGAGCAGGTGACGGGCTGGGTACCCGGCTTGGCGCCGCTGCCGTGGCAGGTGTCGCACTTGTCCCAGCTCGGCACCCGGATGGTGGTGTCGAAGCCGTGCGCCGCCTGTTCCAGCGTGATCTCGAGGTTGTAGCGCAGGTCGGCGCCGCGGTAGACCTGCGGACCCGCGCTGCGGCCGCGGCCGCCACCGAAGATGTCGCCGAAGATGTCGCCGAACGCGTCGCCGAAGCCGCCCGCGCCAAAGCCTCCGCCCATGCCGCTGTTCGGGTCCACGCCGGCGTGACCGAAGCGGTCGTAGGCCTCGCGTTTCTCCGGGTTGGTCAGCATCTCGTAGGCTTCCTTCACCTCTTTGAACTTCTCCTCCGCTTCCTTGTTGTCAGGGTTGCGGTCGGGGTGGTACTTCATCGCCAGCTTGCGATACGACTTCTTGATGTCGTCTTCCGACGCAGTCTTGGCGACCCCGAGGATCTCGTAAAAATCACGCTTTGCCATTGTCGGCACCTTGCTGTTTATCTAAAACGGAACGATCTATGCAAAAAAACCGAGCCGGGAACCAGTGTGGTCATCGGCTCGGTCCCGTATGGAACGGAGCTCAGGAAAAACCCGGCCCCGTCCGCTGGTCTTACTTGGCGTCCTTCACTTCCTTGAAGTCGGCATCGACCACGTCGTCGTCCTGCTTGGCCGACGATTCGCCGCCCGGCTGCTGGCCGCCGGCCGCGCCCTGGGCGCCTGCCTGCTGCGCCTGCATGTCGGCGTACATCTTCTCGCCCAGCTTCTGGGCCGCGGTCGACAGGGCTGCGGTCTTGGCGTCGATATCCGCCTTGTCGCCGCTCTTGATCGCGCCTTCCAGGTCGGCGATCGCCGCCTCGATCTTTTCCTTCTCGCCGGCTTCCAGCTTGTCGCCGTATTCGGTCAGGGACTTCTTGGTCGAGTGCACCAGCGCGTCGCCCTGGTTGCGGGCTTCTGCCATTTCCTTGACCTTCTTGTCCTCTTCCGCGTTCAGCTCGGCGTCCTTCACCATCTTCTGGATTTCTTCTTCCGACAGGCCCGAGTTGGCCTTGATGGTGATCTTGTTTTCCTTGCCGGTGGCCTTGTCCTTGGCGCCCACGTGCAGGATGCCGTTGGCGTCGATGTCGAAGGTCACTTCGATCTGCGGGGTGCCGCGCGGCGCCGGCGGGATGCCTTCGAGGTTGAACTCGCCCAGGCCCTTGTTACCGGCTGCGATCTCGCGCTCGCCCTGGTAGACCTTGATGGTCACGGCCGGCTGGTTGTCGTCGGCGGTCGAGAACACCTGCGAGAACTTGGTCGGGATCGTGGTGTTCTTGTGGATCATCTTGGTCATCACGCCGCCCAGTGTTTCGATACCCAGCGACAGCGGGGTCACGTCCAGCAGCAGCAGGTCCTTGCGCTCGCCCGACAGGACCGAGCCCTGGATCGCGGCGCCGACCGCGACGGCTTCGTCCGGGTTGACGTCCTTGCGCGGATCCTTGCCGAAGAACTCCTTGACCTTCTCCTGCACCTTCGGCATGCGGGTCATGCCGCCGACCAGGATGATGTCGTCGATGTCCGAGACCTTGACGCCGGCATCCTTGATCGCGATGCGGCACGGCTCGATGGTCTTGGCGATCAGTTCCTCGACCAGGGCTTCCAGCTTGGCGCGGGTGATCTTCAGGTTCAGGTGGACCGGCGCGCCGTTCGCCATGGCGATGTACGGCTCGTTGATCTCGGTCTGCTGCGAGGACGACAGCTCGATCTTGGCGCGCTCGGCCGAAGCCTTGATGCGCTGCAGGGCGATCGGGTCCTTCGACAGGTCGAGGCCGTTGATCTTCTTGAACTCGTCGATGATGTAGTCGATGATGCGCTGGTCGAAGTCTTCGCCGCCCAGGAAGGTGTCGCCGTTGGTCGACAGCACTTCGAACTGCTTCTCGCCGTCCACGTCCGCGATCTCGATGATCGAGATGTCGAAGGTGCCGCCGCCCAGGTCGAAGACCGCGATCTTGCGGTCGCCGGCGCCGTGCTTGTCCAGGCCGAAGGCCAGGGCCGCGGCGGTGGGCTCGTTGATGATGCGCTTGACGTCCAGGCCGGCGATGCGGCCGGCGTCCTTGGTCGCCTGGCGCTGGGAGTCGTTGAAGTACGCCGGCACCGTGATCACTGCTTCGGTGACCGTCTCGCCCAGGTAGGCCTCGGCGGTCTTCTTCATCTTCTCCAGGGTCTTGGCGGAGACTTCCTGCGGCGCCATGCGCTTGCCGTCGGCGGTCGCCACCCAGGCATCGCCGTTCTCGTGCTCGACGATCTTGTAGGGCACCAGGTCGATGTCCTTCTGGACCTCGGCGTCGGTGAACTTGCGGCCGATCAGGCGCTTCACCGCGTAGAAGG
>CBIHLT010000080.1:0-19601 GCA_966210615.1 uncultured Massilia sp.
TCGGCCAGGTGTCCTGGCCCGAGATCATGCTGATCGTCGGCGTCAGCACCTATGTCGGCGTGATGCAGAAAATGGGCACCATCGACTTCGTCGGCACCAGCGTGGCCAGCCTGACTTCGCCGCTGGTGGTGGCGCTGCTGCTGCTCTTCGTCGGCGCCATCGTGTCCGCCTTCGCCTCCTCGACCGCCGTGCTGGGCTCCCTGATCCCGCTGGCCGTGCCCTTCCTGCAGAGCGGCACCGGCGTCGACGCCATCGGCTTCATCGCCGCGATGGCGGTCGCCTCGACCATCGTCGACGTCAGCCCGTTCTCCACCAACGGGGCACTGGTGCTGGCCAGCGCGCAGAACATCGACCGCGACGTCTTCCTGCGCCAGCTGATGATCTACGGCGGGATTGTTACCTTGGTCGCACCGGTCCTGGTGTGGCTGCTGTTCGTCGTCCTGTAAGGACGGCACGACCATTATTCGGGAAACGCTATGCAAGACGCACAACGCCGCTGGGATACGCAGCAAACCAACCGTAGTGCCCGCCTCGGGCGGGCCCGCGCGGCCCTCGGGGACGACCTGCAGGGCAAGATTGTGGGAGCCAACCGTATCGTCGACCTCCTGCACGCCGTGCTCGAATGCGGCGACCGGGTCTGCCTGGAAGGGAACAACCAGAAGCAGGCCGACTTCCTCGGCAAGGCGCTGACCAGGCTGGACCCGAACCGCATCAACAACCTGCACATGCTGTTGTCGGTGCTGTCCCTGCCCGAACACCTGGACGTGTTCGAGAAGGGCATCGGCTCGCGCCTGGACTTCTCCTTCTCCGGGCCGCAAGCCGGCCGCCTGGCCAAGCTGGCCCAGGCGGGCAAGCTGAACATCGGGGCGATCCACACCTACCTCGAGCTGTTCGGCCGCTACTTCGTCGACCTCACCCCGCGCATCGCGCTGGTGGCGGCGGAAGCGGCCGACCGCGAAGGCAACCTGTACACCGGCCCGAACACCGAGGACACGCCGGCCATCGTCGAGGCCACGGCCTTCAAGAGCGGCATCGTGATCGTCCAGGTGAACAAGATCGTCGACAAGCTGCCGCGCGTCGACATTCCGGCCGACTGGGTCGAGTTCGTGGTGCAGTCGCCCACGCCTTACTACATCGAACCGCTGTTCACCCGCGATCCGGCCCAGATCTCCGAGATCCAGGTGCTGATGGCGATGATGGCCATCAAGGGCATCTATGCCGAGTACCAGGTCGACCGCCTGAACCACGGCATCGGTTTCGACACGGCGGCCATCGAGCTGCTGCTGCCGACCTATGCGGCCGAACTGGGGCTGAAAGGGAAGATCGCCCGCCACTGGGCGCTCAACCCCCACCCAGCCCTGATTCCTGCCATCGAGGCGGGCTTCGTCGAGTCGGTGCATTCCTTCGGCTCCGAGCTGGGCATGGAGAACTACATCCGCGCCCGGCCCGATGTCTTCTTCGTGGGGCCGGACGGCTCGATGCGCAGCAACCGCGCCTTCTCCCAGGCGGCCGGGCACTACGCCTGCGACATGTTCATCGGCTCCACCCTGCAGATCGACTTGCAGGGCAATTCCTCGACCGCGACCCTGGGACGCATCTCCGGCTTCGGCGGCGCGCCCAACATGGGCGCCGACGCGCGCGGCCGGCGCCACCCGAGCGCGGCCTGGCTGAAGGCCGGCCAGCAGGCGCGGGAGGGCAGGAATACCATCCCGCGCGGCCAGAAGCTGGTGGTGCAGATGGTCGAGACCTTCCGCGAGCACATGGCCCCGGCCTTCGTCGAGAAGCTGGACGCCTGGCAGCTGGCCGAGCAGACCGGCATGGCGATTCCGCCGGTGATGATCTACGGCGACGACGTGACCCACATCCTGACCGAGGAAGGAATCGCCAACCTGCTGCTGTGCCGCGGCGACGAGGAGCGCGAGCAGGCGATCCGCGGCGTGGCCGGCTACACCCCGGTGGGCATGGGGCGCGACAAGCGCATGGTGGAGAACCTGCGCGACCGCGGCGTGATCCGGCGCGCCGAAGACCTGGGCATCGACAAGCGCATGGCCACCCGCGACCTGCTGGCCGCCAAGAACATGAAAGGCCTGGTGCGCGCCTCCGGGGGGCTGTACGATCCACCGAAGCGCTTCAGGAACTGGTGAGGAAACCACGATGGAAACATTGAACTATCGCTTCGAGCAGGGCAAACGGCCCCTGGGCAGCATGCCGCAACTGGTGGGCGTGGTCAGCTCGGGCAACCTGGAAGTGCTGATCGAGCCGGCCGAGCTGGGCGGCGCCTGCGAAATCGAGGTGCACACCGCCGCCGTCGGCTTCGGCGCGACCTGGCAGGCGGTGATGGCCGACTTCCATGCCCGCTGGGGCCTGGCGGACGCGCGCATCTGCATCAACGACATGGGCGCCACCCCGGCGGTGGTCAGCCTGCGCCTGGACCAGGCGGTGGAGTCGGCAACGGGAGGCCAGCCATGAGCAGCTATCTGGAACTGAGCGCGCGCCAGCGCATTCCGGCGATCTTCGATGCGGGGAGCTTCGAGGAGTTCCTGCCGCCGGCGGCGCGCGTGACCAGTCCGCACCTGTCGCAGCTGAACGCGCCGGTGTCCTTCGACGACGGCGTGGTGGTGGGCAAAGGAAAGCTCGGCGGCCACACGGTGTTCGGCGCGGCCCAGGAGGGCGGCTTCATGGGCGGCGCGGTGGGCGAAGTCCACGGCGCCAAGCTGGTGGGCATGCTGCGCCGCGCGATCGACGAAGGGGCGCATGCGGTCGTGCTGCTGCTCGAATCGGGCGGCGTGCGCCTGCACGAAGCCAACGCCGGCCTGATCGCGGTATCGGAAGTGATGCGCGCGATCCTCGACGTGCGCGCCGCCGGGATCCCGGTGATCAGCGTGGTCGGCGGATCGAATGGCTGCTTCGGCGGCATGGGCATCGCGGCGCGCTGCGCCAACACGGTGATCATGTCGGAAGAAGGGCGGCTCGCCATGTCCGGTCCCGAGGTGATCGAGACCGCCAACGGGGTCGAGGAATTCGACGCCCGCGACCGCGCCCTGGTGTGGCGCACGACCGGCGGCAAGCACCGCTACCTGATGGGCGATTGCCAGGCCCTGGTGCCGGACGACGCGGCGGCCTTCCGCGCCGCCGCGCTGGACGCCATCGCGCAGGTGCGCGGCGGCGGCGCCGGTCTGACCCTGGAAGACCTGCTGGCCGAGCAGGACATGCTGTCGCGCCGCATCCGGGATACTGAGGGACTGCGCGATCCTATGGACGTGTGGCGGCGACTCGGCGTTCCCGATCCGGCCGCGGTGCCGGTGCTGGAAGCGCAGGACTTCCTCGCGATGGCGGCTGCCCATCGCGCCACGCAAGGTGGGAAACAAGTCAAGGGAGCACAATGATGGACTGGCAGACTTTGGCGGCGCAGCTGTTCCCGGCTGGGCACGATATCGTGGAAAGCGACAACTTCCTGTCCGGCAGCGCCCGGGTGGACGGGCAGGCGGTCGACGTGATCGGCACCACCGAACATGCCCCGATCGGCATCGAGATCGCCCTGGCCCAGGCCAAGGCGGTGCTGCGCACGGTGCAGTCGCACCCCGGCCGGCCGATCGTGATCCTGATCGACACGCAGGGCCAGCGCCTGCGCCACCGCGACGAGATGTTGGGCATCAACAGCTACATGGCCCACCTGGGCAAATGCATCGACCTGGCGCGCCGCCAGGGCCACACGGTGCTCGGCCTGGTGTACGACCAGGCGCTGTCCGGCGGCTTCATTACCAGCGGCCTGATCGCCAACGCCTGCTTCGCGCTGCCGGAAGCGACCATCCGCGTGATGGGCCTGCCGGCGATGGCGCGCATCACCAAGGTGCCGGAAGAACGCCTGGCCGAACTCGCCAAGGACAACCCGGTGTTCGCGCCGGGCGCCCACAACTACCTGCGCATGGGCGGCCTGCACGGCCTGTGGGAAGGCGACCTTGCCGGCGCGCTGGCCACGGCCTTGAAGGAGAGCGGCCAGGAAGACCGCCGCATGGAGCTTGGCCGCGAGCGCGGAGGGCGCCTGCTGGCGCAGCCGGTGGCGGAAGCGGTGCGCCGGGGCAGCGATGTTCGCCCGGCATGACCTGGTCTGGCTGACCGCGCGCGGCTGGGAGCAAGTCCTGGCCGCCGTCCCACGGGAGCAGCTTGGCGCGCTCGACGCCTGGTCGCGCGCCGGCTGGCCGGCCGTGGTGCGCCGCGATGAAGTGGAACAGGCGCCCGAGCAGCTGTCGGTCGGCTTCGCGCTGCCGCCGCGCCCTGCGGACGGCGTCAAGCCGAGGGTGGCGGCGCGGGTCGCCATCGCCGACGTGGCCCGCCATGCGGCGCCGCTGCCGCTGCTGGCCGCCATGGACACCGTGCCCGGGCGCTGGCGCGCCGGGCTGGCGGCGCTGGAGCAGGAAGCGACCGCGCACGGCTTCGTGCTGGGCGCCTATGGGTCGGTGGCGCTGCAGGCCATCACCGGGCAGGCTTATCTCAAGGAGAGCTCGGACATCGACCTCCTGCTGCGCCCCCTGAACACGGCCCACCTGCGCGACGGGCTCGCGCTGCTGGCGCGGTATGCCGAGCTGCTGCCGCTGGACGGCGAAATCGTGTTTCCCGATGGCCGCGCGGTGGCCTGGAAGGAGCTGCACGCGGCGCTGGACGGAGTGCGCGGCACCCGCGTCCTGGCCAAGGAAATGGGGCGCATCTCGCTTTCCCTGGTCAGCGAGCTGCTTGCCACGCTGGAGGAACCGGAATGCTTGATTTGACAACTGAGCTGATCGTCGCCCGCCGGGCGCCAGTCCTCGATCCCCGCTTTGCAGGGCGCATCGCGCGGCTTGCCGTGCGCAGCCTGTACGCCGAGCTGGCCCTGTATCCGAAGCCGGGCCTGGTGTCGCTGGTCGACAACGGCAGCCACGACGACATGGACGCGGAGACCTTCCTGCGCAGCCTGTTCTCGCTGCGCCGCTATTTCCGCGACATCTGCCAAGCCGGCATGCGGGACGCGCCTTTCCAGGTGCTCAAGCGCCTCGGCATCGAGGCCGAGAAGCGCATGCTGCGCGCGACGGGGGGCATCAATACCCACCGTGGCGCCATCTTCTGCGTCGGGCTGCTGTGCGCCGCCATCGGCCGCTGCCAGGCGCGCGGCATCCTGCTGTCGCCCGAGGCGATCCGCGCCGTGCTGCTGGAGCGCTGGGGCCAGGCCCTGTACGCCCATACCGCCGATGGCAACGTGGGTTCGCACGGCACGCAGGTCGTGCTGCGCTATGCCGCCAGCGGCGCAAGGGAAGAAGCGGCGCGCGGGCTGCCGTCCGTGTTCGAGGTCGGCCTGCCGGCGCTGTGCCGGACCCTGGCGGCCGGCCGCAGCATGCGCCTGGCGCGGGTCGACGCCCTGTTTTCCCTGATGGCGCGGGTCAGCGATACCAATGTCTACCACCGTGGCGGGCCGGAGGGCGCCGCCACCGTGCGCCGCCATGCGCGCGCCTTCGTCGCGCGCGGCGGCACGGCCGCGCGAGGCTGGCAGGCGAGCGCGCTGGCCAGCCACCGTGCCTTCGTTGCCGCGCGCCTGTCGCCGGGCGGCGCGGCCGACCTGCTGGCGGCGGTATGCCTGGTGCACGGCGCCTGCGGGGGCGAGTCCTGAGATGGCTGCACGGCTCGTCCTCCTGTGCCCGGGACAGGGTTTTCAATCGCCCGCCATGTTCGACATGGCGCGCAGCGACCCGCGCGCGGGCGCGCTGCTGGACGGCTGGCTGGACGATGCCGGCCTGTACGACGATGCCGCGCTGTTCACGAACCGCGTCGCCCAGCCGGCCATCGTGGCGGCCACGCTCGCCACCTGGACGGCGCTGGGCGACATCGTGCCGGCGCCGGCCCTGGTGGCAGGCTACAGCATCGGCGAGCTGGCCGCCCTTGGCGTGGCCGGCGCGCTCGATCCGCGCGACGCCGTCCTGCTGGCAGGCGAGCGCGCCCGGCTCATGGACGCCTGCCGCGCCGGCGGCCCGGCCCAGACAATGGTCGCGCTCTCCGGACTGACCGTCAGCCACGCCGAGGACATCCTCCAGCCTTTCGGTTTCCACGTCGCGATCGTCACCGGCGACGACAGTTTCGTCGCGGGCGGCCCCGCGGACCGCAGCGACGCGCTGGCGATCCGGGCCCTGGCTTCGGGCGCGCATGCCACCATGCTCCCGGTCGAGATCGCGTCGCACACGCCTTTCATGCGCGCCGCCGTCGCTCCCTTCCAGGTGCTGCTGGCCGGGCAGAAGTGGCGGACGCCCTCCATGCCTGTGGTGTCGGGGATCAGCGCCGAGTTGATCGAACGTCCAGAAGTGGCGGCATCGCATCTGGCGCGCCAGCTTGCCGAGACGATACGCTGGAAGGACTGCATGGATGCGTGTGCGGAGTTCGGCGCCACCGTGGCGCTGGAGCTGGGCCCGGGCGCGGCCCTGTCGCGCATGTTGCAGGCGCGCCACCCGCACATCGCCTGCCGCTCGGTGTCGGAATTCCGCTCGCTGGACGGGGTACGCTCCTGGCTGAATCGCCATGCGGACTAACATTCGCGTAGAAAATATCTGGTATTGCCACTCGGAATTGGAAATTCCGCGCAGACGCCTATATAACGGTAGTATCGTTGTCCTGGGAGTCGCACGTGAACAAGTTTATCCATGCAGTCAAAGCAAGCCTGATGGCGGCGGCACGCGCACGCGCCAAGCAGATCATGCTCAATCAGGAGCAGGTTTCCCAGCCGTGGAAAGAAGTCTATAGCGCGAACGCCGGCGGCTGGAAGTAAGCCCCAGCGCGGCAGCAGCCAGGAAGCCGGGCCCGTCATCGTACGGGCCCGGCTTTTTTATTGCCCTCGAAAAGGCGTGCGTTCGTTCAGCTCGTCCATGTACTCGTCGATGCCGCCGGCTTCGCGCTCGAGGAAGCGCTGGACCGCGTCGGCGAAAGACGGGTGGGCCAGCCAGTGCGCCGACCAGGTCCTGGTCGGCAGGAAGCCGCGCGCCATCTTGTGCTCGCCCTGGGCGCCGCCTTCGAAGACGGCGATCTTCTGCTCGATGCAGAACTCCAGCGGCTGGTAGTAGGACGCCTCGAAGTGCAGGCAGGGGACGTGTTCGAGCTCGCCCCAATAGCGGCCGTACAGGGTGGTCTCGTCGTGGATGACCAGCGAGGCCGCCACCGGATGCCCCGCGCGCTCCGCAATCACCAGCAGGATGTTGTCCGGCATGGCCGCGCCGATGCGCCGGAAGAAGTCCAGGTTCAGGTAGGGCGTCGAATAGTGTGCCTTGTAGGTGTTTCGGTAGCAGCGGTTGAACAGCACCCAGTCCGCATCCCGGGCATCGCGCCCGCGCACCCGGCGCAACGTCACACCCGCCTCGCGCACCTTGCGCCGCTCGGCGCGGATATTCTTGCGTTTCCTGGGTTCGAGCGTGGCCAGGAAGTCCTCGAAGCCGGCGTAGCCCTGGTTCAGCCAGTGGAACTGCACCCCGCTGCGCAGCATGAAGCCGGCATCTTCCAGCTGGCGCGCCTGGTCCTCGGGCGGGAACAGGATGTGGGTCGAGGACACCTCGCTGCCTCCTTGGGTGGCCTTGAGCACCTCGACCAGGGCCGTGCGGGCGGCGGCATCGCGCGCCAGCAGGCGCGGACCGCTCACCGGCGTGAAGGGAATGGCCGACAGCAGCTTCGGGTAGTAGTCGAGCCCGTGGCGCTGGTAGGCGTCGGCCCAGGCCCAGTCGAACACGTATTCGCCGTAGGAGTGGCCCTTGACGTACAGGGGCAGGGCGGCGGCCAGGGTCTTTCCTTCGTACAGCACGATGTATTGCGGCTGCCAGCCCGTCTCCGGCGAGGCGCTGCCCGACTCATGCAGGGCGTGCAGGAAGGCGTAGGATAGGAAAGGATTCGCCTGGTCCTGTGCCCCTGCCAGGGCGTCCCATTCCGCCTGGCCGACTTCGGACAGAGAAGAAACGATATGCGTGCGATAATTCAAAATTGCTTCCTAAAATGTCTTCCAACAAAGAAGAAGAGAACGGCCTTACCATGAACAGCCCATTCTTCAACCTCTATTCGCATGACTTCGCCCGCGTCGCGGTGGCCATTCCGCGCTGCCGGATCGCCGACCCGGCCTACAACGTCGAGCAGACCATCGTGCTTGCGCGCCAGGCCGCGGAGCAGGGCGCCGCGCTGGTGGCTTTCCCTGAACTGGGACTGTCGGCCTACAGCTGCGACGACCTGTTCCACCAGCGCGCGCTGCTCGACGCCTGCCTGGACGGCCTGGCCGGCATCATCGAGGCCTCGCGCACGATGCCGCTGGCGCTGGTCGTCGGCCTGCCGCTGAAGGTCAAGCACATGCTCTTCAATTGCGCCGCGGTGATCGCGAACGGCAAGGTGCTGGGCGTGGTGCCAAAGAGCTTCCTGCCTAATTATGGCGAGTTTTACGAATCCCGGCAGTTCACACCGGCGGATTGCGCGTCCGTCGACCGGATCGAACTGTTCGGCGAGACTGTCCCCTTCGGCCCGAACCAGCTGTTCGAGGTGGCGAACCTGCCGCTGCTGCGCTTCCACGTCGAGATCTGCGAAGACGTCTGGGTGCCGGTGCCGCCGTCCTCGTTCGCGGCCATGGCCGGGGCCACGGTGCTGGTCAACCTGTCGGCCTCGAACGTCGTGGTGGGCAAGAGCGGCTACCGCCACCAGCTGGTGTCCCAGCAGTCGGCGCGCTGCCTGGCGGCCTACCTGTACACCTCGGCCGGACGGGGCGAGTCGACCACCGACATGGCCTGGGACGGCCAGTCGCTGATCTACGAAAAGGGCGACTTGCTGGCCGAGTCGGAACGCTTCAGCGACGAGTCGCACATCATCTTCGCCGACGTCGACCTGGAGCGCCTGTCGAACGAGCGCATGCACGCGACCACCTTCGCGCAGTCGGTGCGCCGCCACGCGGCCGAAGTCGCGGCGTTTCGTGTGATCCCCTTCCATCTCGACCTGCCGCTGCAGGGCGTGCTGCCTTTGAGGCGCAATGTCGAACGCTTCCCCTACGTGCCGGCCGACCAGGCGCGCCGCGACGAACGCTGCACCGAGGTCTACAACATCCAGGTGCAGGCCCTGATCCAGCGCCTGTCCTCGAGCGGCATCAAGAAGGTCGTGATCGGCGTCTCCGGCGGCCTGGATTCGACCCATGCGCTGCTGGTCTGTGCCAAGACCATGGACCGCCTGGGCCTGCCGCGCACGAACATCCTGGCCTACACCATGCCGGGCTTCGCCACCAGCGAGCGCACCCTGAAGCAGGCGCGCGACCTGATGCAGGCGGTGGGCTGCAGCGCCCAGGAAATCGATATCCGCCCGAGCTGCCTGCAGATGCTGAAGGACCTTGGCCACCCGTATGTGGAGGGCGAAGCGAAGTACGACATCACCTTCGAGAACGTGCAGGCCGGCGAGCGCACCAACCACCTGTTCCGCCTCGCGAACTTCCACAACGCGATCGTGATCGGCACCGGCGACCTGTCCGAGCTGGCGCTGGGCTGGTGCACCTACGGCGTGGGCGACCACATGTCGCACTACAACGTCAACGCGAGCGTGCCCAAGACCCTGATCTCCTACCTGGTGCGCTGGGTGGCCGAGACCGGCGCCGTGGTCGATGGCGGCAAGGAGGTGCTGCTGAACATCCTGAATACCGAGATCAGCCCCGAGCTGGTGCCCAGCGGCGCGCAAACGGGCGCCAGCGACAGCAAGCCGGCCCAGAGCACCCAGGATGTGATCGGCCCCTACGAGCTGCAGGACTTCAACCTGTATTACACGCTGCGCTTCGGCTTCAAGCCGAGCAAGGTCGCATTCCTTTCGTACTGCGCCTGGCACAAGCGCGAGCAGGGCAAGTGGCCGGATCCGGACGGCGTGCGCAACGAGTACGAACTCGCGGCGATCAAGCGCAACCTGTCGATCTTCCTGTACCGCTTCTTCAAGACCAGCCAGTTCAAGCGCTCCTGCGTGCCGAACGGCCCGAAGGTCGGCAATGGCGGCTCGCTGTCGCCGCGCGGCGACTGGCGCGCGCCGTCCGATTCCGAGGCCACCGTATGGCTGGACGACCTTGCGAATATCCCTGACTGACACACTATAAAAAGGACGAACGAGATGAAACAGATTACCTGCGTGATCAAGCCTTTCAAGCTGGACGAAGTGCGCGAGGCGCTGGCCGAGGTGAACGTGACCGGCCTGACCGTGACCGAAGTGAAGGGCTTCGGCCGCCAGAAGGGCCATACCGAGCTGTATCGCGGCGCGGAGTATGTGGTCGACTTCCTGCCGAAGGTGAAGATCGAAGTCGTGGTGGACGATTCGATGGCGGACCAGGTGGTGGATGCGATCATCAAGGCTGCGCGCACGGGCAAGATCGGCGATGGCAAGATCTTCGTGCAGAATGTGGAGCAGGTGATTCGCATTCGTACGGGTGAGACGGGCGCGGACGCGGTATAAGACCGGCGGTCTATTCCTCCGCCATCACGAAGTTGCGGGCCACCGGCTGGGAGGCGGCTGGCGGCATCGCCTTCGAGATCAGGTAGCCCTGGATCTCGTCGCAGTCCAGCGAACGCAACATGTCCACCTGCTCCATGGTTTCGACGCCTTCCGCCACCACCCGCATCGCCAGCGCCCGCGCCATCGTGACGATCGCCCTGACGATCACGGCGCCGCCCTCGGTCTTGCCGAGCTGCACAATGAAGGCGCGATCGATCTTCAGGCCGTCGAAACTCAGCTTGTACAGTTGCGACAGGGACGAATAGCCGGTGCCGAAATCGTCCAGCAGCACCTTGATGCCGGCCTGGCGGATCGCCCGGATCGCATCCAGTACCGAGGCCGTTTCGTTCATGACGGACGACTCGGTCAGCTCGACTTCGATCAGGCCCGGGTCCACGGCGTGGCGCTCCAGCGCGCGCCGCAGCGTCAGCGCGACATCGGTATCGTTGAACTGGCGCGGCGAGATGTTGACCGACACCGGCACCAGCGCGCCGCCCTTCCTGGCCCACTGCGCCAGCTGGGCGCAGACCTTGTCGATGACGAGTTCTCCGAGCTTCAGCACCAGTCCGGTTTCCTCGGCCAGGGGAACGAATTCGGCGGGCGGCACCATCCCCCTGACCGGGTGCTTCCAGCGCACCAGGGCCTCCAGGCTGGACAGCGAGCCGTCCGCCAGGTTGACACGCGGCTCGTAGTACATCACGAACTCGTCGTGCGCCAGCGCGTGGCGCAGTTCGCGGATGCGCTCGAGGCGCGCCTTGAGCTGATCGTGGAACCTGCCGTCGAAGAAGCGATAGCCGCCCCGGCCGCTGGTCTTGGCCGAATACATGGCGATGTCCGCATTCTGCAGCAGCGCGCGCGGCTCCTTGCCGTCGACCGGGAACAGGCTGATGCCGATCGAGGCGCCCACCATGTACTCGCCGTAGGACAGGCGGATGCTGCGGCGCAAACTGCGCTGAATGCGCTCGCTCGCCTCGGCCGCCTCCAGGGAGTCCGTGATGTTCTCCAGCACGATCACGAACTCGTCGCCGCCGAAGCGGGTGACGCAGGCGTGCGGCCGGGCCGCTTCCTTGAGACGCTGCGCGGCGGCGCGCAGCAGCTCGTCGCCGGCGGCGTGGCCCCAGGTGTCGTTGATCGCCTTGAAACCGTCCAGGTCGACGAACAGCAGGGCAAACATCTTGCCGTCTCCTTCGGCCCGGGCGATGGCGTCGCGCAGGTGGCCCTCGACCCAGTAGCGGTTCGGCAGGCCGGTGAGCGGATCTTCATTGCTGCGCCGTAGCAGTTCTTCTTCATGGGCGCGCTCCTCGGTGATGTCGCGCGCGGAGACGGCCAGGTTGTCGCCGTAACGGAACATCTTCAAGTGCACCCACTTGGCCGGGAAGTGTTCCCGAGGGCGCGCGAGGGTCACTTCCTCGTAGCCGCTCTTCATCGCGCGGCGCAGGCTTTCCAGGCGCGTGGCCAGGGCCTCGCCTTCGTACAGCTCGCTCACCTTGCGGCCGACCAGGTCCTGGCGCTCGCGCGCCACCAGTTCCGCCGCGCGCCGGTTGCAGTCGATGATCTTGAAGTCTTCCGGCTCGCCTTCGTCCCTGCGCAGGGGGCGCAGCATGTAGAAGCCTTCGTTGCTCGCTTCGGTGGCCATGCGGTAGGTGTCGCGGATGACGCGCAGCTCATGGTCCCTGCGCGCAAGGCGCAGCGAACTGCTCATTGCGAGCAGTGCGAACGAACCGATGGCCCCCGTTCCCAGCAAGGCGCTGCTGATCCATGCGCTGCGCATCGCGCGCCAGGGAGCGAGGGCGGCTTCGTAGTCGAGTCCGACCAGCGCGTTGACGCCGCGGCGGTCGATGTGTTTCCAGCCGACGAAGCGGGAGCGGGAATCCCCGAACCAGGCTGGGCCATCCGCGAGGACGCTGCCCGCCGACCTGGCAAGAGGCGGCGCCCGGATAAATGCCGCCTGGCGGATGCTGCCCGCCGGTCCCTCCGAGCGCAGGGCCCGCGTACGGCCGTCGTCGCCGACGATGGCGAGCAGGCCATGGCGGCGGAAGACCGCGTCGGCGTCGCCCAGCGTGAAGTAGGCGGGGTCGACGGCGACAAGGACCGCCGCCGCGAACTTGCCGTCGCGGTCCGACAGTTCGGAGGCGAAGAGCAGCCGGCGCATGGCGCCGCTACGGCCCTCGAGTGGCAACTCGTCCACGAAAAAATTGACCGTCGTGCCTCTTTGCAGGCGGGGCAGGATATCAGCAGCCGCGGCTGGAGACATCACGGTCGGCGCGCTGGACGTGAGCACCCGCCCCTGGGCGTCGACCAGGTAGACCAGCAGGCGCGAAGCGTGCAGGAGCAATCCGCGCTCATCGGCATCGCCAAGGTGCACTTCCCCCTGCCTCGACTCCCACTCGAACTTCACGAAGCGCGCGGTCTGCTCGATCGTGTCCATGGACCGTACGACCTGTTCGGCATAGCCGGCAGCCAGGGTTTGCGCATCCTGCAGGGTCTGCAGTTCGAGCTGTCGCCGTTTCGCCTCGAGTTGCTGGAACAGGATCAGCCATCCGAGGCCCAGCAGGAATAGTGCGCCGGCCGGCCAGGCAAGCAGGCGTCCGAGGTGTTGTCGCCAGAATGCGGCTTCGCGAACCTCCGGTTCGCGCCGTCTCGCGCGCTGCGTTTGCACGTATGTCAGTAGTCTGCGATACATTGCTCGCCCCCAAACCGACGGTCCATGCGGATAAAGTACCGCCGGTTCCGGCGGAATTCAACTGCGACGCGAACTACCTTCCCATCCGCATGTCGAAACGCCAGCTGAGCAGTCGCAGGCTGCTGATGAACAGGGCGCTCGACCACAGCGCGAAGTCGTGCGGCGCATCGTACTTGCGCATCAGGAGGAACAGCCAGTTCCCCAGGAAAGCGCAGATCGCATAGGGTTTCCCGTCCCGGAACACCATCGGCACCTCGTTGCAGACGATGTCGCGCAGCACGCCGCCGAAGATCCCCGTGATCACGCCCATCATCGAGGCGATGAAGATCGGCATGCCCGCATCCAGCGCCGCCGACACGCCCGCGATCGAGAACAGCCCCAGGCCCACCGCATCGGCGATCACGATCAGGCGCTCCGACACGATCTGGCGCAGGGTGCGGATCAGCGGCGAGGCCACCAGCGCCAGCACGAAGATCAGGATCGCGTACTCCTGGTGCGTCACCCAGAACAGCGGCCGCTTGTCGAGCAGGATGTCGCGCAGGGTGCCGCCGCCGAATGCGGTGATGAAGGCGACCGTGAATACCCCGACCAGGTCCATGCGCTTGCGCCGCGCTTCGATGAAGCCCGAGAAGGCGCCGACCAGGATCGCCATGATTTCAATGAACTTGATGAGGGTCATGCAGGTGCGGGTAGCCGGTGATCTTGCTAGACTACCACGCCACTTGGCATTCCGGTAAGCCTCTAGGGCGCCAGCGGGAGGCGCACCGCGAACACCACGCGCCCGTTCTCGAAGCGGTAGGCGATCTCGCCCTGGTGCTCGCGCACGATCTGCTGGGCGATGTACAAGCCCAACCCCAGGCCGCTACGGTTGCGCGGGTTGTTCAGCGAGCCGCGCTTGAAGGGATTGAACAGGTTGGCCGCGACGTCATCAAGGATCGGCGCCCCCTGGTTCGACACGTCCAGCACCGCCATCCCGGCCTGCCGGGTCAGGCAGATGCGGATCGGGTGCCCCGGTTCGCCATGGTGGCGCGCATTGCTCAGGAGGTTGGACAGCACCTGGCCCAGGCGGCCCTTGTCGGCTTCGACCACGGCCTGCTCGTCGCATACCAGCTCGAAGGCGATGGTGGGATAGGCCAGCCGCGCCTCATCGATCAGGTCCTTCACCAGCTCCGACAAGTCGAGCGCTTCCAGCATCACGCCGAGGTCCATGCCGCGGTCGAGGCGGCTCATGTCCAGCACCTGGCCGATCATGCGCTGCATGCGGTTGGTGGACGACTGGATGCGCTTGCCCAGGCCTTGCTGGCTGTTCCCGCGCTCCAGCACCACGCCCGCCATGTTGATCGAATGGAGCGGGTCGCGCAGGTCGTGGCCCAGCATCGCGAGCAGCTGGGCGCGCGTGGCCTCGTGCTGGGCGCGGCGCGAGTTGGCGGCGCGCATCAGTTCGGCCAGGGTCAGGCGGGCATTGGACAGCACCGTCGTTTCCCAGGGATGGGCCTTGCCGCGCACGGTCTCGTACCAGGCGTCGAAGGAGCCGCGCGGCGTCAGGCGGTCGCCCAGCGGACCGACCTGCACCGCCTTTTCGGGGCGCCCGCCCCACGCGACCTGTTCCATTTCCTCGACCCGCAGCAGCACGCACCAGCCTCCGGCGGCCGGGTCGTAAGGCAGGGCGAGCATGCCGACCCATTTGCCCAGGCGTGCGTGCAGTTCCACCGGCCAGTCGGCCAGGGATTCGCGCACCATGATGTCCTGCGGTTCCGCGGGCAGGGAAGCGATCACGGCCTCGGCCAGGCCACGCGGCAGTTCGCCATGGACCACGATGCGGCCGTCGACGGCCGCGATCATGGCCTGCGCATGCGACGAGGCGATCAATCCCTGCGCGTGGTGGACCATGGCGTCGAGCGGATCCTCGTCCAGCAGCAGCGACTCGACCAGGCTGGTGCGCATGGCCGCGGCCTGTGCGACCATCTCGGCATCCTGGCGTGCTTCGATGCTGTGGATGGTGGAGGCGATGACCTGGGCCAGCACGTCGGCCGCCATCCGGATCGCGTAGGGCACCACCTTGCGCGACATGTGGTGGCAGGCGATCAGGCCCCACAGGCGGCCGTTGATGACGATGGACACGCTCATCGACGCCCCCACGCCCATGTTCCTGAGGTACTCGACATGCACCGGCGACACGCTGCGCAGCACCGCGAAGCTCATGTCCAGCGGCGCGGCGCCCGGCTCGCCCAGCAGCGGCACGGCGTTGTAGTCGACGTCGGCGATCATGCGCAAGGTGTTGAGCAGGTACAGCCGGCGTGCCTGGGCGGGAATGTCCGAGGCCGGGTAGCGCTGGTGCAGGTAGGGAGTCAGGTCCTCGCGGCGCGCTTCGGCGACCACGTCGCCGCTGTCGTCGGGACGGAAGCGGTAGGCCATCACGCGGTCGAAGCCGGTGAAGTCGCGCACCTGGCGCACCGCCGCGTCGAGCAGGCCGTCGATGGTCTTCTGGCGGCGCAGGCGGTCGATCGAGCCGTGCGCCTTGACGGCGAACAGCACCACTTCCTCGGCAGGCGTTTCGCGCGCTTCGAATTCGGCCACGATGCGGCCGTTGGCGCAGTGCACCACGCAGTCGTAGTCGGCGCCGTTGATGCTCAGGGAGCTCACCGCAGGTGCGCTGTCTTCCTCGTCGCGCGGTCCCATGCAGAGGCCGATCAGTTCATGCGCGGCGCCGGGCAAGGGGAGGGCGTCGAATGAGGCGCCCAGTGCAGGGTCGAAGCCGAGCAGGGCGGGCGCGTTCGCGCTCCAGCCTTCGAGCCGGCCGTCCATGTGGAAAAACAGCAGGGCGCCATGGGGCTGGATCGAACCGGGCAGGTGGATCGGCTCGTCCGCGCACGACAGGAGATCGACCTGGCGTCCGTGCTCCATCGGCACTGCTTGGCTTGCCTTCAATCGACCGCCCTCTCATCAGTTTCCCGGGCATATGCACGGGTTCGTGCGCATTCTAGCGCTTATGCGAAAAGCGGGGCGCGAAATGCAACATTGAGAGTGAAATGTGTGGCATGAGCCGCTACGCAACTCGCCGCCGGCGTTCCAGGACGGACGTGGCGAGGAGGGGCTCAGTAGTCGAGCGCTGGGCGCAGCAGCACGATCAGCGCCCCGTGGCCGCCGTCGGCGCGGCCGGCGACGCAGAAGGCGATCACTTCGCTCTTCTGCACCAGCCAGCTGTGCACGATGCCGCGCAGCACCGGTTCGCCCTTGGGCGAGCCGTAACCGATGCCGTGGATGATGCGCACGCAGCGCACGCCGCGCTTGTTGGCGCGGTGGAGGAAATCGGTGAGCGCGTCGCGCGCTTCGTCGCGGTTCATGCCGTGGAGGTCGAGTTCGTCCTGCACCGGCCAGTGGCGCTTGCGGAGCTTACGCACCACGTCGGGGCCGACGCCGTCCTGGGCGTAGCTGAGGCTGGGATCTTCGTCCAGCAGGCCCTCGACATCGAACTGGTCCGACAGCGATTCGCGCAGCACCGCTGCGGTTTCCTCCTCGGGAGTGAGGGGCTTTCCGGGCTGGACCTTGGCGGGCGCCACGTACACCGGGCGGTGCACGTAGCGGTTCGATTCGGGCATCTTCTTGACGTCCTGCACCGCGCTGCGGAATTCCACGGCGCGTTCGCGCGCGATCCGCTCCCGCTTCTCGCGCTCGGCCTTCTCGATGGCGCGCTGGCGCTCGTCTTCCTTGAGCTTGTCGCGCAAGCCCTTGAGTTCGGAGAAATCCTTCATGCCCGCCATCGCTGTTCCTTCTTAGCCCTCCAGCGCTTCGAGATAGCGCTGGGCGTCGAGCGCCGCCATGCAGCCGGTGCCGGCGCTGGTGATCGCTTGACGGTAGATATGATCCTGCACGTCGCCGGCGGCAAACACGCCCGGGACGCTGGTCGCGGTCGCCATGCCATCAAGGCCGGACTGGGTCCGGATGTAGCCGTCCTTCATCTCGAGCTGGCCGTCGAAGATGCCGGTGTTCGGCTTGTGGCCGATCGCCACGAACAGGCCGTGCACGGTCAGGTCCTTGGTCGAGCCGTCGGCGGTCGATTTGATGCGCAGGCCGGTCACGCCGCCTTCGTTGCCCAGGACTTCGTCCAGGGTGTGGTTATATTCCAACACGATTTTCCCTTCCTCGACCTTGTGCAGCAGGCGGTCGACCAGGATCGGCTCGGCGCGGAACTTGTCGCGGCGGTGGATCAGGGTGACCTTGGAAGCGATGTTCGACAGGTACAGGGCTTCCTCGACCGCAGTGTTGCCGCCGCCGATGACCGCGACTTCCTGGTTGCGGTAGAAGAAACCGTCGCAGGTGGCGCAAGCCGACACGCCGCGGCCCATGAAGGCCTGTTCCGATTCCAGGCCCAGGTACTGGGCCGAGGCGCCGGTGGCGATGATCAGGGCGTCGCAGGTGTATTCGTGGGCGTCGCCGATCAGGCGGATCGGTTTTTCGTTCAGGAAAGTCGTGTGGATATGGTCGAACACGATCTCGGTGCTGAAGCGCTCGGCGTGCTGCAGCAGGCGCTGCATCAGTTCCGGGCCCTGCACGCCCATCGGGTCGCCCGGCCAGTTTTCCACGTCGGTGGTGGTCATCAGTTGGCCGCCTTGCTCGACGCCAGTCACCAGCATCGGCTTCAGGTTCGCGCGGGCTGCGTACACGGCAGCGCTGTAGCCGGCGGGACCGGAACCGAGAATCAGGACTTTGGCGTGTTTGGTAGTAGTCATGGCGGCACTTCCTAATATATAGACAGACGGAAATTGGGGACGCAGGGGCAGGAATCAAGGCCCAGCGAGGCAGGCGGGATTATAGACGATGATGCAGATAAGCATGAATCGTGGTCCAACGCGACCATATATCCTTTAAAATGGGCGGATCGTCCTTTGCGAACACTTCAGCAGTACCCAGCATGAGCAAGAATTCACCAGCCACCACTTCAGGTTACACCCGCACCCAGGGAGCCGCCCGCCAGCCGCTGCCGGGCCGCCTTTCGCGCCTGCTGTCCGAGGCGCGCTGGATCGCCGGCGCCGTGGCCTTCCTGTATTTCGTGCTCATTTTGTTAAGTTATAACAAGGCCGACCCCGGCTGGTCGCACGCCAACGTCGTTCCCAGGATCGCCAACCTGGGCGGACGCGCCGGCGCCTGGCTGTCCGATCTGTTGCTGTTCATCTTCGGCTTCTCCGCGTGGTGGTGGGGCGTGATCTTCCTGCGCCAGGTGTGGCAGGGCTGGCGCCGCCTGACCGACAAGCTCGGCGCCGTCGCCGACGAACCGGAGCACCATGGCGAGCTGTACGTGCGCTGGACCGGCTTCGCGCTGATGTTCGCCGGCAGCCTGGGCCTGGAATACCTGCGCATGTGGTCCTGGGACGTGGAACTGCCGCGCGCCCCGGGCGGCGTGCTGGGCCAGCTGATCGGCCACAGCGCCCACGTCACCTTCGGCTTCACCGGCGCCACCTTGCTCCTGCTGCTGCTGTTCGGCCTGGGCTTCTCGTTGTTCTTCCAGGTGTCCTGGCTGGCCGTGGCCGAGCGCATCGGCGAGACCGTCGAGCGCGCCGCGGACTGGTTCCGCCTGCGCTACGAAGACCGCGAAGACCGCAAGCAGGGCGAAGCCGCCGCCGTCAAGCGCGACGAAGTGGTGGTGCACGAGCGCGCCAAGTTCAGCGAGAAGCATTCGAACGCGCCGATCGCCGTGGTCAAGGCGGAGCCGAGTTTCGAGTCGCTGCCGCCGCCGGCTCCCGTCGCCGCTGCACCCGACGCGCCCGCATCTGCACCGGCTGCCCAGCCGCTGCCGAGCGCCCAGGCCGCGGCGCCGAGCATCAAGATCGAGCCGCAAATGGTCAGCGTGCCCAAGTCGGAGCGCGCCCAGAAGGAAATGCAGACGCCGCTGTTCCACGAGCTGGCGGGCGACTCGCCGCTGCCGCCGCTCGCGCTGCTCGACGAAGCCCCGCCGGCCCAGGAAACCGTGGCCGTCGAGACCCTGGAATTCACCAGCCGCCTGATCGAGAAGAAGCTGTCCGACTTCGGCGTCGAGGCCAAGGTGGTCGCCGCCTATCCGGGCCCGGTGGTCACCCGTTACGAGATCGAGCCGGCCACCGGCGTCAAGGGCAGCCAGATCGTCAACCTGGCGCGCGACCTGGCGCGCTCGCTGTCCCTGACCTCGATCCGCGTGGTCGAGACCATCCCGGGCAAGAACTACATGGCGCTCGAGCTGCCGAACCCGAAACGCCAGATCGTGCGCCTGTCGGAGATCGTCGGTTCCAAGGTCTATGGCGACAGCGCGTCAAGCCTGACGGTTGCCCTGGGCAAGGACATCGCCGGCAAACCGGTGTGCGCCGACCTGGCCAAGATGCCGCACCTGCTGGTGGCGGGTACCACCGGTTCCGGCAAGTCGGTTGGCATCAATGCGACCATCCTGTCGCTGCTG
>CBIHLT010000081.1:0-19583 GCA_966210615.1 uncultured Massilia sp.
CTGGTGAAGGAAGCGGTGTTGCAGTTGCAGCGGCATAACTATTTGCAGGCGGTGGATGTGAAGTGAGGGGGAGAAGTCAGAAGCTAGAAGCAAGAAGCAAGAAGCCAGAAGCCAGAAGCCAGAAGCCAGGAGCCAGGAGCCAGAAGCCAGAGGCCAGAGACCAGAAGCCAAGAGCGGAAGCCAAAGGCCGGGAACCCATGCCAGGATTCAAACTCGCAAGCCGCAAACCGCAAAGCGCAGGTCACAAAACCGAGGGCGTGTATCACCCGGGGATCGCCGGTACGCCGCCCCGCCCGGTACGGCGAAGGCGCCGTGGCACCTGACGCGGTCGATACCCGCGATGCGCTCTATTTCGACAGGGCCTCGGCTTCCATGCTGCCGGCCTGCTTCAGTCCCACGGCGCGCAGCAAGGTCCCGGCGACATGTTGGGCCTCGGATGCGGATAAATAGGGACCCATGGGCAGGCTGAGCACGCGCGCGGCCATGTCTTCCGATACCGGATAGCGCTCCCCGGAAGCCAGGTAGGCATAGGCTGGCTGCTGGTGAATGGGCACCGGGTAATGCACGGCGGTCGGGATGCCGGCCGTGTCCAGCACCGATCGCACGCGGTCGCGCTCCTCAACCAGGACAGTGTATTGCGCGTAGACGCTGGTGCGATCAGCCTGGCAGGCCAGCACCGGCAGGTGCGGGTGCAGCATCTCGTCGTAGGCGGCCGCTACTCGGCGGCGCTGCTTGATCTCCCAGGCGAAGCGCTCCAGCTTGGCGAGCACGATTGCGCATTGCAGCGTGTCCATGCGCCCGCCCACGCCCAAGCGGGTGTGCACATAGCGGCGGGATTGGCCATGCACACGGATTTCACGCATCGCGGCGGCAAGCGCGTCGTCGCCGGTGAACAAGGCGCCGCCGTCGCCGTAGCAGCCGAGCGGCTTGCTGGGGAAGAAGCTGGTGCAGCCGATGATCGACAGGTCCCCGCTCTGGCGTCCACGGTAGGTTGCGCCGAAGCTCTGGGCGCCGTCCTCGATCACGGCCAGCGAGTGAAGGGCCGCAAGCTGGTTGATGGCATCCATATCCGCCGGTTGGCCGTACAGCGAGACGGGAATGATGGCGCGTGTCGCCGGCGTGATCTTTTCCGCGATCAGGCGCGGGTCGATGTTGCAGGTATCGCGTTCAATATCCACGAAGACAGGACGGGCGCCGACCAGCAGTACCGCTTCGGCGGTGGCGATAAATGAGAACGGCGTGGTGATGACTTCGTCGCCGGGGCCCACGCCGAGCGCCATCAGCGCGATCACCAGAGCCTCCGTTCCCGACGAGACCGTGATGCAATGACGCGCGCCGGTGTAGTCGGCCAGGCGCTGCTCTAGCTCAGCCACCTCGGGTCCCATGATGTATTGGCCATGGTCGAGGACGGCCTGGATACGGCTGTTGATCAGGTCGCGCGAAGCCTTGTACTGCGATTTCAGGTCGATGAATTCCATGAATTATCCTTGTTCGGAGGAGACTGCGTAGGTATGGCCGCGATCTTGGGAAGCGCCTGCGGCCTCGGAGTGGACCGGACGGCAGGCGCCGGCGCGCAGCGCGTAGGCTTCTCCGGTGTGCGGGCAGCGCGCCTCGCCGTCGCCCTTGAGCGGCAGCGCAAGCCTTTCCCCGTGGCGGCTGATCCAGCCGATCTGGCGCGCCGGGACTCCCGCCACCAGGGCGTAAGCAGGGACGTCGCGGTTCACCACGGCGCCGGCAGCGACGAAGGCGAATTCGCCGATCGTGACGCCACACACGACGGTGGCGTTGGCCCCGATGCTGGCGCCGTGGCGCACCAGGGTGCGCCGGTATTCGTGCTTGCGCGGCACCGCGGAGCGCGGGTTGTAGACGTTGGTGAACACCATGCTCGGGCCGCAGAACACGTCGTCCTCGAGCGTGACCGCGTCGTAGATCGAGACGTTGTTCTGAACCTTCACCTGGTCGCCCAGCCGCACGTCGTTGCCGACGTAGACGTTCTGGCCGAGCGAGCAATGGGCGCCGACGCGGGCGCCGGCGCAGACATGGGCGAAATGCCAGACCCGGGTGGCTTCGCCCAGCACGGCGCCTTCGTCGACGATGGCGCTGGGATGGATGAGCGCTTCCATGCTCAGTACTCCAGCGGCAGGGCAACGCGCTTGCCGTCGCGCGCGGAACGGTAGGCCGCCACCAGTACTTCGAGCGACTTCAGGCCTTCGCGCCCGTCGGTCTCGGGTTCCGCTTCGCCGCGCAGGACGCGGATCACGTTGTCGTAGTACAGCGGATGGCCGAAGCCGTAGACCGAGGTGGTCTGGTAACTGGCATCCTTGATGGCGGCGTCGTCCGGATCGGGGCTGGCGAATTCCCATTGCTCGACCTGGTTGACCGCCACGCCGCCGATACGCGCGGTGCCGCGTTCGCCCAGGATGGTGATCGAGCCTTCCATGTTGTGCGGATAGGTCAGCATGGTGACGTTCATCGAGCCCAGCGCGCCGTTGCGCCAGCGCAGGCTGATGACGCCGGTGTCCTCGACCTCGATGTCGCGCGCCAGGGTGGCCGTGTAGGCCTGCAGGCTCTCTACCGGGCCGACGATCCAGTCGAGAAGGTCGACGTAGTGGCTGGCCTGGTTCATGAAGGCGCCGCCGTCGAATTCCCAGGTGCCGCGCCAGCGTGCGGAGTTGTAGTACTCGTCGGGACGGGTCCAGAAGACGTTCAGGTTGACCATGTAGATGCGGCCGAAACGCTTCTTGTCGACGGCGCGCTTGAGCAGCTGCAGGGTGGCGTTGCGGCGGTTCTGCTTGACGACGAACAGGCGCACACCGGCCTCGTCGGCGGCGGCGACCATGCGCTTGCCATCTTCCCAGCGGGTGGCCATGGGCTTCTCGGTGACCACGTGACGTCCGCTGCGTGCGATCTGGACCGCCTGCGCCGGATGCAGGCCGGACGGGGTGGCGATCACGACCGCGTCCGCCTCGCAATGCGCCAGCATCTGTTCGAGGCCGGCATAGGGGCGGGCGCCGGTCTGGCCCGCTGCTTCTTCGAGGGCGCGCGGGTTGAGGTCGCACACGCCCGCCAGCTCGCAGCGCTCGTGGTGGGTGCGGATGGCGTTGACGTGGTTCCTGGCGATGCGGCCGCAGCCGACCAGGGCGAATCGGATCTTGCGGTCGAGGATGGCAGGTGGGTAGTTGCGCATGGGATCTCCGGGCGGAATCAGGATTTGACGACGTGGGGCAGGCGTTCGAGGTAGACGCCGCGCGTATCGACGATCAGGTTGGCGTACTGGCGGATCAGTTCGTAGTCGAAGGCGCTATGGGCGGTGGCCACCAGCACGACGTCGTAGGAGGCGATCGCGGCCGGGGTCAGTGCCACGCTGGACAGGTCGAAGCGGTGCTCGCGCATGGGGGGGAAGACCGCCACATGCGGATCGGAATAATCGACCTGGGCGCCTTTGTCGCGCAGCAGCTCCATCAGGGCGACCGAGGGCGATTCGCGCATGTCTTCGACGTCCTTCTTGTAGGCGATGCCGAGCACCAGTACGCGGCTGCCCATGATCGAGCGTCCGCGCGCGTTGAGTGCGTCCGCCAGTTTGCCGACCACCCAGTGGGGCATGTCGCTGTTGATCTCGCCGGCCAGTTCGATGAAGCGGGTATGCAAGCCGTACTGGCGCGCTTTCCAGGTGAGGTAGAACGGGTCGATGGGAATGCAGTGGCCGCCCAGGCCCGGGCCGGGGTAATACGGCGTGAAGCCGAAGGGCTTGGTGGCGGCCGCGCGGATCACCTCGTGGATGTCGATGCCCATGCGGTCGGCAATGATCTTCATTTCGTTGACCAGTCCGATGTTGACGGCGCGGTGGATGTTTTCGAGCAGTTTGGTGAGCTCGGCCGCGCGGGTGGAGCTGACCGGGACCACGGTGTCGATCGCCTGGCGGTACAGGGCCAGGCCGGCTTCCAGGCAGGCGGCGGTGGAGCCACCGCATACCTTGGGAATCGTGCGGGTGTGGAAATCGGGATTGCCGGGGTCCTCGCGCTCCGGCGAGAACACCAGGAAGACGTCCTGTCCGACCGTGAAGCCGCGCGCTTCCAGGCGCGGACGCAGCTCTTCCTCGGTGGTGCCGGGATAGGTGGTGCTCTCGAGCGACAGGATCTGGCCTGCGCGCATGTGCGGCAGCAGGGCGTCGGCCGTGCCCAGCACGTAGGACAGGTCGGGCTCGCGATAGGGACTCAGGGGCGTGGGGACGCAGATGACGAGCGCATCGGCCTCGCTTGCGCGGGCGAACTCGGTGCTGGCGCTGAAGCCGTGGGCGCGCGCCGCCTCGATGGTATCGGACTGGATGTGCGCGATGTAGCTGGCGCCGCGGTTGAGCGTGGCGACCTTGGCGGCGTCGATGTCGATCCCGAGAACCCGAAAGCCTTCCGCCGCATAGCGCAGCGCCAGCGGCAGCCCGACATAGCCGAGGCCTACAATGCCGATCACGGCGCTACGGTCTTGCAGCCTCGCCATGAGCTGCTTCAGGTGGTCTGATTGGTTCTCGTCTCGCATGGATATCCTCGCCGGTGACAAAGAGAGTGATGGGGTGGTCGGGTTCGCTCAGCTGCGCTCAGATGCGGAAGGGTACGAACTTCCTGTTCAGGCCGGTGCTCGCGGCGGCCTGTTCTTCGGCGGCCGGAGCCGCTTGCGGCGCCTGCGGCACGTATTCGGCGACGATGGCCTTGACCATCGATTCGATGGTCCCGCGTTCGTGGGTGTCGCAGGCCATCATCAGGCAGGTGATGCAGGTTTCCAGCACGCTCGGACGCAGGGCGCTTTCCTTCATCCGCATGATGCGCGGATGTTCGCTGGGGAAGACCACGCCGTCGGTCAGCAGCTCCTCGTGCAGCTTCTCGCCCGGGAACAGGCCGACGAACTGGATCTCGATGTCGCCACGCGGATTCTGCGGGCTGCGCTCGGTCAGGCCATGCATGGCGATCATGGTGCGGGCCAGGTCGACGATGCGCACCGGTTCGCCCATGTCGAGCACGAACACGTCGCCTCCCTTGGCCATGGCGCCGGCCTGGATCACCAGCTGGGCCGCTTCGGCGATCAGCATGAAGTAGCGCGACACCTCGGGATGGGTGATCGTGACCGGGCCGCCGCGGGCGATCTGGCGCTGGAACAGGGGGATGACCGAGCCGGACGAACCGAGCACGTTGCCGAAACGGACCATGCAGAAGGTGGTCGCGGCACCGCCGCGGGCGGCCGCGGCCTGGAAGATCAGTTCGGCGATGCGCTTGCTGGCGCCCATGATGTTGGTCGGGCGCACCGCCTTGTCGCTCGAGATCAGCACGCAGGTGCGCACCGCGTGGCGAGCGGCGCTGGCGGCGATGACCTGGGCGCCCAGCACGTTGTTGCGCAGGCCCTCGACGATATTGGCTTCCACCAGCGGCACGTGCTTGTAGGCGGCCGCATGGTAGACGGTGTCGACCTGGCCGTCGCCCAGGATGTGGTCGACCAGGTCGGCGTTGCAGACCGAACCCAGGTGCGCCTGGATGGCCAGCTCGGGAAAACGCGTGGCGAGCTCCTGGCGGATGGTGTAGAGCGCGAATTCGGAGTGGTCGAGCAGGTGCAGGCGGGCCGGGGTCAGGGTGACGATCTGGCGGCACAGCTCGCTACCGATGGATCCGCCGGCGCCGGTCACCAGCACGCTCTTGCCGCGCACGCAGCGGGCGAACAGGTCCAGCCGCGGCGGCACCGGCGGGCGGCCGAGCAGGTCCTCGAACTTCAGCTCGCGGATGGCGTCACGCGGCGCGGCCTTGTCGCCGTCGAGGTCGACCAGCCGCCCGAGGATCTTGGCCGGCACGCCGGCCTGGCCGAGCCGCTGCATGATGTCGCGCAGGCGTTCCGGCGCCGCCGTCGGCAGGGCGATGACGGTCGTGCGGATGCCGAGCACGGGCGCCATCTCGCTCAGGCGTGCGGTCGGGAACACGCGCAGCCCGGCGACCGTGCGCTCGTGCAGGGCGCGCTTGTCGTCGAAGAAGCACAGGGCGCGGTAATCGTCGCTGTCGCGCAGGGCCTGGGCCAGCCGGGCTCCGGCCTCGCCGGCGCCGTAAATCGCTACCGGGACCGCCTTGGCGGCGCGGCCGCGGTGGGTGCGCAGCAGATTGCGCAAGCCGATGCGCGAAACGACGACATAGGAAAACGCGATAAACCAGTAAATCGTGAGCGCGCTGCGCGGGAAGCTGATTTCGTTCAGTGCCAGCAGGGCCAGGTAAGCGCAGAAAATGGCAATGGCCAGGGATAATCCGGAGATGCTCAATAATCGCTGGTCGATAAAGCGGATCACCGCCCGGTATAAATCGGCCATGGAAAATGCGATGACAGTTAAAGCGGCAATGAGGAAATAAGAGCCTGGCCCAAATCCCATGGCCAATTTTAAATCGCCACCGCGCAATATCATGGCGATAAGAAAACAGAGGGGGAGCATTACCAGGTCGGCCGCGACCATCAGCGTTACCTTGGCCCTGCGGTTCATCTGTACCAGTCGCGCAACCAGCACGCTGAAGATATGACGGCTTTGAATGGACATGGTTTCTGGTTTTTCAGCTGAGTGAGCATGGTGCGCATAACGCTGCATGCGTAATCCGCGCTATAACTCAAGGCTTTTCCTGATAAAAATACTGCTTCGATTAGCCTGGGGGCTTATTTGTAAGTTTATTATCTGTGCCGCGTTGGAGGCTGAGTTTGAGGTCACGCAACGGCGTTGGAATAAATGCTCGAAATCGGACCCAATTGAAAATCAGAAATTGGAAGCTAGAAATGTTCCAGGATAATATTTCTGATCGGTTATTTCCTGCTGGAAGAAATAGAATGAAAATGGGGGCAGGACAGTAATAAATGCGGAAATGCAGTGCACAAATGGCGGGCGGATAAGAGAGGCAAAGAGTGCGGCGGCAGGAGATGAGCGAGGAGGCAAAGCGGGAAGATTGGACCGAAGGGCGGTGACGTGCCTCTCCGCAGGGACTGGGCGATGGGCGGCACCAAACGATGCGAAGGCGGCGAGCGCTCAGGCGCCGGCCAATGCGAAGGCGGCAGGCAATGCGGAGGCGGCAGGCAGAGAGCGCGGGCGGAAGCACCGCGAAGACAGCACCCACTGCGAACACGGCCGCCATTCCGCCGCCGGCAGGAAAAGAGAAGCGCCGCACCCGCGCTTCCGCGGCTGCCGGAACGCCGGCGCCGTCACGCCGGCCCGCGGCGCAGGAAAATCAGGCGCCGCCGCTGCGGCCCGGGCGCGGCTGCGGCGCCATCGGCGGCACCTCGATCTGCTCGTTCAGGCGCAGGAACTTGAAGCCGGCCAGCACTTGCCCGCGCTTGCCCTCCCTGGCGTTGCGCGCTTCGCGCTCGGCCGCGCGCGCCATGAAGGCGCCGAAGCTTTCCTCGCGCACCTGCGGTTCGGACGAATGCAGGAAGCGGCGCTCGCCGTCCGGCCCCAGCACCACCAGGCCCACATGCGAGGCCCAGTACTCGCCGTCGCGGGTCGAGATCACGTTCACGAAGTCGCCTTCCTGCAGCTGGGCGGCGATGGCCGCCACCTGGTCCTTCGGCACATAGGCCTGGCGGCTGGTCTCGACCGGGATCTCGCGCAGCGTGTTGTGGCGGGTGCGCAGGAAGCGCGCGCGGTCGACCTGCATGTCGTAGGCGGGGCCGCCCGGCCCGGCCAGTTCGGCGCTGATGTCGCTGACCAGCCAGCGGTTGGCCACGTTCCAGTCCATCTCGGTGTAGTGGTTGCGGGTGGCCACCCCGATCACGCCGTCGCGGTAGCGGATGCGCTGCAGCATCCAGAAGAATTCCTCCCACGATTGCGAGAGCGCCATCGCGTAGGTGTGCTCGGCGAACACCACGCAGTCGCTCTGCGCCAGGCTGAACAGGGGCAGCTGGTCGTGGATCTCATACGGGAATTCGCCCAGCAGGTGCAGGGAATAGGGCTGGCCGATGTTCTTGCGGCCGATCGCCGCGATGCGCTTGCGCAGGTCCGGCTCGGCATCGTGGATGTGGGCGATGTAGCGCCCGGCCTCGGCGGGGCTCATCTGATAGATCTGCTTTTGCAGGACCTGCGCCAGCGGCAGCGGAGCGGCCGCCCCGGACCCGGGAGCAGGCTGGGAAGCAGGCTGGGCAGCAGGCTGGGAAGCGCAGCCGGCCAGGGCGGCGGCCAGCAGCAGCGGAGGAAACAGGGCGGCGAAACGCATGGCGGTGTCCCGTAGGTGTGGTGAAAAAACATCAAGTTACGCCTTGGACGGTATGCATAGGTAATGATTTTTCAGCATGCGCCCATAACCCTTGGAATGGTAGCGGTATGCAAGCGGTCTGCACAGGGGCTTCTTCCCGGCAAGCTGAATATGTACATTCCTCCAAGTTATATAGCGGTTAACACAAGTCATTATTCGCTCATTGACGGATCATCAATACTCCGCTCAGGGCAGTCGTTTGCCTGCCTATGCAAGATCCATTAGCACCCTTTCCAGGAGAGAGATGATGTTCAAACAGAAGCCGCTCGCCGCGGCCGTGTCGATGGCGGTGTGGAGCCTCGCGACGCTGCCGGCCATGGCGCAGGAAATCCCGGCCGGAACCCAGATCCAGACTGTCGAAGTGACCGGTATCCGCGCTTCGATGGCCAAGTCGCTGGCTGTCAAGCGCGACGCCACCGCCAACGTCGAAGTGATCACCGCCGAGGACGTCGGCAAGATGCCGGACAAGAACCTGGCCGACTCGCTGCAGCGCCTGGCCGGCGTGGCGGTGCGTACCGACTACGACGAAGCCGAGAAGGTGTCGATGCGCGGTACCAACCCGGACATGTCCCTGATCATCTTCAACGGCCACGCCGTCTCGAGCGCCGACTGGTACGTCGCCGACCAGGCGTCGAGCTCGCGCTCGACCAGCCTCTCCCTGATGCCTTCGCACGTGCTGAACCAGGCGGTCGTCTACAAGACGTCGCAGGCCAACATCGTCGACGGCGGCCTGGCCGGCACCATCAACGTCACCACCCGCAAGCCCTTGCAGCAGAAGGAACGCGTATCGGGCGTGGTCAGCGTGGGCGGCAGCTACGTCGACCTTGCCGACCGCTATGCGCCGGACCTGAACGGCTCCGTCACCTGGAAGAACGAAGCCAATACCTTCGGCGTGATCGCCTCGCTGTTCGCCGAGAAGCGCTTCGTGCGCCGCGATTCGGTGTCGCGCTTCGCCTACGGCACCAGCAGCGGCTGGGACGTGATCAACACCTCGACCATGCTGGGCATCACCGATGCCTCGCTCGCCGGCACCGGCTACACCGCCGCGGACCTGAACGGCGTGCGCATGCCGGGCTCGATGAGCTCGGAATTCGTCGAGTCCGTGCGCGACCGCAAGGGCGGCATGATCGCGCTGCAGTTCAAGCCGAACAACGACTTCGAAGTCAACGTCACCGGCTTCCACTCCTCGCTGGACGCGGACAACCACGGCCGCCTGACCTCGAGCGCCATGTACTCGATGCTGCTCGGTAAGAACCACCCGCTGGGCTCGACTGGCGCGTCCGCGATCAACACCAATTCCAACGGCCAGCGCGTCTATGCCCAGATCCGCAATCCGGTGATCGTCAACGAGACCACGGTGTACGGCCACCAGCTGCGCGTGCTGAAGTCGGCCGACGTTGTCTTCCCGGACGGCACCACGCCCCAGTATGTCGGCAATTCGGAAGGCTTCTTCCGCGACGGCGCCAACGCCACCAGCTCCTTCCTCGACCTGGACGCCAAGTACCGCGTCAACGACGACCTGACCGTCAAGACCCTGCTGTCGGCCACCCGCGGCGTCGGCAAGACCGAGCTCGACCAGGGCCTGACCCTGGCCCGCTACGGCACCGGCATCTCCTACGCGCTGGGCGGCCTGCACGACGCGCCTTTCGTCGAATACCACGGCGCCGGCAGCAACCAGCCGGGCCTGAACCCGGACGGCAGCGGCTACCGCATCGTCGACCGCGCCGCTTCCGGCATCCGCACCGAGGACAAGGAGTGGAGCGCCCAGTTCGACGCCGAGCACAAGCTGAACTACGGCTGGGTGCAGTCGCTCGAGACCGGCGTGCGCGTGTCCGAACACAAGCGCACCAGCGCACGCCGGGGCCCGGCCTTCCGCGCCAGCCTGGTCAACGGCACCACCGGCGCCCTGATCGGCAACCCGGTGACCCCGACTGACGGCTGGGCGCCGTACCCGGGCGATTTCGGCGATGGCCTGGGCGGCGGCGCCTGGGACAACACCGGCTTCACCTACACCCGCGACGCGACCAAGGATTATATCTCGGCGAACACCAAGGAAACCACCCCGGAATGGGAGCGCCGTGTCGGTTCCGAGATCGACATGAAGGAGCGCCAGGCAGCCGTCTACTGGATGGCGAACCTGGAGGCGGAACGCTGGTCGGGCAACGTCGGCCTGCGCTTCGTGCGCACCAACGTCAAGGCCAATATCGCCACCCCGATCAACCCGCGCAGCGCCTGCCTGCGCTCCGCGCCGGGCCAGCCGGCCACCACCTGCGCCGCCTTCCCGGGCGCGATCACCGACGCGGGCGACGCCGTGGGCATTCCGGACGGCGTGCCGTTCGATCCCCTGAGCGGCACGATGTACTACAAGACGCCGACCGACCGCCACTTCGACAACTGGCTGCCGAGCATGAACATCCGCTACGAGCTGACCAGCGACATGATCGCGCGCTTCGGCGCCAGCCGCACCATCGGCCGCCAGAACTACAACGTCCTGGGCAGCGGCTTCGGCACCCCGACCTGCGACGCCAACGGCTGCCGCGTGACCGGCCCGAATCCGGACATGGAGCCGCTGACCTCGGATAACGTCGACCTGTCCTGGGGCTGGTACTTCGCGCCGCGTTCGGCTGTCTCGGTGAGCGTGTTCCATTCGAAGATCAATGGCTATCCGAAGACCGGCGCCACAGGCACCTCGACCATCCAGCTGACCGACCCGCGCGACAACGCGGTCAAGGAATTCGCGATCAACACGTCCTCGCAACAGGGCGCGAAGATCAGCGGCATCGAGGTCTCGTACGAGCAGCCGTTCGGCAAGACCAACTTCGGCTTCACCTCGAACGTCAGCCGCGCCAAGACCAAGGTGGATGACGGCCGCCCGATGGTCGGTGCGTCGGAGTGGGCCGGCAACATCGGCCTGTACTACGAGGACGACAAGCTGTCGACCCGCCTGGTGGCCAACTACCGCGGCGAGTACGTGAACAGCAGCACCGCGCCGTCGCCGACCGCGAACAGCCAGGGCCTGTCGACCATCAACGGCATCCTGATGCCGACCGCGCCGACCTATGCCGACGGCGTGACCACGCTCGCATTCAATGCGAACTACTACATCACGCAGAACCTGGAACTCGCGTTCAGCGCGACCAACCTGACCAACGCCAAGCGCGCTCAATACCGTTACAGCACGGAAGAGCAGCAGAAGCTGGACGTCAGCGGCCGCCAGTACTTCCTGAACCTGCGCTACAAGTTCTGATCGCCTGACGCAGCGATGCGATGCAAGGGGAGCTTCGGCTCCCCTTTTTTTATTCCCATGCCCGGTTGACTCGACGTTAAATGCGCTGTCATGCGGACGGCGTGTCGTCCGACAAGCAAGTGTGCGCCACCTAACGGTAACGCAGGCGCTGCGCCGCTATCATGAAGCCGTGTGAGTGAGGGACGTGCGATTCGATTCGGCGTGTTCCGACACCTCAGCAGGTTAGCCGGTCGCCTCGAGGACCGGCACCAGAATTCGGGCCGTTGCGAGCGCAAGCGAGCGGCGGCCCTCAACGAAGCGGAGGTCGCCATGTCCGACGTCAAGCACCCACCCAAGCACCTGGTTCGCGAATACCTCGAGCGCCGCTCGCGCGATCCCAAACCGCCCCCGACTCCGGAGGAAATCCGGCGCCAGCTTGGCTGGGGTATGCTGATGCCTGCGGACCTCAAGATGGGAACCAACCGCTCGTAGGCTACGCGGCGCCGCCTGCGCAAGGCGCGCGCCGTTTCAGTGATCGGCACACACCAGGAGGCATCATGACCCACAAGATCGGCAACAAGAACGAAGCACAGCACCGCGGCAAGAAGGAAAGGCTGGAGATCAAGCGCTCGAACGTCGCCCGCGAAGCCGTGCGCCAGGCCGAGGCGCGCGCCAAGTACCGCAACCAGCCCAAGGGGCAGGCTGCACGCGAGGCTGCCGCCTCCGCCTGATCCGCTTCGGTTCCGAAGAGCCCGCCCTGATGAGGCGGGCTTTTTTTTCGTCTGTCCCTATCCATTGCGCATACCTTGCGCCGCCGTTCGCCGCCCCCCCGTCGCGGCCGGCCGAATTCTTCGCCATTCGCCGTCCACCGTCCGCCATTCGCCGAAAAGCGCTTCCGCTCCCGCCACGGCATCCGGTATCGTGCTTCCAGTTCGATAACACAAGGGAGCAAGAACATGAATACCGAAGACGCATACCGGTTGCGCAAGCAGGTCGTGTGGGGCCTGATCCTGATCCTGGTCGGCGGCGCCGTGCTGCTCGACCGCCTCGGCTACATGGATGTGGAATCCCTGTGGCGCTACTGGCCGCTGCTGCTGGTCGCGGTGGGCATCAACCAGACCATCGGCTATCCGAGTCCGAAGGAATTCGGCGGCGGGCTGTGGCTGGTCTTCATCGGCCTGTGGCTGTTCGCGGTGTTCGAGCACCTGTTCGGCCTCACCTTCCGCAACAGCTGGCCGCTGTTCATCCTGGCCTGGGGCGTGAAGCTGGTCCTCGACCCCTTCATCACCCGCCGCTTCGCCAACAACCAGGGGAACCGCCATGAAGGATAATATCCAGCCGCGCAGCGGCATGACCAGCCAGGTGGTCCTGGGCTTCCTGGTGATCGCGATGGGACTCCTGTTCCTGCTCGATAACCTCGGCATCCTCGACATGCACCGCGCGTTCTCGTTCTGGCCGACGCTCTTCATCGTGGTCGGCACGGTCAAGCTGTGCGACACCGCCACCCCGGGCGGCCGCCTGGTGGGCGCAGTCCTGCTCGGCATCGGCCTGCTGCTCACCCTCGACCGCATGGACATCATCGAGTTCAGCTGGCGCGCCGTGTGGCCGCTGGCGCTGATCGGCCTCGGCGCCCTGATGCTGGTGAAGGCGGCGCGCGGACGGCGCATGGTGGCGGGCGGCTCGAAGGACGCCATCGCAGACGATATCATCGACAGCACCGCGATCATGGGCGGCTTCGAGCGCCGGGTCAACAGCCAGGCCTTCCGCGGCGGCGAAATCACGGCGGTGATGGGCGGCTGCTCGCTCGACATGCGCAGCTGCGCGATCCAGCCCGGGGGCGAAGCCGTGATCAATGTCTTCGCGTTCTGGGGCGGCGTCACCATCAAGTGCCCGCCCGACTGGACCGTGATCCTGCAGGGCACCCCGATCCTGGGCGGCTTCGAGGACAAGACCATCCAGCCGCCGGCCGGCGCCAAGCGGCTGGTGATCCGGGGCTACGCGATCATGGGCGGCGTGGAAGTGCGCAACTGATGGGCGAAAGCTTCTGGGCGCGGCGCAGCGCCGTGCTCTACCTGCTGGCCTGGCTGATGCTGGGCCTGCTGCTTTCCGGGCTGATCAACGCGACGACCGGCGCGAGCATGGTCGCCAGCCTGCTGTTCGCGGTACCCCTGAGCCTGGCCTACGCCAGCGCCTGCGGCTTCTCGGCCTATTACCTGTGCCGCGCGTATCCGCTGGCCGGCAAACCGCTGGGATCGGTGCTGGCGGTGTTCGCTTTCAGCGCGGTGACGGCCTCGGTGCTATGGTGCGCGGCGGGCGCGGCCTGGGCGGCGCTGGGGCAGGCGCTGGCCCCGGAATGGGAAGCGGTCAGGATGTCGCGGCCCTTCGCGGCGGTGATGTTCGGGGTCGGTGTGCTGCTCTACGGGATGGCCGGCGCGGCGCATTACCTGGTGCTCGAATTCGAACGCGCCCGGCGCGCCGAGACGCGCGAGCTGGAACTCAGGCTGCTGGCCCAGGACGCCGAGCTGCGCATGCTGCGCACCCAGGTCGATCCCCACTTCCTGTTCAACAGCCTGAATTCCATCAGCGCGCTGACCGCCATCGACGCGGGCAGGGCGCGCGACATGACCCTGAAGCTGGCGGGCTTCTTCCGCCATACCCTGGGACTCGAAGCGCACCGCAAGGTGGCGCTGGCGGACGAGGTTGCGCTGGTGGAGCAATTCCTGGCGATCGAGCAGGTGCGCTTCGGGCCGCGCCTCGGTTTCGCCTGCGAGCTTGATCCGGAAGCGGCGCGCTGCAAGCTGCCGCCGATGATCCTGCAACCCCTGGTGGAGAACGCGGTCAAGCACGGCATCGGCCAGCGGCTCGAAGGGGGCCTCGTGACCGTGCGTGCGCAACGGGCCGGCTCGCTGCTGCGCATCCGGGTCGAGAACGAGGCCGACGACGATGCGCACACCGGGGGCGGCGCAGGCATCGGCCTGCTCAATGTGCGCCAGCGGCTGGCGGCGGCCTATGGCATCGAGGCCAGCGTACACTGGGCGCGCGAACAACAATTATTCCGGGTAGACCTGGTGCTGCCCGCCGAGACAGGCGACTGAGGGGAGAACGAAACATGCGGGTACTGATCGTCGACGATGAACAGCTGGCGCGCATGCTGCTGCGCGAATTCCTGGCCGGGCATGCGGACATCGAGATCGTGGGCGAATGCGCGAACGGCTTCGAGGCCGTCAAGGCGATCGCAGAGCACGATCCGGACCTGGTCTTCCTCGACATCCAGATGCCCAAGCTGGACGGCTTCGAAGTGGTGGAGCTGGCAGGCAGCAAGCCGCACTACATCTTCGCCACGGCCTACGACCAGTTCGCGCTGCGGGCCTTCGAGGTGCACGCCATCGACTACCTGCTCAAGCCGTTCTCGCGCGAGCGCCTGGCCCAGGCACTGGCGCATGCCCGCTCGCGCGCGCCGCAGCCGGCCCGGATCGAGGCGGTCGTGGCCGAGGCGGCGCAGCGCCACGCGCCGCTCGAGCGCATCCTGATCCGCGACGGTGCGCGTGTGCACGTGGTGCCGGCCGCGGAGATCGACTACATCGAGGCCCAGGACGATTACGTGCAGATCGCGGCGGGCGGGAAAACCTGGCTGAAGAACCAGCGCCTGTCGGAGCTGGAAAGCCAGCTCGAACCCGGCGCTTTCCTGCGCATCCACCGTTCCTACATCGTCAAGGTCGGCGCCATCGCGCGCATCGAAGCGGTCAGCAAGGACAGCCACTGCGCCGTGCTGCACAGCGGCGCGCGCCTGCCGATCAGCCGCGGCAGCTATGCGAAAGTGCGCGAACGCCTGGGCTAGGCCGGCGCATCGAGTTCCCACCAGGCCGGCATCAGCGCACGGATGCCCGGCTGGGCGAAGCGGTCGTCGATCAGCCACACCACGCCGCGGTCGCTTTCGGTGCGGATCACGCGGCCGGCCGCCTGTACCACCTTCTGGATGCCGGGATAGAGATAGGTGTAGTCGTAGCCGGCCCCGAACAGCTTCTGCATGCGTTCGCGCAGCTGCTCGTTGACCGGGTTCACCTGCGGCAGCCCGAGGGTGGCGACGAAGGCCCCGATCAGGCGGTCTCCCGGCAGGTCCACCCCTTCGCCGAAGGCGCCGCCCAGCACGGCGAAACCCACACCGGCGCCGCCGGGCGCGAAGCGGTCGAGGAAGGCCTGGCGTTCGGCTTCGCTCATGCGCCGCTCCTGGCGCCAGGACGGGACATCCGGGTAGTGCTCCGCCAGCTCGGCCGCGACCTGGTCGAGGTAGTCGAAACTGCTGAAGAAGGCCAGGTAGTTGCCCGCCTGTTCGCGGTACTGGCGCGCGATCAGCCCGGCGATCGGGCCGACCGAGGCCTTGCGGTGCTGGTAGCGCGTGGAGATCGTGCCGGCGACGTGCACCTGCAGCTGGTGCGCCTGGAAGGGCGATTCGACGTCGACCCAGGCGGTGTCGGCCGGCATGCCGAGCAGGTCGCAGAAATAATGCCAGGGGCTGAGCGTGGCCGAGAACAGGGTGGTCGAGTGGGCGAAGGCGAAACGCGGACCGAGGAAGGGCGCGGGCACCACGTTGCGGATGCAGATCGTCGAGTCCCGGACCCCTTCGCGCGCCAGGTCGCACAGCGAATGCTCGCCGAAGGATTCGGCCAGGCGCACGAAGGCGAGGGCGTCGAAGTGAAAGCGCTGCAGGTCCGGATCGAGCGGCCCCGGGAACTCGGCCAGGTAGTCGTTGACCGCGCTCCCGGCGTTCTGCAGGGCGTTGACCAGCTTCTCGGGCACGCCGTCCAGCACCTGGTAGGGCGCGGCGGCGCCGCGGTCGACGTCGGTCCAGGCGCGGCCGACCTTTTCCAGGGCCTTCTTGAGTACCGGCGGGGCGCCGGCGCGGGCGCTGCGCAGCAGCTCGCGGCTGATCTCGGCCGTGTACATGGAACGTGCGCGCGACACCATGTTGTGGGCCTCGTCGACCAGCACGCTGACTTTCCAGCCGTTGTTCAGGCCCAGCGCGTACAGCATCGCGCCGCCGTCGAAGTAATAGTTGTAGTCGCCCACCATCAGGTCCGACCAGCGCGCCATCTCGCTGCCCAGGTAGTAGGGGCAGACTTCGTGCCGGGCCGCCACCTCGCGCAGGCCCTGCTGGTCCAGCACCGGGACGGTGGCCGCATCGGCGCGGGCGGCCGGCAGGCGGTCGTAGAAGCCCTTGGCCAGCGGGCAGGACTCGCCGTGGCAGGCCTTGTCCGGATGCTCGCACAGCTTGTCGCGCGCGGTCAGTTCCAGCACCCGCAGCGGCAACCAACCCGCGGCCGGGCTCGCACCGGCGCCGAGGCTGGCGGCGGCATGCAAGGCCAGCTGGCGCCCCGGCGTCTTGGCGGCCAGGAAGAAAGCCTTGTCGATGCCTTGCTGGGGCATGGCCTTCAGCACCGGAAACAGGCTGCCCACGGTCTTGCCGATGCCGGTGGGCGCCTGGGCCAGCAGGCAGCGCTTGCCGGCGTTGGCGCGGTAGATGCCCTCGGCCAGCTGGCGCTGGCCGGGACGGAAGCCGGCATGGGGGAAGCGCAGTTCACTCAGGGCCGCGTCGCGCGCGGCGCGGTGCGCGGCTTCGCTGGCGGCCCAGCTGGAAAAGCGCTCGCACAGCTGCTCGAAGTGCTCGCGCAGCCAGCCCGCATCGCGGCTTTCGCGCAGCACGGTTTCATGGCCGCTGCCGATGTCGTAGTAGACCAGGGCCAGGTTGACGCGCTCCATGCCCAGCTCCACGCACATCAGGTGGCCGTAGACGCGCAGCTGGGCCCAGTGCAGGTGGCGGTGGTTGTCGGGGATGGAATCGGCCTTGCCGCGATGGGTCTTGACCTCTTCGATCAGGTTTTCGTCCGGATCGTAGCCGTCGGCGCGGCCGCGCACCGTCAGCGCCTTCCACTGGCCGGACAGCGCGACTTCGCTGCGGTAGTTGCCGCCGCGGCGGGACGCGACCACGGCGTGTCCGGCGATGCCTTCCTGGGCGCTGGGGGAGGGCGTGAAGCGCAGGTCGAGGTCGCCCTGCTTGGCGGTGAACTCGCACAGGGCGCGCACGGCGACCGTGTAGCTGGCCACAGCGGTCAAGCTGCCTGCTCCCATTGCAGGTAGCACACCGCCACAGGCATGTCGTGGGCCGCGCAGTACTCGATCCAGCGCAGCTGGTTGTCCTGCAGGCGGTCGCCCGGGCCCTTTACTTCGATCATCGTGTAGCGGCCTTCGCGCGGCCAGAACTGGATCAGGTCCGGAAAGCCGCTGCGGTTGGCCTTGACGTCGGCCAGGATGCGCTCGCACCAGCGGCGCAGGTGGGTGGCCGGGATGCAGGCCAGGGCCAGGTCGAGGAGTTCCGGCGTCAGGGCGTCCCAGTACACGAAGGGCGTGCTGATCCCGGATTTTTCGGCGTAGTTGCGGCGGATCGTGTGCTGGTAGCGGCCGTCGTCCAGCTCGGCCAGGCAGGCCGCGAACTCGGGCGCGCGGCGCTGGTGGAAGTCGAGGCTGTGCAGGTCGGCCGGGCCGCGGTGGAAGGGGTGGAAGAAGGCCCCCGGGATCGCGGCGAACACGGCGCGCCAGCACAGCAGGCCGAACAGGGAGTTGGCGAGCGCATTCTCGACGTAGAACACCGGGGCTTCCTCGGCGGCCAGGTGGTCGCGTACCACGCCTTCGACCCACCAATCCTCCGTGGGTAGGGGCAGGCACAGGTCGATGCGCTCGAACAACTGGTTGCGCCGATTAACCTGCGCAAGCCTGGCGTGGCCCAGCTTGCGCGCCAGACGCGGCGCGATGCGCGCCAGCTGCTGGCGCTCGGCCTCGCTTTCGGGCGCGGCCTGGGCGCTGGTGAGGAGCTCGTAGGCCAGGTCGAAGCGCTCGTGTTTTTCCAGCACACGGATGGCGCGGCCACGCGCACCCGGGAAACGGCAGCGCGCATAGACGCCGTAGGCCTTGTCCCAGTCCTTCAGCTTTTCGTAGTGCTGGCCGACCTGGAACAGCAGCTTTTCGCGGCGGCTGTCCAGCCAGTCGTTGTCGAAGGCGTGCCAGGGCAAGTCCTCCACCACGTCGTCGAGCGGCTCGCCGGCGGCGAAGCGCTCCTTGCAGGCGTGCAGCTGCAGATAGTGGTCGACGTCGCGGCGCCGGCGGAATCCGCGCGAATCGGGCGAGAACTCGACCTGCTCGTAGCGGAACAGGCCAAGGTCGGACAGCACGAATTCGGTCCAGTCCTGGTGCAGGTTGCCGAAGAAGATCAGGCGCAGGCGGTCGCACAGGGGCTTGACCAGGATGCGCAGCGCCAGGTCGCTGCAGTGCGTGTACCAGTGCGAAAACGGCAGGCTGTCGGCGCATTCCTCGCGCAGGGCTTCCAGTTGCTCGGCCTTGCGCGCGTTTTTCACGCGCAGCCGCGGCCCGAAGGCTTCCAGGAGCTCGGGCTTGGACAGCAGGTCGAACAACTCGTCGAGGGAGATCTCGGGATCGGCCACGACCCAGCCGGTGCCGAGCAGGTGACCGGCAGCCTCGACCGGGCAGCCGATCTCGGCATAGTTCAGCTTACTGGCGCGGAACAGCTCGCCCTTGCGCATGACCATGCGCACGAACAGGGCGCGCGCATTGCGCGGAAGCAGGGGGAAGGCGGCCAGGAAGGCGTGCTCGGCTTCGTCGAGCAAATCGCCATAGCGTTCCCCGATCCAGTCGAGGACGCGCTGGAAATTGTCCAGATAATAAAACTCGTTTTCCAGAACCCTGATCATGACGGAACGTCCTACTGTGCTTATGTACAGTATAACGTCCCGCGCGGCGAACACCCAGCAGTTTCGCCCTGTCAAGACACCAGCGCGGGCTTTTTACCACGCGCGGCAAGCTCAATCCCGGACGCGGGCTTCCTCCTCGCGCGCATCCGCGTGGCCGTTGGCGTGCACGATGACGGCCGAGATCAGGGCAACGTCGCTGTCGACCGGCGGCTCGGCCTGCTTCGCGGGCGTCGCGGCGCGCGCGGGCCGCGCGGCGGGGCGGGAAGCGGGGCGCGTGGCTTGCGGCCGCGGCCTGGCGGCCGGCCGCTCGGCGCGGGTGGTGGCCGCCAAGGGCCTGGGCCGGAC
>CBIHLT010000082.1:0-19164 GCA_966210615.1 uncultured Massilia sp.
TGGTGTCGGCCCAGGTGCCCTCGTCGTTCACGAAGCCGCTGCCGGCCGGCACGTCCAGCGGACGGCGGGTCTTCAGGATCACGGTGCCGCCGATACCGCCTTCGTCGAGGCGGGCTTCGGGGGTCTTGTACAGTTCTGCACTCGACAGCATGTTCGAGGGCATCAGCATGTAGTTGAAGGAACGGGTCGGGTCGCCGTTCGATTCGGCGGTGGCGACGTAGTTGCCGTTCAGCTGGGTCAGGGTCAGTTCCGAGGACAGGCCGCGGACGCTGACGTTCTTGCCTTCGCCGCCGCTGCGGGTGACGATCACGCCCGGCACGCGCTGCAGCGCATCGGCGACGTTCTTGTCTGGGAATTTACCGACGTCTTCGGCGGTGATCACCTCGACGATCGAGTTGGCGCTGCGCTTCTGGTCGAGGCTCTTCTCGATCGCGTAGCGGTAGCCGGTGACGACCACGGTCGCCGCCTGGCTGGCCTCGGCATTCTGCGCGGCCGGCTCGGCGGCAGGCGCCGTCTGCGCATGCGCGCCCATGCTCAACAGGGCCATGGCGACCGCCGTGGCGATCGGCGTCGTGCGCACGACCTGGCGCGAAGCAAGAACTTTCCTGAACATCATGTGAGATCTCCTTATCGTGCCCAGTTGGATGGGCTCTTTTATGTGACGCTACAGAGGACCTTCCGCAAAAGCGGATTGGTGGCAGCCCCGGATTGCGACGAAATACGGCCGGCACCAGTCGCCCTTGAACTTCCCTCGCCCGGTCACGGCCAGTCGGGCAAGTTATCGAGGTGCAAACCGATGGAATGGGTTGGGCGACATTTACTAAACACTTGTGTCGGCGCCCTTTGCCACTTGGTATAGCGCTGCAGCCTGTGGGAGTTATACAAATTCGATGATGGGAACTCAACAAACTTTCAATAAACGGGCGCAGTTTAGCCGCGTTTTCCTAAACAAGAATGTTGCGCAGATACATCAAAACCACCGGTGTTGCACCGTGTTTCGCCAAAAAAGTTAGCGCTAAATTTCAATTTCCAACAGTAAATACAATCACTTACAAATTCCCTATTCGAGAGCCATGGGGCGACGGGCGGGGTTAGGGAGCTTGTTTAGTGCGCAGGCGCGCAACCTGTACCTTTGTGCGTGCCGCCGGCTTCTCCAAAGCCGTATGATGGTCCGGCACCCACCTTTCGACGAAAGGAAGACCATGTCCGAGACCTTCACCGTCCACACCCCCGCCGGCAATGTCGATTGCTACGTGGCCCGCCCCGCCGCCGCCGGCCCGCATCCAGTGATCATCGTGCTGCAGGAGATCTTCGGCGTGAACGCCGGGATCCGCAGCATCGCCGACCATTACGCCTCCCTGGGCTACCTGGCGGTCTGCCCCGACCTGTTCTGGCGCGCCGAGCCGGGCCTGTCGCTGTCCGAGGACAAGGACGGCGACTGGGAAAAGGGCGTCAAGCTCTACCAAAGCTACAACCTGGACTGGGGCGTGCAGGACATTGCCGCCACCATCAGCGCCGCACGCGGGATGGACGGCGCCAGCGGCAAGGTCGGGGTCACCGGCTATTGCCTGGGAGGCTTGATGACCTTCCTGAGCGCCGCGCGCACCGACGGCGACGCCTTCGCCGCCTACTACGGCGGCGGCACCGAGCGCTACCTGCACGAGGCCGACAACATCGGCGCGCCCCTGCTCTACCACCTGGCCGGCGCCGACGAGTTCATGGACCAGGACGCACGGCACCGCATCCATGTCGCGCTGGCCGGCAAGGCGCATGCCGAAGTGCATACCTATCCGGGCTGCCACCACGCCTTCGCGCGTCCCGGCGGCAAGCATTACGACGCGGCGGCCGCCAGCCTGGCCAACAGCCGCACCGAGGATTTCTTCGCGCGCACGCTGCGCTGAGCGCGAGCATCCGCATAGCGCGCCCGGCGCCCGGCCCTATCCCAGCCCGGCCCGGCCCGGCGTCGCCGGGACACAACAGCCTGACGCGACATTTCCCGTTTTTCACTCGCGATTCGGCGCCGAGTGGGATTTTTTGCGCGTTCTTGTTCAAAGCACATCGACACGGATAGATTTGGAGAGTATTTATATGTTGTCGCACGGAATTATTTGGCGCCCACCCTTGGGCCAGACCGCAACGCAACGCGAGGTAGCACATCATGAAACTCTCCAACATGAAAGTCGGCGCCATGCTTGGCGCCGGCTTTACCCTGGTCCTTGGCCTGCTCTGCATCATCATCGCCGGCGCCCTGGTCGGTATGGCCGACATGCGGGAGCGCACGCACCAGATCACGGACGTCAACAACCAGCGCATCGAACTGGCCAATGTCCTGATCGATACGATCCGCAACCGCGCGATCCAGGTCCGCAACATCGCCCTGCTGAGCGAGGACGCGGCGATCGCATCCCAGCAGCGCGCCATGGTCAACGAAGCCGATACCTACGCCAAGGCCTGGAAAGAACTGGTCCCGCTGTTCGAGCTGCCCGGTACCCTGCCGGAGGAAAAGGCGGCGCTCGCGCGCGTGGCCGAGGCGGCGCAGGCCGCCCTCCCCGTGCTCGACAAGGCCACCCGGCTCGGCCTGGCCAGGCAGACCGAACAGACCGCCCAGGTGCTGATCGGCGAACTCAAGCCCCTGCAGGAGCAATGGATCGACACGACCAATGCCCTGATCGTCCTGGAAGGCAAGCTCAACAAGCATGCGGGTGAGGCCTCCCTCGCCGCCTACGAGCGCTCGCGCACCCTGATCATCGGCCTGGGATCCCTGGCGCTGGCGGCCGGTGCGCTGGCCGCCAGCGCCATCACCCGCACCCTGCTGCGCCAGCTGGGCGGCGAGCCGCGCTATGCCGCCGAGGTGGCGGCGCGCATCGCCGCCGGCGACCTGGCGTCTCCGGTCGAACTCAAGGCCGGGGACAGCACCAGCATGATGGCGGCGATGAAGGCCATGCGCGACAAGCTGGCCGACATCGTGGCCCAGGTGCGCAGCGGCACCGACGCGATCGCCTCCAGTTCCTCGCAAGTGGCGGCCGGCAGCCAGGACCTGTCTTCACGCACCGAGCAACAGGCCAGCTCGCTGGAAGAGACCGCTTCGTCGATGGAAGAACTGACCGGCACCGTCAAGCAGAACGCCGACAACGCGCGCCAGGCCAACCTGATGGCCGACGCCGCCTCGAGCGTGGCCCAGAAGGGCGGCGCCGCCATCGGCGAGGTGAGGGGCACGATGGCCGACATCAGTGCTTCGGCCAGCAAGATCCGCGACATCATCGGCGTGATCGACGGCATTGCCTTCCAGACCAATATCCTGGCGCTGAATGCCGCCGTGGAAGCGGCGCGCGCCGGCGAACAGGGCCGTGGCTTCGCCGTGGTCGCGACCGAGGTCCGCAACCTGGCCCAGCGCTCGGCGGGCGCGGCCAGGGAAATCAAGGAATTGATCGAGGATTCGTCCAGCAAGGTCGACAACGGCAGCCGCCAGGTCAACCAGGCCAGCGCCACCATCCTCGAGATCGTCGACAGCGTCAAGCGCGTCACCGACATCATGAGCGAGATCAGCGCCGCCAGCCAGGAACAGACCACGGGCATCGAGCAGATCAACCAGGCCATCGCCTCGATGGACCAGGTCACCCAGCAGAACGCCGCCCTGGTCGAGGAAGCGGCAGCGGCCGCGGAAACCATGCAGGTGCAGGCCGGGCGCCTGAGCGACGCCGTCAGTGTGTTCCGCCTGGACGGCATGCAGGAAGCGGCGCCTCCCGCGGCCGCGGCGTCCAGGGCGCCCCGGCAGCCCGTCGCGTCCAGGCCCGCGCCGAAGCGCCAACTGGCCGCCGCCGGCGCCGACAGCTGGGAAGCCTTCTAGCGCCCTTACTCCCCTCGGCCGCCCGCGGAGCATGGCGGGCGGCGGCCTCCTTTCGACGCCACGCAAGCTGTGACGGCGCCGCCCTTCCTTCGCGCGCACAACCGCCTCTTTTCTTGAACTACGCCAGAGTCCGCTCTCCGGCGCGTTCTACTGTATCGCTTGCTACCGCCCGATGCGCCTGCGACGGGACGTCAATGTAGCCCACCGATACGAAAGGAGAACTCCATGGCAAGTTTCGGAGTGGAAGCGATCCGGTACTTCAATCATGCGCGCGCCGCCGGCGTGAGCACGGCGGGAGACCTGACCTACACCTTCAACCGAAGTAACGGCTTCGATGCGAAGCTGCGTTCCGCCGGGCATACGCGCTCGTTCTACTGGGCCAATACCAATGTCTGGGAAACGGATATTCGAGATACCGACATGGGCGGCGACGACCGCAACTGGGTCGACAATGTCGACCTGTTCTGGATCGAGACCCATGGCGGCCACGAACCCAACGGCAATGCGCGCATGCTCTACGACACCGCGCGCACCAACTGGCGCACCTATTCCAACCAGTGGCAGCTGGGCGAGGACTGGAACAACGAGTGGGTGATGGCCTATTCCTGCGAGACGGTCGACCTGAACCGCGTCACCGGCCTGTGGAACATCTTCGCGCGCATGCACATCTACTGCGGCGCCTGGGGCAATATGTACGACGGCATCACCACCGACGAGTGCGGCGAGGATGTGGCCGACAACCTGACGGATGGCGACACCATCTGCCACGCCTGGCACAACGGCGTCGCGGACTGGTGGGTCGACAACCATCCGATCACGGTCTGCGTGGGCGACGCTGCCACCTGGAACGGCGGCAATATCCGGTGGGACCGTTCCTACCTGAACCGCGACCACCTCTGGGGCGAAGGCAACGTCGACCCCGACCTGGCGCCTGCCCAGCAGGCATGTCTCCTGTGGATGTGGACGGAGGGCTGAGCATGAACCACCAACACCTGATCGACAGCCTGTGCAAGGTCCCGGCCAGCGCCGGCGCCCTGCCCGCGCGCGCCGACATCGTCGCCCTGCGCCAGCTCACCCAGGACGAGATCCGCGCCCGCGTCAAGCGCTTCCTGAACACGATCCAGGAAGGCGGCAACTGCCCCACCGACCGTGCCCACGTGGCCGAGCGCGGCGAGCGCAGCGTCGTGCACCTGCCGGAAGGCGCGCGCGCCGTGGTCTACCATGCCTCGGGCGCGCTGGCATACCGCTCGGGCCTGGCCCCCTTCGCCGCGCCCTTCGAGCGCCTGGAGGAACCCCGCTTCCTGGTGCGCCAGCTGGGCGAGGCGGCCCAGCGCCTGAAGCTGGATTCCTGGTGCGAGGACGGCGGCAGCCTCACCTTCGAGCGCCTGTGGCAGACCAAGGCGCAAGGCGCGGACCGCGAGGAGCGCGTCTCGCAGCAGCTGCTGGTGCGCGCCACCGGCGCCTGGCGCCATGCGGTGGCCGGGATTCCGGTGCTGGGCGGGGCCTCGGTGGCGCTGACCCTGGCCGGCGACGGCCGGGTCGACGGACTATCGGTGAACGTGCGCCCGCTGCTGGGAGAGAGCCTGGATAACGCCGCCATTGTCACGCAGGAGCAAGCGGCGCGCCAGGTGGTCGAGCGCCTGGTCAGCCTGCTCGGACGGGCCAAGGAGCCGCTGCCGCCCGACGTGATCGACAGCGCCACCATGCAGTTCGGCTACCTGGACACGGGCAGGCGCAAGACCCAGCGCCTGCTGGCTCCCGTGTTCGTGGCGCAGATCGGACTGCGCCACAAGCTGGAGCGCCAGGCCCTGGTCATCGCGGTGCACGCCACCGAACGGCCCTACCTGGAGCTGCCGCTGTTCGGCACGGAAGCCGTCGCCACCCGCTCGCGCGGCGACACCTGCAAGCCGGTGGCCGCCTGAGCCTTTCCGCTGCGCCGGCCGCCTGGACTGAACGCTCAGGCTTCGGCGCAGCGGACTTCCTCCAGCAGCTTGCGGATCTCGGGCACGCAGGATCCGCAGTTGCCGCCGGCGCGCACGCAGGCGCTCACCTCGCCCGAGGTCTTCAAGTCCTTGTCCCTGATCGCCAGCATGATGGTGTTGCGGCCCACGCCGAAGCAGGAGCACACGGTCGGCCCCGGGTCGGGCCCTTGTTTTGGCGCGCGGGCCGCCAGCAAGGTGGCGCGTTCGAGGGCCCCCAATTCGTCCAGCGCGAACAATCCTCCCAGCCAGGCGCGCGACGGCAGGTCCGGGCGGCGCGAGACGAACAGGCAGGCCTGCAGGCGGCCGCCAAGCACCAGCGCGGCGCGCAGCATGCCTTCGGCCTTGTCTTCGTAGTCGATCCAGTCGGCGTCGTCGTCCGCGTTCAGGAGCGCGCGCGCCCATGCCGGCGACACCGGCTCGCGTCCGCCCAGCTCGTAGCGCACGAAGCCGCTGCCGCGCACCCGCGTCCAGTTGGCGATGCGCGCCAGGCCGAGCTCTTCGCGGCTGAGGATGAAGCCATGCCAGGCCACGCCGAAGGGCTCGACCCGCACCGGCGTGTGCTTGAATTCCGGCTCGCCCGACACCGGGTCCACTTCCGGATTGACCAGCGCGCCGACGCGCGCGTCCGAGGCGGTCTGGCCGCTCCAGTGGATGGGCACGAACACCGAGCCGCGCGCGATGCCGCCTCCGTGGGCCACGCGCGCCACCATCGCGCCCCACCGGCTGGTGACGCGCGCCAGTTCGCCCTCGCGCACGCCGGCCAGCAGCGCGTCGTGCGGGTGCAGGTCGACGAAAGGTTCCGGCGCGTGCCCGGCCAGGCGCGGCGACTTGCCGGTGCGCGTCATGGTGTGCCATTGGTCGCGCATACGGCCGGTGTTGAGCGCGAGCGGGAACTCGCCGCCCGGCGCGTGCTTTGGCAGGCGCGGCGCGGTCCGCACGAAGCGCGCGCGACCGCCCGGATGCGAAAAGCCGCCTTCGGCGAACATGCGGACCTTACCCAAGGGCCACTGGACCGGTTCGAGCGCATCGTAGGCGCTGCGGTCCATGCCGGCCAGCGGATCGAGGCGGAAGGCGCGCGGCAAGTCGTCCGGCGCATTGCGCCACCCGGAAAGGCGCGCATGCTCGTCGAAGATCTCGTGCGCGCCCAGGTAGTCGAATCCCGCGTAGCCCATGCGCTGGGCCACGCCGCACAGCGCCTGCCAGTCGGCGCGCGCCTCGCCCGGCGCGGGCAGGAAGGCGCGCTGGCGCGAGATGCAGCGCTCGGAATTGGTCACCGTGCCGTCCTTCTCGCCCCAGGCCAGGGCCGGCAGCAGCACGTCGGCATAGGCGGCGGTATCCGTGTCGCCGACGACGTCGGACACCACCACCAGCTCGCAAGCCTCGAGCGCGCGCCGCACCTGGTCGGCGTCGGGCAGGCTCACCACCGGGTTGGTGGCCATGATCCACACCGCCTTGACCCTGCCTTCCTCCACCGCGCGGAACAGGTCGACCGCCTTCAGGCCCTGCTTGCCGGCGATGCGCGGCGCGTCCCAGAAGCCGCGCACGGCCTCGCGGTGGGCAGGGTTGTCGATGTCCAGGTGGGCGGCCAGCATGTTGGCCAGGCCGCCTACCTCGCGCCCGCCCATGGCGTTGGGCTGGCCGGTCAGGGAAAACGGCCCCATGCCGGGCTTGCCGATGCGCCCAAGGAGCAGGTGGCAATTGATGATGGCGTTGACCTTGTCGGTGCCGCTGGTCGACTGGTTGACCCCCATCGAGAAGGCGGTGACGGTCTTCGGCGTGCTCGCGAACAGGGCGTAGAACTCGTGCAGCAAGGCGGGATCGATGCCGCAGGCGGCGGCCGCCTCCTCCGCATCCCCGGCTGCGGCCAGCGCGTCTTCCAGCCCTTCGGTGTGGGCGGCGACATAGGCCTGGTCGGCCAGGCCGTTTTGCGCCAGATAGCTCAGCAGGCCATTGAACAGCCAGACGTCCGTGCCCGGCTTGATCGGCAGGTGGAGGTCGGCCAGCTCGCAGGTGGCGGTGCGGCGCGGATCGACCACCACGATGCGCAGCCCGGGACGCGTCTCCCTGGCCTTGGCGATGCGCTGGAACAGGGTCGGATGGCACCAGGCCGCGTTGGAGCCGACCAGCACGATCAGGTCCGCCAGTTCGAAGTCCTCGTAGCAGCCGGGCACCACGTCCTCGCCGAAGGCGCGCTTGTGCCCGGCGACAGCGGAAGACATGCACAGGCGCGAATTGGTGTCGATGTTGGCGCTGCCGACGTAACCCTTCATGAACTTGTTGGCGACGTAGTAATCCTCGGTCAGGAGCTGGCCTGAGACGTACAGGGCCACGGCGTCCGGGCCGTGTTCGGCGATGATCGCGGACAGCTTGCCGGCCACGGTGCCGAGTGCCTCGTCCCAGCTTGCCTGGCGCAGCCCGCCCTCCTCCCGGACCGCCGGATGCAGCAGGCGCCCGTCGAGGCCGAGCGTCTCGCCCAGGGCCGAGCCCTTGACGCACAGGCGGCCGCGGCTCGCCGGGTGCAGGAGGTCGCCTTCGATCAGCGCACCCGCGCCGCCGGCGGGAGTGGCCTTGACGCCGCAGCCGACGCCGCAGTAGGGGCAGGTGGTGCGGACCGGTTTGAGGTGCATTTCCATCTTGATTCCTTCAGGCGGCTTCGCACAGCGCCGGCCCGAACAGCAGCCGGTCGCGGAAAGCGGTGATGTCGGCCCCGCGCTGGATCAGCTCGAAGTACCAGGGGCCGTCCGAGACGTCGCCGTACAGCACCGCGCCGGTGACGCGGTTCCCCGCCAGCACCAGGCGCTTGTACACGCCCGCGCGGCGGTCGCGCAGCACCAGGTCTTCGCTGCCGGCGCCGCCGACGATGTCGCCGGCCGAGTACAGGTCGATGCCGGTGACCTTGAGCTTGGTGGCGGTGGCCTGCTGCACGTAGCGGCGGTGGCCCAGGCCGGCCAGGTGGGCCGCGCAGACGCGCGCCTGGTCCCAGATCGGGGCCACCAGGCCGAAGGTGTTCTTGCGGTGCTGGATGCACTCGCCCACGGCGTAGATGCGCGGATCGTAGGTTTGCAGGGTGTCGTCGACCACCACCGCGCGCTCCACGTGCAGGCCGGCCGCGCGGGCCAGCGCCACGTTCGGGCGCACGCCGGCCGCCATGACCACCAGGTCGGCCGCGCATTCGCTGCCGTCCTTGAAGCGCACGCCCTGGACCTTGTCCGTCCCCAGGATGGCTTCGGTCTGGCTCGACAGCAGGATGTGCAGGCCGCGGTGTTCCAGTGCGCCCTTCAGCAGCAGCGAGGCATCGCTGTCGAGCTGCTGGTTGAGCAGGCTGTCGGTCAGGTGCACGACCGTGACTTCCATCCCGCGCCGCAGCAGGCCGTTGGCCGCTTCCAGGCCCAGCAGGCCGCCGCCGATCACGACCGCGCGGCCGCCGGCGCGCGCCGCCTGCAGCATGGTCTCCACGTCGTCCAGGTCGCGGAAGCCCACCACGCCCTGCAACTGGGCGCCCGGGACCGGCACGATGAAGGGCTGGGAGCCGGTGGCCAGCAGCAGCCTGTCGTAGGCCACTTCGCGGCCGCTGGCCGCGCGCACGGTGCGGCGCCGGCGGTCGATCGCCACCACCGGGTCGCCCGCGTGCAGGGTAATGCCGTGCTCCGCATACCATTCGCGGGTGTGCAGAACGATCTCGTCGAAAGCCTTTTCGCCGGCCAGCACCGGCGAGAGCATGATGCGGTTGTAGTTCACGCGCGGTTCGAGGCCGAACACGGTGATGTCGTACATGCCGGGCGCGAGCGCCAGCAATTCCTCGACGGTGCGCATGCCGGCCATGCCGTTGCCCACCACCACGAGTTGAGGTTTTACGCTGCGATCCATACCTTGCCCCCTTCGAGGCGCGCCGGGTAGCTGGCCACCGAGCGTTCGGGCGCTTCCAGGCATTCGCCGCTCTGCAGGTCGAAGTGCTGCTTGTAGATCGGCGAGGCGACCACGATGCGTTCGCCGATGCTGCCCACCAGGCCGCGCGAGAGCACGGCGGCTTCCGAATTCGGATCGTAGTTATCGATGGCGAACACGCGCGGCTGTTCTTCGCCGAGACGGAACACCGCTACCTGGCGGCCGTTCAGCAGCGCGGCCACGCCGGTGTCGGGGACGATCTCGTCGATGGCGCAGATTGCGGTCCAGTTGTCGAGTTGTAGATCACGGTGCATGAGGGTTCTCCTGAATTATGCTGCGTTGGCGATGGGGATGACGCGGCGCCGTTCGTTCGGATCGGCCGGGCGGATCTGGCCGCGCTCCGGCACGAACACGACGTTCTCGTCGCCCTGCTCGCTGTTGACGAAATGACGGAAGCGGCGGCGCACGGCCGGGTCGGTGACGGCTTCCTTCCATTCGCAGGCATAGGTGTCGATCACGTGCTGCATCTGCGCCTCCAGCTCGGCAGCGATGCCCAGCTTGTCCTCGATCACGACCTGCTTCAGGTAATCCAGCCCGCCCTCCAGGTTTTCGCGCCACACGCTGGTGCGCTGCAGGCGCTCGGCGGTGCGTACGTAGAACATCAGGAAGCGGTCGATGTAGCGCACCACGGTGGCGTCGTCGAGACTTGATGCGATCAGCTCCGCGTGGCGCGGCTTCATGCCGCCGTTGCCGCACACGTAGAGGTTCCAGCCCTTGTCGGTGGCGATCAGGCCCACGTCCTTGCCCTGGGCTTCCGCGCATTCGCGGGTGCAGCCGGAGACGCCGAACTTGATCTTGTGCGGGGCGCGCAGGCCCTTGTAGCGGTTCTCCAGCGCGATGGCGAAGCCCACGCTGTCGCCCACGCCGTAGCGGCACCAGGTGGAGCCGACGCAGGACTTCACGGTGCGCAGCGACTTGCCGTAGGCGTGGCCGGATTCGAAGCCGGCCGCGATCAGCTCTTCCCAGATCGCCGGCAGCTGCTCCACGCGGGCGCCGAACAGGTCGACCCGCTGGCCGCCGGTGATCTTGGTGTACAGGCCGTATTTCTTGGCCACCTGGCCCACGGCGATCAGGCCGTCGGCGGTGACTTCGCCGCCCGGCATGCGCGGCACCACCGAATAGGTGCCGTCCTTCTGGATGTTGCCGAGGAAGTAGTCGTTCGAATCCTGCAGGCTCGCGTGGCGGGGTTTCAGCACGAAGTCGTTCCAGACCGAGGCCAGGATGTTGGCGACCGTGGGCTTGCAGATGTCGCAGCCCAGGCCCTTGCCGTGGCGCTCCAGCAGTGCGCCGAAGCTCCGGATGCCTTCCACGCGCACCAGGTGGTAGAGCTCCTGGCGCGAATAGGGGAAGTGCTCGCACAGGTGGTTGTCGACGGCCACGCCCAGCTTCTTGAGCTCCGCGTTCATCACCTGGGTCATCAGGGGCACGCAGCCGCCGCAGGCGGTGCCGGCGCACGTAGCACTCTTCAGCGCGCCGACTGTGGTGGCGCCGTCCGCCACCGCCTGGCACAGCGCGCCTTTCGAGACGTCGTTGCAGGAGCAGATCTGGGCGCCGGCGGGCAGTTTATCCACGCCGATGGCCGGGCGCTCCGCGCCGCCGCCATCCGGCAGGATCAGGAATTCCGGCGCTTCGGGCAGCTCGATGCGGTTGAGCGCCGCCTGCAGCAGCGAGCCGTAGGCGGCGGCGTCGCCCACCAGCACCGCGCCCAGCAGGTACTTGCCGCACTCGGAGGTGACGATTTTCCGGTAGACCTGCTTGCGCTCGTCCAGGAACTGGTAGCTGCGGCTGCCCGGCGTGGCGCCGTGGGCGTCGCCGATGCTGGCCACGTCCACGCCCATCAGTTTCAGCTTGGTGCTCATGTCGGCGCCGGCGAAGGCCGCATCAAGGCCGAGGATGTGGCGCGCGCAAGTGCGCGCCATGTCGTAGCCCGGCGCCACCAGGCCGAACAGCTGGCCGTTCCACAGCGCGCATTCGCCGATCGCGTAGACGTGCGGGTCGGTGCTCAGGCAGCGGCTGTCGATCACGACGCCGCCGCGCGAGCCGATCGCCAGCCCGGCCTTGCGCGCCAGTTCGTCGCGCGGGCGGATGCCGGCCGAGAACACGATCATGTCGGTGTCCAGGTGGCTGCCGTCGGCGAACTGCATGCGGTGGGTGCCCTCGTCACCGTCGATGATGGCGAGGGTATTCTTTTGGGTGTGCACGCCCACGCCCAGTTCCTCGATCCTGGCGCGCAGCACGCGCGCGCCAGGATCGTCGACCTGCACCGCCATCAGGCGCGGCGCGAACTCGACCACGTGCGCGGCCAGGCCCATGTCGCGCAGGGCCTTGGCGCATTCCAGGCCGAGCAGGCCGCCGCCCACCACCACGCCGGTGCGCGAACGCGCACCACATTCCTGCATCGCTTCCAGGTCTTCGATGGTGCGGTAGACGAAGCAGTCCTTGCGGTCCGCGCCCGGCACCGGCGGTACGAAGGGATAGGAACCGGTGGCCAGCACCAGCTTGTCGTAGCCGACCCGCTCGCCGCTTGCCAGGGTGACGCTACGCGCATCGCAATCGACCGACACGACCTTCGCGTTCAGGCGCAGGACCACATCCTCGCGCTCGAAAAAGCCCGGCTCGACCAGCGACAGCTCGTCCGCGCTTTTCCTCGAGAAGAATTCCGACAGGTGGACCCGGTCGTAGGCCGGGCGCGGTTCCTCGCCCAGCACGGTGACGCGCACGTCCGGACGTGCTTCCTGAGCCAGGGTTTCGACGAATTTGTGGCCCACCATTCCGTGGCCGATGACGACGATGTGCATGTTCTACTCCCTATTTGCTGCCAACTAAGCTGCGGAGACGGCCGGTGCGCTGTCGGCGGCCGTCATGGTGAAGCGCGCGGCGATCGCGCAAATGCTGGAAGCCAGGACCAGCACGCTCAGGATCATCAGGGTCTGGCGCACGTCACCCGTGCCCTTCATCAGGAAACCGGCGGCCACGGCGCCGACGTTGCCGCCCGCGCCGACGATGCCGGCCACGCCGCCCAGGGCCTTGGGCGCCACGAAGGGCACCAGCGCGTAGGTGGCGCCGCAAGCCATGTGGGTGAACAGGCCGAAGATCAGCATCGCGATCACCGCGAAGCTGACGGCGTCGGCGTTGGCGAACCACAGCAGGCCCAGGCCTTCGCCGATCATCAGCACGAACAGCACGGTGATGCGGCTGTTCAGGGTGCCGGCGCGGGCGGCGCGGTCCGAGACCCAGCCGCCCAGGGCGCGGGCGAACAGGGCCAGCAGGCCGAAGCTGCCGGCGGCCAGGCCCGCCGCCCCCAGCGACAGGCCGTAGTGCTCGACGTAGTACACGGCGGCGATGTTGTGGATGAAGATCTCGATGCCGAAGCAGGCGCCGTAGGTGACGAACAGCAGCCAGGCGCGGTGATTCCTGCAGCCGGCCGCGAAACTGGCCCAGCCGCCCTTGCCCGAGCCTTCCGGCAGCGTGCCGGCCTTGCGCAGGTCGTCGTAGTTACCGTCCGGGCAGTCCTGGGTATGGCGCCAGTAGACGAAGGCCATCACGATCATCAGCACGCCCGGCACGACCAGCGCCACCCTCCAGCTCAGCGCTTCGCTCACGCCCAGCATGACGACGGCGCCCAGCAGCAGCGGCATCAGGGCCTGGGCCGCGCCGCCGCCCGCATTGCCCCAGCCTGCCGCGGCCGCGTTGGCGGTGCCGACCACCCTGGAGCTGAACATCACCGAGGTGTGGTACTGGGTGATCACGAAACTGGCGCCGACCGCGCCGATCCCCAGGCGGAACAGCAGGAAGCTTTCGTAGCTCTGGGCCATGGCAACGCCCAGCACCGGGATAGAGCCGAGCAGCAGCAGGCCGGTATAGGTCTTGCGCGGGCCGAAGCGGTCGCACAGGGGGCCGACGAGCAGGCGCACGAAGATGGTGATCGCGACGGCGGCGATGTTGATGTTGGCGATCTGCTCCATCGACAGCCCGAATTCTCCTTTGATCACCGGCATCAGCGGCGCGCAGGCGAACCAGGCGAAGAAACACACGAAGAAGGCCACCCAGGTCAGGTGGAAGGCGCGCATCGGCGCGCCGCTGAACGAGAAGAGCTTGATGCTGTCCGCTTTGCTGGCCATGTTTTATCCCTTTGAAAAACAAAACGGCGTCCGCGCTGTCTGCCGGAGGCAGGAGCCGCGGACGCCGTTGTCCAGGTGCCGGCCCCTCGTTAGGCCGGCGTTGAAATGAAGAGGATCGCCATTGATCCTGCCAGGGATATTTGCAAGAGCCGTGCCAGCCCGGCTCCAGGGGAAGAAGCGGCCGATTCCGCCTCGAACACGCTACATTGCAGTGCACCATTCCCCAGAATGATGCACGCGCCTGCGTCTTTACAGCGCGGCGACGGGGAGGCGCCCGTCCCAGACCCTGCCGTCGATCAGGGTCGAGCTGCGCATCTCGCCCTGGGGCAGCGGCGTGCCGGTACGCTCCGCCGCTTCGCGGTACAAGCCGATACGGTTGACCTCGCGCGCCACCGCCAGATAGTCCGGATCGCTCTCGAGCAGCCCCCAGCGGCGGTGCTGGGTCATGAACCACATGCCGTCGGACAGCCAGGGGAAGGTCGCCTCCCCTTCCGCATAGAAGCGCAGTCCATTGTGCCCGCGCCACCGGCCCGTCTCGGCATGGCGTCCCGCCAGGCAGTACTGCAGCAGCTCGCGCCCGGCGCCGACATAGGCCGGGCTGGCCAGCACCTCGGCCGCCGCCTCGCGGTTGGCGCGCGCCGCGTCCAGCCAGCGCGCCGCTTCCAGGACAGCGGCGATCATGGCGCGGCAGGCGTTCGGGTGGGTGTCGGCGAAGCCGGCGCGCGTGCCCAGCACCTTGCCGGGGTGGTTCGGCCATACGCGCTCGCTGGACGCGGCCAGGATCCCTGCTCCGTCGCGCAGCGCGCGCTGGCCCCAGGGCTCGCCGGCGCAAAAGCCGTCCATGTGGCCGGCCGCGAGGCTCGATGCCATCTGGCCGGGCGGCACCGTCACCATGCGGCAGTCGCGCAAGGGATCGATGCCGGCCGCAGCCAGCCAGTAATAGAGGAACATCGCGTGGTTCCCGGTCGGGAAAGTATGCGCCAGGGTGAGACGGCGGCGTTCTTCGTGCAGCAGCCGCGCCAGCAGCGCCGGCTCCTGCGCGAAGGCGGCGAGGCGGCGCGAGAGCGTGATGTTCTGGCCGTTCTGGTTCAGGTTCATCAGCACCGCCATCCGGTGCTGCCGGCTGCCGATGCCGGTGTGGACCCCGTACAGCAAGCCATACAGCACATGGGCCGCATCCAGCTCCCCGCCCAGCAGGCGCTCGCGCATGCCGGTCCAGGACAGCTCGCGGCTGAGTTCGAACTTCAGGCCGGCCTTCTCGTCCAGCCCGAGCACCGAGGCCATCACCAGCGGCGCGCAGTCGGCCAGCGGCATGAAGCCGATCCTGAGCGTGTCGATCTCGGGCTTGTCCGATCCCGCGGCCCATGCGTGCTTGCTTTCCATTGTTCTCCTTCCGCCTGCGGGCGATCAGCCCAGCAGGTCTTCCACGTCGAGGATGCGCTGCGCGACTTCCGCCAGCTTCATGTTCTTGTTCATGGCCAGGCTGCGCAGGCGCTGGTAGGCCTGATCCTCGCTCAGCCGGTAGCGCGTCATCAGGAGGCCCTTGGCGCGGTCGACCAGCTTGCGCTCTGCCAGCTTCTGGCGCGTGTCGGAGAGTTCGTCGAGCAGCTTCTGCTCGCGCCGGAAGCGCGCCAGCGCCACGTCCAGCACCGGCTTGACCCGCTCCGGCTGCAGCCCCGCCACGATATAGGCCGAGACCCCGGCCGCCATGGCCGCGTCCATGCTGGCCGGTGCATCGTCCTCGGTGAACAGGACGATGGGACGGCGCTCGTCGCGGGTGGCGATCACGATGTGTTCGAGGATGTCGCGCGCATCGAGCTCGCTGTCGACGATGATCAGGTCCGGCTGCAGCTGGGCGATGCGCTCGGGCAGGAAGACGTCGGCCGGCAGCGAGGCGACCAGGTCGTAGCCGGATTCCAGCAGGCCGATGCGCAGCGCGGCGCTGCGCCGGGCCTGCTCGGCCTGCACCGCATCGGGGCCCGCGCAGGAGGCTGTCGCGGGAATCACGACGAGGATACGCAAGGTGGGTGAAGCACGGTCTGGCGATTTCATGCCAAGCATTCATGCAAGATTCGCACCACCCCTGCTTTCACGCCGGGCGGCATGCCCCTCTTATTCATGGCGCGTTTGCCGAGACATTCGCGCAACACATATCTGCGGCCGAGCCGACGCGACAATTATTCATAAAATCTATCGATGGAATCACGAATCTAAAGTTTGCTTATGACGAAAACGGTTCTATACTGCAACGCAACATCGCAGTATTTACCGGAGATTCCACCATGACCGCTACCACCAACTTCATCGCCGCAGCCCTCGCCGCCATCCGCAGCTTCTCGCAGGAACTTTACGCCGCGCACGGCGGCTGGGCTCCTTCCGTGCGAGGCTGAGCATGGACCTGTTCGAGTACGCACTGATTGCCCTGGCCGTGCTGGCCGTCGCCGGTCGCATCGCCATGTTCCTGCCGCGTCCGCCGAAAGGCCCGTACAAGGCGATCTAGCTTCGCCCCGCACCATTGCGGTGCAGCATACGCATCCTCCCGACGCCGGTCATACCTATGTGTGATCGGCGTTTGTCATTACGGCAAAAAAACCTGCCTGTATTGACGCCGTCGCCGGCGATGGCTGAGCTAGAATGCACTCGCCTTACCAAGGCAAGAATGCGTTCACCACCTCACCATGATTACGATGCGACTACCCTTCTTCCCCACGATTCCCACGATCCTCGCAGCGCTGATCGCGTTGCCGGCGGCGGCCTCCACGCCCATCACCCTCGACCAGGCCATGGACCACCCGGACTGGATCGGCACGCCGGTGGAAGCCGCATGGTGGAGCTGGGACGGCAAGCAGGTGTACTACAAGCAGAAGCGCACCGGTTCGCCGCTGCGCGACACCTTCCAGGCCGGCGCCAGGCCGCGCCTGGTGGCCGACACCGAACTGGCCAAGGTCGACAGTCCGGACGTGTTCTATAACCCGGACCGCAGCCGCATGCTGGTGCTGCGCAACGGCGACCTGTTCGAGCGCAACCTCAAGAACGGCGACCTGGTCCAGATCACGCGCGGCGCGAGCAAGCTGGATGCGGCGCAGTTCACGGCCGACGGCCGCGGCGTGCAGTACCGCATCGGCAGCGACTGGTACCTGTGGGACCGCGCCAGCAAGGTGGTCGGCCCGGCCGCGCTGCCGCGCGCCGCCAAGGACCCGGCGGCGAATGACGAGGACGCGCTGCGCACCATGCAGCTGCGCCTGATCACCACCCTCAAGCGCCAGAAGGACGATCGCGAGGCAATGCGCGCGCGCATGGATGAACTGCGCCGCATCGACCCGACCATGGCGCCGACGCCCATCTACTTCGGCGACAAGGTCGAGATCGAGAACAGCAGCCTGTCACCTAGCGGCCGCTGGCTGCTGGTCGCCACCGCGCCCAAGGGCAGCGACAAGGGCCGCGTCGGCAAGATGCCGCGCTACGTGACCGAGTCGGGCTACGAGGAATTCGACGACCAGCGCACCCGCGTGGGCCGCAACATGCCGGCCCCGCATGCACTGAAGCTGGTCGACCTGCGCACCAACAAGGTGCACGAACTGTCCTTCGACGTGCTGCCGGGCGTGAACCAGGACCCGCTGGCCGAGCTGCGCGCGGCCGCCAAGCGCGACCCGCTCAAGGGCAACCGCGCGGTGCGCGTGATCGACAGCGGCGACGGCATCAGCTGGAGCGCCAACGGCGCCGGCGTGGCCGTGATGCTGCGCGCGGTCGACAACAAGGACCGCTGGATCGCCACCGTCGACCTGGAAGGCGGCAAACTCAAGCCGCTGCACCGCCTGACCGACAAGGCCTGGGTCAACTACGACAACAACGAATTCGGCTGGCTGCCGGACAACCGCAGCCTGTGGTTCCTGTCCGAGGAAAGCGGCTACTCGCACCTGTACACGGCGGACACCGCGACCGGCGGCATCCGTGCACTCACCCAGGGCAAGTGGGAAGCCTCGGACGTGCGCTGGACCCGCGACGGCGCCACCGCCTACGTGATGTGCAACCGCGCCACCCCGGGCGACTATGAAGTCTGCGCCGTCAACGCCAGGACCGGCGCCGTGCGCGAGGTGACCCAGCTCGACGGCGTGGAACGCTTCCGGCTGTCGCCTGGTGAGGACAAGCTGCTGCTGCACTGGTCCGCCAGCTACACCCCGGTGCAGATCGCGACCGTCCCGGTCGCGGGCGGCGCGGCCACCAGGCTGACCGACACCCGCAGCGCGGACTTCAAGGCGCGTACCTGGATCGAGCCGCAGTACGTGGCCGTGCCGTCGAGCGCCGGCGGCGACCCGGTCTGGGCCAAGCTGTACCGCCCGGCCCAGCTGGAAGCGGGCAAGAAGTACCCGGTCGTGATGTTCGTGCATGGCGCCGGCTACCTGCAGAACGTGAGCAAGCGCTACCCGAACTACTTCCGCGAGCAGATGTTCCACAACCTGCTGGTGCAGAAGGGCTACGTGGTGCTCGACATGGACTACCGCGCCTCCAAGGGCTACGGCGCCAAGTGGCGCAACGCGATCTACCGCCAGATGGGCCACCCGGAGCTGCAGGACTACATCGACGGCGTCAACTACATGGTCAAGGAGCACCAGGGCGACGCCGCCAACGTCGGCATCTACGGCGGCAGCTACGGCGGCTTCATGACCTTCATGGCCCTGATGCGCGCGCCCGAGACGTTCAAGTCCGGCGCCGCGCTGCGCCCGGTGACCGACTGGACCACGTATAACCACGAGTACACCGCCAACATCCTGAACACGCCGGACATCGACCCGCAGGCCTACAAGGTCTCGTCGCCGATCGAGTACGCCGAGAACCTGAAGGGCAACCTCCTGATCTCGCACGGCATGGTGGACGACAACGTGTTCTACCAGGACTCGGTGCGCATGGCCCAGCGCCTGATCGAGCTGAAGAAGGACAACTGGGAGCTGGCCAGCTATCCGCTGGAGCGCCATGCCTACGTGCAGCCGGAAGCGTGGTTCGACCAGTACCGCCGCATCTACAAGCTGTTCGAGCGCACGCTCAAGCAGTAACGCGGTAAGATGAAAGGCGCCTGCGGGCGCCTTTTTTCATTGTTACGGGTAGAGAACATGGTGCGTGGTTTGCTAGGAAATCGGGGTTCCCGTCTGCTCACCCTCGGGCTCATTCCCGTCATGCTGCACGCGCAGACGCTCCCCGAAGGCGCAAAACTCGACTGGCAGCGCGTGATCGACGCCCGCTACGGCGCCGAGCCCAAGGCCGATCCCAAGGC
>CBIHLT010000083.1:0-19111 GCA_966210615.1 uncultured Massilia sp.
GCGTATAGCGCACGCTTCCTCAGCACGTCATACGTGCCACTGGCGCCTATGACTTCCCGGACTCGGCGTCCCCCTTGCTGGGAACCCAAGTTCAACCAACGTAAGCACGGCACAACGCTAACTAAAAGTAGCTAGCGCACCCCGACCACCGATACATCGACAACAAAACCTTCCCTTACCGTCCCGTTCACTCAAGCAGAGCGTGCGGACATTCCTACAACTCCGCGAAGCCTTATCCTATACAGACCTGACCCGGCTGCGCGCATGATCGATCCATTGGTTCAGCAAGCAGAGGAGCGATCATGAAATCGAAAGAGAAGGTCAAAGGCGGCGATAACCGTGCCCGTGGCATCCACAAACCGAAAGTCGTGACTGTCGCCGAAGGCAGCCTGCAAAGCAGGGCGCCGGGATATGTCATGCCCGGTGGCCCCGATACGCCGTTCCCGAAAGCCAGCCTGGGTTCGATGCAGTCCGACCTGAACAGCAGTCCTCGCAACGGCGTCGGCACGCAACACGGTGCATGGAGTGCGCGCCAGCAGGCGCAGCGCATGCAGGAACGTGGCGAACAGGATCGCATTGGCCAACTCCAGCAATCCACCGGCATCGAACAGAACCAGGCCGCAGGCTCCCAGCAGTCTTCGGTCGGCAATTCCGGCTCGCGCCAGTCCGCTCCGGAACCGACGCCGCAGACCAAGGTCGACCAGAAAGCCTCCGACTCCGGCAGCAAGCGCAGCCGCAAGCAGCCACGCGGCTGAGCGCTTGCCGCCCTGACCGATCCTGACCCGGGCCCACCCGGGTTTTTTTACGTCCGCCGCCGCCGCGCCATCGCAAGAGCGCGCACATTCCGACCTGTCATCCAGTGAAAACTGAGGCACAATGCAGCTACAACATTGTCAATTCATCCATACAGGAAGAGCATGAACGAACAGGTCGCACGCAATGTCGTGCTGGTGCGCGCCATCGAAACCGCCGACGTAGGCCATACCGTGCTGAGCGAGGATGACCGCAAGTACGCGACCCGCAGCGCCCGCGAGCTGGCGGCCTGGCAGGCATCCGACAGCAAGATGGCGGTGACCCAGCACCACTTCCTGCAACAGCGTTCCGAACAGATCATCAAGCGCCTGAGCGAACGCACGCCCGCCTTTGCCGCCTTCGTCCGCAGGCGCCCCGGCATGACCGGCATCTGGACCGCGCTTCCCTTCATCGCTTTCATCGCCGGCGCCGCCCTCGACCGCATCGCCGATCCGCACCGCGTGGACCTGCTGTCCGCGCCTCTGCTCCTGATCATCGCCTGGAACCTGCTCGTCTACCTGGGCATGCTGGTGTGGGCGCTCGTTCCCCGCAAGCGCAAGACCGGCAGCCCGCTGCTGCACCGTCTCAGTGTCGGCAAGGCGGCCGTGCCGCGCAAGCTCCCGTCCGCGCTGAGCGATGGCGTCGCCCACTACCTCGCCGATTGGGCCGTGCTGAGCGAACCGCTGACCCGCGCACGCCTGGCCCGCAGCTTCCACCTGGCCGCCGCCGGGTTCGCGCTCGGCGCCATCGCCTCGCTCTACGCGCGCGGCATGCTCACCGAGTACGTCACCGGCTGGGAAAGCACCTTCCTCGACGGGCGCCAGGTGCACACCCTGCTGTCCTGGCTCTTCATGCCGGCCATGGCCGTCTTCCCCTTCCTCCAGGGCTTCTCGCTGAACGAGATCGAGCTGCTGCGCTTCGGCCGCGGCGCCGTGGTGACGGGGGGAGGGGAGCGCTGGGTACACCTGTACGCCGCCACCTTGCTGTTGCTCGTCGTGCTCCCACGCCTCATCCTTGCGACCTTCGCCGGCCTGCGCGCCGGACGTCTCAAGCGCCGCTTCCCGATCGACCTGGACCAGCCTTACTTCCGCAAGCTGGCCGACAGCATCGGCGCCGGCGCGCCCGCACTGCTGCGCGTGATCCCCTACAGCTATACGCTCGACGAGCCACGCGACCGAGGCCTCTGGACTCTCGCAGCCGCGACACTGGGCGGACAAGCGCGGGTCCAGCTGCGCCCCACGGCCGGCTATGGCGTGGAACCGAAGGACGCCCTGCGCGACACCGTGCTGGACGAGGCGGGCGTGACCGTCACCGCCGTCCTGTTCAGCCTCGCGGCGACACCCGAAAAGGAAAACCACGGCGCCTTCCTCGATTACGTGGCCAAGCGCGTCCCGCGCGGCGTCGCCGTCCTGCTCGACGAATCTTCCTTCGTCGAACGCATCGGCGAGCAGCCCGGCAGCGACACGCGCGTTACCGAGCGCAGCGCGTTGTGGCGCCAGTTCTGCAGCTTCCACGGCGCGCCCGCCCACGTCGTCAACCTGCTCCAGCCGGACAAATACCCGCTCGAATTCGGTGCGGGCCTGAGATTGCCGGAGCTGCGCTGATGGACCCGGTGAAGATCCAGTTCGCGCTCGTCTCGCACACCAACAACGGCAAGACCACGCTGGCGCGCACCCTTGTCGGCATGGACGTCGGCGAGGTGCGCGACGCTGCCCACGTCACCGAATTCGCCGAGGCCCACCCGCTGGTCGAAAGCGGCGCCGGCGACACCCTGGTGCTCTGGGATACCCCCGGCTTCGGCGACTCGGTACGCCTGCTCAAGCGCCTGTCCATCGCAGGCAATCCGATCGGCTGGCTGCTGCGTGAAGTCTTCGACCGCTACCGCGACCGTCCGTTCTGGCTCAGCCAGCAGGCCTTGCGCGCCGCCAGGGACGAGGCGGACGTGGTGCTCTATCTCGTCAATTCGTCCGAGTCGCCCCAGGATGCCGGCTACCTTCCGGCCGAGATGAAGATCCTCGACTGGCTCGGCAAGCCGGTCGCCGTGCTCCTCAACCAGATGGGACCGCCCCGTCCGGGCACGCAGGAACAGGGCGAGCAGCAGCGCTGGAAGCAGCACCTGGCCCAGTACCCGATCGTGAAGGAAGTGCTGCCCCTCGACGCCTTCGCGCGCTGCTGGGTGCACGAGCACGTGTTCTATGAAGCGATCACGCCGCTGATCGCGCCGGAAAAGCAGCCGGGCTACGCGCGCCTGGTCGCAGCCTGGTCCGCGCGCAACCGCGAGCGCTTCAGCAATGCGCTGCGCACCAGCGCCGAACAGCTGGCCGCCGCCGCGCGCGACAGCGAGCCCTTGCCGGAGGCGGAGCGCGGCGTCCTGCGCAGCGCCCTCAAGGCGGTCGGCATCGGCAAGGACGAACAGCGGCGCCAGGAGCTGGCGATGGCCGCCCTGGTCGCGCGCCTGGAGAACGGCATCAACCACGCCACCGCGCGCATGCTCTCGCTGTACCGCATCGACCCTGGCCAGGCGCTTACCATCAATGCGCGCGTGAGCGAGAACTTCGCCGTGCGCGCGCCGGTCGACAAGGCCCAGGCCGGCCTGCTCGGCGCGGTCGTGTCGGGCGCGGCGACCGGGCTGTCGGCGGACGTCATGGCGGGCGGCCTGACCATGGGCGCCGGCGCGCTGCTGGGCGCCATCGTCGGCGGCCTGACCATGGCCGGCGCCGCCTGGGGCTTCAACCAGCGCCTGGACCGCGACAAGGCCAGCGTGCAGTTCGCCGATCCCTTCCTGCAAACGCTGCTGACCGGCGCCGTCCTGCGCTACCTGGCGGTGGCGCACTTCGGCCGCGGCCGCGGCAACTACGTCGAAAGCGAGGCGCCGCCGTTCTGGCAGGCCGAAGCCGAACGGGCGCTCGCCGCAAGCGCCGCCGCCCAACCGAGGCTGTGGGAGGCGGTGCGCAGCGCGCCGGATCTCGGCGCCGCGGCAGGACTGGTCGAGTCCGTAATGGTCCCCGCCGTGCATGCGACGCTGGCGACCCTGTATCCAGGCGCCGCATTGCAGGAACACGTCAAGGCGCCGTCTCATGGCACGCCATTTGCTCCAAAAGCATAAGACCGATAACGATAGGAGACGAGCATGACCCATTCCAGCCATTCGATCCCGCATGCAAAGGACGGTGCACAGGTAGCCGCCGCATGAGGCGCACGCTCCTGCTCTCGGCGCTTGGGCTGGTTTCATCTGCCCAGGCCGCGCCGGCCCTGCCGGATTCGATGGCGCCCGACGGCGAGCGGATCGCGCGGGTCGAAGTCGTGGGTGCGCTGCCGTTCGCGGACGCGGGTATCCAGGCGGACCGGCTGCCCTACGCGCTCCAATCGCTTGACCGGGACGCCCTGCGCGACGCCCAGGGCGGCAACCTGGCGGAAACGATGACGCGCAAGCTGGTCGGCATCGCCGTCAACGAGATCATCGGCAGTCCCTTCCAGGTGGACCTCAGCTACCGCGGCATGCGCGCATCGCCCTTGCTCGGCACCTCGCAGGGCCTGTCGGTCTACCTCGACGGCGTGCGCGTCAACGAAGCCTTCGGCGACGTGGTCAACTGGGACCTGCTGCCCGAAGCCGCGCTGTCGCGCCTGTCCGTGGTCCCCGGCTCGAACCCGCTGTACGGCCTGAACACCCTCGGCGGCGCGCTCGTCCTCGAGACCCGCTCGGGACTGTCCGATCCCGGGGCGGAGCTGGCCCTGTCCATCGGAGAGCACCAGCGCCGCCGCGCCGATTTCACCTACGGCGTCAATGCCGATGGCTGGCACCAGTTCGTCGCGGCCACGCTGTTCGAGGAGGACGGCTGGCGCGCCCACTCCGCCGGCCGCCTGGCGAACCTGTTCTACAAGCTGGGACGCCAGGGCGCAAGGACCGACTGGAACGCCACGCTGCTCGGCGGCCGCAGCCGCATGCTCGGCAACGGGCTGCTGCCGGAAGCCCTGTACCGGCAGGACAGGCGCACGGTCTACACCTATCCCGACCGTACCGAAAACCGCCTGCTGCAGGCTGGCTTGCGGATCAAGCACCGCATGGACAGCGGCATCGAAGCAACCGTCTCGGCTTATGCGCGCAACAGCCGCCGCGATACCGTCGGCGGCGATGTGGGCGATGAATACGCCGATTATGTCGAGGACTGCGCCGATGGCTTCGACGCCGCCGGCCAGGCGAACGATCCCGGCGAATGCGCGTTCACCCGCGACGAGGGCGCGGCGCTGCATCCCGCCAGCCTGAACACCACCGCCACCCGCCAGCGCAGCAGCGGCGCCAGCCTGAACCTGCACCGGCGCGACGGCGCCAACGCCTTCGACGCCGGCCTCACCTGGGACCGCAGCCGGGTGCGCTTCGCCCAGTTCGAGCAGGAAGCCTTCTTTACTCCGACGCGCGGCGTGGAGGGCGACCCGGAAGAGGAGCGCGAGCCGGCATCGTCGGTATCGGGCAGGGCGCGCGCGGCCAGCCTGTACGGCGCCGCCACGCTGGCAGTCTCGCGCGACACCAGCATCAGCCTGTCCGCCCGCTTCAACCGCGCCCGCGTCGGCAACACCCTGGTGACCGAGGATGGCCCCAAGCCGCCTGAAACCTTCACGTATTCGCGCTTCAACCCGGCGCTCGGCTTCACCCACCGGTATGCAGGACTGACCTGGTTCGCCAACGCCGCGCAAAGCAACCGCGTGCCCACGGTGATCGAGCTCGGATGCGCCGACCCTGCGGAACCCTGCCGCCTGCCGGTCGGGCTGCAGTCCGATCCCTACCTGAAGCAGGTCGTGTCCCGCACCGTCGAGGCAGGCCTGCGGCGGGGCGGAGAAGGTGGGGCTGTCGGCGCCAGCGTGTTCCGCACCGTGAACCGCGACGACATCCTGTTCGGCCGGGCCGGGCTCACACGGGCCGGCTATTTCTCGAATTTCGCCCGCACCGTGCACCAGGGCGTGGAGCTCAGCTGGTCCCGGCGCCGGGGCGCCGTGGAAGCGCAAGCGGGCTACAGCTTCCTGGACGCCACCTATGGCGCCCCCGGCACGCTGTTCACCGGCGCGCGTTCGGTGCAGGTGGACCACGGCACCCGCATCGCCGGCCTCCCGCGCCATACGCTCAAGCTGGACCTCGGCTGGAAGGCGAGGCCGGATCTGGTGTTGGGGGCGGAACTGCGCGCGGTCTCGCGCATGGCAAGCCAGGGCAACGAAGACGGCCTGGTCGAGGACGGGGAGGAGGATGCGCGCGCCGACTGGAGCATCGGCGGCCACGCGCTGCTGAACCTGCATGCCAACTGGACCCCGGCGCCGGGCTGGCAGCTGTTCGCCAGGATCGCGAACGTTCTGGACCGCCGCCATGAAAGCTTCGGCGCCCTGGCCGTCGACCTGTTCCCGGACGGCCGCCTGCTGCAGCCGCACGCCGGTCCCGTGGAGCCCGCGATCACCCGCTTCGTCGCACCCGGCGCGCCGCGTACCTTGACGGCCGGATTACGCTACCGGTTCTAGAACTGCGCTTTTAAAACTGATACCGGGCGCTCACGCCCATGATCCAGTTGCGCCCCGGCGCCGCTTCGTAATAGCGGCGGTTGGTGTCGCCGACGATCACCGAGCCGACATAGGTCCGGTCGAACAGGTTGTTCAGCCGCGCGAACTGCTTGAAGCGCCAGCCGCCCAGCTGCTGGCTGGCCTGCACCCGGGCGTTGACGATCGCGTAGCCCGGCGCCGGCGTCATCGTATTGCTGTCTTCCGCGTAGACGCGGCCGTTGGCGATGGTCTCGAGCGCCGCGCCGAATCGGCCTTCGCGCTCTTTCCAGCCCACTTCGCCGTACAGGCTGGTCTTCGGGATGCCGGGCAGGCGGCTGCCTTCGGGCACCGCGCCGAATCCCTCGTCATAAATCGCGCGCAGCACCGTGAGCGCAAGGCGGGCATTGAAGCCGGCGCCCAGTTCGGCGTCGAGCGACAGTTCGCCGCCCTGGCGCAGGGTGGCGCTGGCGTTGCGGTAGCTGGTGCGGCCGCCCGAGGAACTGTCCACCACCAGTTCGCCCTTGGTGCGCACCTGGAACAGCGCGGCGTTGACGCGCGCATGCTCTCCCAGCATGGCCTTGAAACCCGTCTCGAGGTGGGTGCCCACCGCCGGATCGAGCCGGAAGTTGAAACCGGCGCCGCTGCCGGAGTAGAACAGCTCATTCAGGGTCGGCGCCTCGAAGCCGCGCGCCGCGCTGGCGTACACGTTCAGCGCAGGCGACACCTTGTACAGCACGCCCAGCAGCGGCGTGGTGTGGCGGTAGTCGACGCCGCCGCTGTCGTTGCCGTTGGCCAGGAACTTGTCCTCGACGTCGAACTTCAGGCGGCTGCGCCGTACTCCGCCGGTGAGTACCCACTGGCCGCGTTCCCACTCCAGCTGGGCGTAGGGATCGGTGCTGGTCACCTCGTTCGTTTCGTCGCGCCGCAACGCACCCTTCACGCCGAAGGTCGCGCCGACAAAGTTCTCGAAGCCCTGGCGTGCGTCGCGCGAGCGCGCCAGCTCCAGGCCCAGGGTCGCGCGAAGGCTGCCGCCGGCCAGCTCGCGCACCATGCGCCAGTTGGCGTCGATGCCGTGGAAGTCGCGGTCGAAGTCGACCACGCCGCCCGAATGGCTGGCGGGCGCCTGGAAGCCGCGCGAGAACGACTGGTACTGGATCACGCGGCGGTTGCCGCCGTAGGCCGTCAGCTGCAGGCGGTCCGGCCCGAAGCGGCTTTCCCAGGACAGGCCGAACTGCTTGTGGTCGATGCTCTTGCGCGTGTTGTAGCGCTCGGCCAGCGTACGCTGGGGGGAGACCGTGTCGGTGGTGTCGATTTCGCCGGCGCGCGGGTCGCGCTGGTACGTCGCCCAGGTCACGCCCAGCGGGTCCTGCGTATCGTCCTGGCGCAGGCCGCTGGCCGTCATGACGAGCCGGCTGCTTTCCGACGGGGTGAAGGTGAACTTCGCGTAGGCCTGATCGCGGGTGGCGGCGCTGTGGTCGCGGTAGCCGTCGGTCTCGAAACGCGAGGCGTCGAGCAGGTAGCCGAAGGCGCCGCTGCTGCCCTCGGCGTTGACGTCGGTCTTGCGCAGGCCGTTGCTGCCGGCGGCGAAGTTGGTCTCGACCGCGGGCCGGCCCTTGGGATCGCGGGTGAACAGCTGGACCACGCCGCCCGAATGGTTGCCGTACAGGGCGGAGAAGGGGCCGCGCAGCACTTCGATGCGTTCCGCCATGTCGAGGTTGAAGGTCGCGGCCTGGCCCTGGCCGTCCGGCATGGAGGCCGGAATGCCGTCCGCTACCAGGCGCACGCCGCGCACGCCGAAGGCGGAACGCGCGCCGAAGCCGCGCGAGGAGATCTGCAGGTCCTGCGCATAGTTCTGGCGGTCGCGCGCCACCAGGCCCGGCACCGCGGCCAGGGCTTCGGAAGCGTTCACGCGCGGCTGGGTGTCGCGGATCTGGGCGGCGTCGACCACGTCGATGGCGGCGGGGAGGTCGAAACTCGTGTGCTCGGCGCGGGTGCCGCTGACCACGACCACGTTCAGAGGGCCGTCCGGCTCATCGGCGGCTGCAAGCAGCGGCCAGCATGCGCATACGGCGGCAATCAGGTTCAGGCGTAAAACAGCTTGCTTCATCCGGTCTCCAGTCGTTCGGTGTCCCGCCTCCCGCAGGCGGGCCGTGTTATCCCGTCAAGCAATATACCTGCCATCGAGAAAACGTGATGCGCCATGCTGCGTTTTCAGGACAGCCAGGGAGGCGGCTTGTTCAACTTTTGAACAGGTGTTGCAGCAGCGGCTGTTCCGTGTGCGACATGACGGAACGGTTTACAGAGGGAGAAGGGGGGGGCCGGGCTGTCGGCTGGCACGCCCCTTGCGAAAGGATGGGATGCCATGGAGTCCGTGGCGGCCAACGGACAGATCAACCAACCCTAGGGGATGACATGAATCTCGCGGACATCAACAAGCTGGGCGTCGCCAACCCGTTCAAGCAGCGCTATGACAACTACATCGGCGGCCGCTTCGTGGCACCGAGCAAGGGCGAATACTTCGCCAACATCACGCCGATTACCGGCCAGCCCTTCTGCGAAGTCGCGCGCTCCACCGCCGAGGACGTGGAGCTGGCGCTGGACGCCGCCCATGCCGCCAAGGAGGCCTGGGGCAAGACCTCGCCGGCCGAGCGGGCACGCATCCTGAACAAGATCGCCGACCGCATGGAAGAGAACCTGACCATGCTGGCCACCGCCGAGACCATCGACAACGGCAAGCCGATCCGCGAGACCACGGCGGCCGACATCCCGCTGGCGATCGACCACTTCCGCTACTTCGCGGGCGCCATCCGCGCCCAGGAAGGCTCGATCGCCCAGATCGACCATGAAACCTACGCTTACCACTTCCACGAGCCGCTGGGCGTGGTCGGCCAGATCATTCCCTGGAACTTCCCGATCCTGATGGCGGTCTGGAAGCTGGCCCCGGCCCTGGCCGCCGGCAACTGCGTGGTGCTGAAACCCGCCGAGCAGACCCCGGCCTCGATCATGGTGCTGATGGAGCTGGTCGGCGACCTGTTGCCGGCGGGCGTGGTCAACGTCGTCAACGGCTTCGGCCTGGAAGCCGGCAAGCCGCTCGCCTCCAGCAAGCGCATCGCCAAGATCGCCTTCACCGGCGAAACCGGCACCGGCCGCCTGATCATGCAGTACGCAGCCCAGAACCTCATCCCCGTCACCCTGGAACTGGGCGGCAAGTCGCCCAACATCTTCTTCGCCGACGTGATGGACCACGACGACGCTTTCTTCGACAAATGCCTGGAAGGCTTCGCCATGTTCGCGCTGAACCAGGGCGAGGTCTGTACATGTCCCTCGCGCGTGCTGGTGCAGGAATCGATCTACGACGCCTTCATGGAGCGCGCGCTGGCACGGGTAGCGGCCATCAGGCAGGGCAATCCGCTCGACAGCGCGACCATGATCGGCGCCCAGGCCTCGCAGGAGCAGCTGGAGAAGATCCTGTCCTACCTCGACATCGGCCGCCAGGAAGGCGCCCAGGTGCTGGCGGGCGGCGAGCGCCATCTGCAGCAGGGCGAGCTGGCCGGCGGCTACTACGTGCGCCCGACCGTGTTCAAGGGCGACAACGCGATGCGCATCTTCCAGGAAGAGATCTTCGGGCCGGTGGTCTCGGTCACCACCTTCAAGGACGAGGAGGACGCGCTGCGCATCGCCAACGACACCCTGTACGGGCTGGGCGCCGGGCTGTGGACGCGCGACAGCTCGCGCGCCTTCCGCGTCGGCCGCGCGATCCAGGCCGGCCGGGTGTGGACCAACTGCTACCACCTGTACCCGGCGCATGCGGCATTCGGCGGCTACAAGCAGTCGGGCATCGGGCGCGAGAACCACAAGATGATGCTCGACCACTACCAGCAGACCAAGAACCTCCTGGTCAGCTACAGCCCCAATGCGCTGGGCTTCTTCTGAGGCCGGGAAAACTGCGATGAACAGCGCGCCCGCCCGCGTGGTCGCCACCGCCGCCGCGCTTGGCCTGGTCAAGCGGCTGCGCGAGCGGCACGGCCCGGTCATGTTCTTCCAGTCCGGCGGCTGCTGCGACGGCAGCGCGCCGATGTGCTACCCGGACGGCGAGTTCGCCGTCAGCGACAGCGACGTCCGCCTGGGGGAGCTGGATGGCGCGCCGTTCTACATCGGCGCCGAGCAGTTCGCCTACTGGGCGCATACCCAGCTGATCATCGACGTCGTCGCCGGCAACGGCGGCATGTTCTCGCTCGACAACGGGACCGGGCAACGTTTCCTGACCCGCTCGCGCCTGTTCAGCGACGAGGAATTGCAGCTCCTGCCCCCGCCCGCGACAGGGGCGCCAACCGATTTTGCAACGCGTCCGCCCAGCGGCGGACCACTTTGACAAGAAAGACGCCATGAAAACGAGAGCAGCCATTGCGTGGAAAGCCGGGGAACCCCTGGGCATCGCCGAAGTCGACCTGGAAGGGCCGCGCGCCGGCGAAGTCCTGGTCGAGATCAAGGCGACCGGGATCTGCCACACCGATTACTACACCCTGTCCGGCGCCGATCCGGAAGGGATCTTCCCGGCCATCCTCGGCCACGAGGGCGCCGGCGTGGTGCTGGAGACCGGGCCCGGCGTCACCTCGGTCAGGAGCGGCGACCATGTGATCCCGCTGTACACGCCGGAATGCCGGCAATGCAAATTCTGCCTGTCGCGCAAGACCAACCTGTGCCAGTCGATCCGCGCCACGCAAGGCCGCGGCCTGATGCCGGACGCCACCTCGCGCTTCTCCTTCGAGGGCAAGCCGCTGTTCCACTACATGGGCACTTCGACCTTCTCCAACTACATCGTGGTGCCGGAGATCGCGCTGGCAAAAATCCGCGAGGACGCGCCCTTCGACAAGGCCTGCTACATCGGCTGCGGCGTCACCACCGGCGTGGGCGCGGTGGTGTTCTCGGCCAAGGTGGAGGCGGGCGCCAACGTGGTGGTGTTCGGCCTGGGCGGCATCGGCCTGAACGTGATCCAGGGCGCGCGCATGGTGGGCGCCGACAAGATCATCGGCGTCGACATCAACCCCGCCCGGGTCGAGATCGCCCGCAAGTTCGGCATGACGCACTTCGTCAACCCGAACGAGGTCGGCAACATCGTCGACCACATCGTGCAGCTGACCGACGGCGGCGCCGACTTCTCCTTCGAATGCATCGGCAACACGACCGTGATGCGCCAGGCGCTCGAATGCACGCACAAGGGCTGGGGCCAGTCCTTCATCATCGGCGTCGCCGCCGCCGGCCAGGAAATCAGCACGCGTCCCTTCCAGCTTGTCACGGGGCGCCAATGGAAGGGCTCCGCCTTCGGCGGCGCGCGCGGCCGCACCGACGTGCCGAAAATCGTCGACTGGTACATGGAAAACAAGATCAACATCGACGACCTGATCACGCACACCTTGCCGCTCGATCGCATCAACGAGGGCTTCGAGCTGATGAAGAGCGGGCAGTCGATCCGCTCGGTGGTGCTGTACTGAGCAAGCCGCAGTCCGATTCCAACCAACGAACAGGGAGACGAACATGAACGAGGCAGTCAAGATCCATCCGGCCGTCGACAACGGCATACCCCCCGCGGAACCCGGCTTTTCCGGCGGCATGCTGAGCTGCCGCTGCGCCACCAACCCGGTGACGGTCGAGATCGGGAGCCAGGTGGCGCACAACCACGTGTGCGGCTGCACCAAGTGCTGGAAGCCGAACGGCTCGCTGTTCTCGCAGATCGCCGTGGTCGGGCGCGACCACGTCAAGGTGACGGCCAACGAAGACAAGCTCCAGGTCGTGGACCAGGACGCCACGATCAAGCGTCACGCCTGCCGCGACTGCGGGGTGCATATGTATGGGCGGATCGACAACGCCGGCCACGCCTTCTATGGCCTGGACTTCGTGCACACCGAGCTGTCGAAGGAACGCGGCTGGTCGCCGCCGGGATTCGCCGCCTTCGTTTCCTCGATCATCGAGTCGGGCGCGCGCCCGGAAAACATGGGCGCGGTGCGCGCCCGCCTCAACGAGCTGGGCCTGCCGCCTTACGACGCCCTGTCGCCGGCGCTGATGGACGCCATCTCGACCCACGTGGCCAAGCAGCGCGGCGTGCTCAAGGACGCGTAAGAAGGACGGCTGCCGGCAAGTGTCTGGCAGCCGCCTGCTTCTACACTCACCGGAGACAAGAATGAAGCGATCCTTCCTGCTGTTGTCCTTGGCGCTGGCCGTCCCGCTGGCCGCGCGCGCCGACGACTTCCCGACCAGCGGCCGCGTCGAGTACGTGCTCGAATGCATGCAGAAGCACGACGGCAAGTACGAATACCTCTACAAGTGCTCCTGCGTCATCGATCACATCGCCAAGGAGATGACTTACGACGACTACGTGACGATGTCGACCGCCCTGCGCAACCAGACCATGGGTGGCGAGCGCGGCGCGCTGTTCCGCGATCCGCCTCCGGTCAAGGACATGGCCAACAAGTACAAGGCGCTCCAGACCAGCGCCAACAAGGCCTGCTATGTGACGCAGCGCTAAAGGCTGTATCGCGGATGGCGCAGCGCGCCGCGCGACTGTCCCGAATCTGAACATGCGCCGCGCGGCAGGCAAGCGGCAAGGCACGAACTGCAGGGCAAGGACACTGGCACATTCTGTGCTGTGGGAAGGGTGGGACATCCCCACATCGATGTTTGCATGGCTACACAGGTCGGACCGCTGATAAAAACCATAGGAGACTCAACCATGTCATTCCCAATAAGATTCATCCGCTGGTGGCCGTGCCTGGCACTGGCTGCCGGCCCGGCGCTCGCCGCCGACTCGGATGTCGAGAAACTGACCAAGGACCCGAAGAACTGGGCGATGCAGTCCGGTAACATGGCGAACCACCGCTACAGCGAACTCAAGCAAATCACCAGCAAGAACGCCAAGAACCTGCAGGTGGCCTGGACCTTCTCCACCGGCGTGCTGCGCGGCCACGAAGGCGGCCCCCTGGTGATCGGCGACACGCTCTACATCCACAGCCCCTTCCCGAACAAGGTGTTCGCGGTGTCGCTGGAAGACCAGTCGATCCGCTGGAAATACGAGCCCAAGCAGGACCCGACCGTCATCCCGGTGATGTGCTGCGACACGGTCAACCGCGGCGTGGCCTACGCCAACGGCAAGATCTTCCTGCAGCAGGCCGACACCACGCTGGTGGCGCTCGACGCCAAGACCGGCGCCGAGCTGTGGAAGACCAAGGTGGGCGATCCGAAGCTCGGCGAAACCACCACCAACACCCCGCACATCTTCAAGGACAAGCTCCTGACCGGCATCAGCGGCGGCGAGTTCGGCGTGCGCGGCCGTGTGACGGCGCACGACATAAATACCGGCAAGGTGCTGTGGCGCGCCTACAGCACCGGCCCGGACAACGAATTGCTGGTCGACCCGGCCAAGACCATGACCTGGACCGACGGCAAGATGGCGCCGATTGGCCCCGATTCCTCGCTCAAGAGCTGGCAGGGCGACCAGTGGAAGCTGGGCGGCGGCACCACCTGGGGCTGGTACAGCTACGATCCGGAGACCAACCTGGTCTATTACGGCACCGGCAACCCGAGCACCTGGAACCCGCGCCAGCGCCCCGGCGACAACAAGTGGTCGATGACCATCTTCGCCCGCGACCTCGACAGCGGTCAGGCGAAATGGGTCTACCAGATGACCCCGCACGACGAGTGGGACTATGACGGCGTCAACGAGATGATCCTGGCCGACATCAAGGTCAAGGGCCAGCCGCGCAAGGCGCTGGTGCACTTCGACCGCAACGGCTTCGCCTACACCATGGACCGCGTGACCGGCGAACTGCTGGTGGCGGAAAAATTCGATCCCAAGGTGAACTGGGCGACCCACGTCGACATGAAGAGCGGCCGTCCGCAGGTGGTCGCCAAGTACAGCACCGACAAGAACGGCCCCGATTTCAACACCAAGGGCATCTGCCCCTCGGCCCTGGGCACCAAGGACCAGCAGCCGGCCACCTATTCGCGCAGGACCGGCCTGTTCTATGTGCCGACCAACCACGTGTGCATGGACTACGAGCCCTTCCAGATCGAGTACACGGCCGGCCAGCCTTATGTGGGCTCGACCCTGTCGATGTATGCCGCGCCGGAAAGCCACGGCGGCCTGGGCAACTTCATCGCCTGGGATGCCGGCACCGGCAAGATCGTCTGGTCCAAGCCGGAGAAATTCTCGGTGTGGAGCGGGGCGCTGTCCACAGCCGGCGACGTGATCTTCTACGGCACCCTGGAAGGCCACATCAAGGCGGTCGACCACAACGGCAAGGAGCTGTGGAAGTTCAAGACCCCGTCCGGGATCATCGGCAACGTCCACACCTGGGAGTACAAGGGCAAGCAATACATCGGCGTGCTGTCGGGGATCGGCGGCTGGGCGGGCATCGGCCTGGCGGCCGGCCTGAGCAAGGGCACCGAAGGCCTGGGCGCGGTGGGCGGCTACAAGGACCTGGCCAAGTACACCGAACTGGGTGGCGTGCTGACGGTGTTCGCACTGCCTGACAACAAGTGAGCGTTCCTCCGCGCCGCGCCGGTGTGATGTGGCGCGGCGCGATTCGACAGAAATCGGGCGCGGCCGGCGGCCCCTGGAGTCCGGCGGCGGCGCCCCCAGCTTTACCAGGAAACCTATGAACAAACTGATGAACCGGGCCTGGAGCGCAGCCATGTGCTGCGTCCTGGCAGCGCTGCCCGCGATGGCGGCCGGCCCCGCCCAGGCGGGAGGCAACCTGCCTTATACGGTGGCGGAGGGTAACAAGGTGGATGCCCAGACCTTGAGCGGCTGGAAGACCTGGCGCGCGATGGCCTGCGAACGCTGCCACGGCGCGGCCCAGGAAGGCATGGTCGGGCCCTCGCTGGTGGACAGCCTGAAGGTGCTCAGCAAGGACCAGTTCAAGATGGTCGTGTTGAAGGGGCGGATCGAGAAGGGCATGCCGAATTTCGACGGCAGCAAGATGGTGACCGAGAACATCGACAACCTCTACGGCTACCTGAAAGGACGGTCGGACGGCGCGATCGAGCCGGGACGCCTGCAGGAGATCGGTAAATGAGGTGGCGCTCCCCGCTGGCCGGCCTGGCTTGCGTCCTCGCCTGCGCGGGCGCGCCGGCGACCGCCCAGTCCGAACCGGGACAGGACAAGGTACTGCGGGTCTGCCAGGATCCCAACAACCTGCCCTTGTCGAACCGGGCAGGGGAAGGCTTTGAAAACAAGATCGCCGCGCTGCTCGCGCAGCAGCTGGGCTGGAAGCTCGAGCACACTTGGTATCCGCAGCGGATGGGCTTCATCCGCAATACCCTGCGCGCCAAGGAGGCGCATACGGACCGCTTCAAGTGCGACCTGGTCACCGGCGTCGCCAAGGGTTTCGACATGGGCGCCACCACGCATTCCTACTACCGTTCCAGCTACGCCATGGCTTACGTCAAAGGGCACGGCCTGGACGGGGTGCGCACGCTGGAGGACCTGATGGCGCTGGACGCCGGCCAGCGCAGGAAGCTGCGCATCGGCGCGTTCGCCGGCTCGCCGCTCACCGAATGGCTGCTGCAGAACGGCCTGATGGAGCAGGTGACCTGGTACCAGAGCCAGACCGGCGATGCCGGCCAATACCCCGGCGAGGTGATCGAGAAAGACCTGGCCGGCGGCAAGATCGACCTGGCCTTCGCCTGGGGACCGATCGCCGGCTACTTCGCCAGGAATGCGCGCGCGGAGCCGATCGTCGCGCTGCCGCTCGCGTCGCGTCCGGGCATGCGCTTCGATTTCGAGATCGCGATGGCAGTGCGGCATGGCGACAAGGAGTTCCGTGCGCTGATCGACAAGCTGCTCGACGCCAACCAGGGGCAGATCCAGGCGATCCTCGAACAATACGGCGTCCCGCTGCTGGAGCTGCCGCAACCTCAGCCTTCCAAACCTTGAGGACGCCATGATCCGCTTCACGGAAACTGTCCGGAGCATCGCGGCGCGGCGGCGTGCGCTCCTTGCCTGCACGGCCCTGCTGGCGCTGGCGGCCGGCGCGGGTACGGCCGGCGCCCAGCCGGTATCGCCCGCCGAGGTGCTGCTGTTCGAGACCGACCACCTGGCGCGCACCAGGGCCCCGGCGACCCTGACCTACGACTTCCGCAAGGTCAGCAACGTCGAGGCAGGATTCACCGATACGGTCGAACTCGGCCTGACGAAGGAGGGCGGACGCCTGCACGCCCGCCTGCGCTTTCTGTCCGGCGAGCGGCAGCGCGAGGTGCCGGACATCGACGATGTGCACGGCAACCCGGTGCTGCTCGGCTTCCTGGAGCGCGACATCGCCGAGATGAAACGCCTGACGGGCGGCTCGACCACCTACTTCCGCAAGCGCATCCGGTTGGCGCTGGCCCAGGGGCCCCAGATCACGCGGCAGCCGATCACCTTCCAGGGAAAAACCCATGAGGCCAAGGTGGTGCGGATCCAGCCCTACCTGGACGATCCGATGCATGCGCGCTTCGAACAGTATGTGCGCAAGACCTATACCTTCGTCCTGAGCGACGAGGTGCCGGGCGGGGTGTACCGGGTAACGACTTCCCTGGCGAACGATGGCGGACGGGTGATCCGCACAGCGGCCGGCGCCGGCCAGGGAGGCGAAGCGCCGGCCATCGACGAAACGCTCACCCTGGTCAAGGCGGTCGACCGGCGCTGAGTTGGCGAGGCCGGACGCCTGACATGCAATCAGCCGGAGGACGCAATGGCGCGGTTGAAAGTATTTGCATTCGATTACGCCATGGCCGGCGGACCAAGGGCGCGCGCCGTGCCGAACGCGCTCACGCAGCAGGGCGCCATGCTGCTGCATGCCTTGCTGGCCGACCTGGCGGCCTTGCCGGACGTCGAGCTGCACACCATGCCTGCGGCCGCCGACGCGCCGGGGCCAGCCGGCGCGGCGTTCTCCGGCCAGGCCTTCGACCAGTGTTTCGACGCATGCGTGCAGGCGGCGGACGCCGTCTGGCCCCTGGTCCTCGACACCGGCCTGCTGGAAGACCTGTCGCGCGACCTCCTGCGCGGAAAGCGGATCCTGCTGGGCAGCGCGCCGGGCGCCGTGCGCCTCACGGCCAGCAAGCTCACGATGGCGCGCGCGCTGGCCGACGGCGGCGTGCCGGCAGTGCCCACCTTTAGCCCGCATGCCTCCTTGCCGGACGGGGAAGGCGCCTGGGTCGTCAAGCCGGACGACGGCGCTGGCTGCCTCGACACCCGCCTGTTCAGCGACCGTGCGGCGGCGCTGGCCCATGTCCGCGCCAGCGCCGCGCAAGACTATGTGCTGCAACCCTTCGTGGCGGGCGAGCTGGGCAGCCTGTCCCTGGTCTGCTGCGACGGCAAGGCCCGGGTATTGGCCTGCAACCGCGAGCGCGTGGCGGTACGCGACAACCGCTTTCATTTCCTGGGCAGTATGGTGAACGGGCTCGACGACGCGGACGGCACGCTGGCGGACCTGGCGCGGCAGGTGGCGGCGGCGCTGCCCACGCTGTGGGGCTATGTGGGGGTGGACTTCATCCGCAGCGCCGCCGGGGTGCTCGTGCTCGACGTGAATCCCCGGCTGACGGCCGCCTACGCCGGGCTGAATGCGTCGATCGGCTGCAATCCGGCGGGGCTGGTCATCGATCTCCTGCAAGGGACGGCCGCGCTGTCGGCGCCGCTGGCCCGCCGCGCGGTGTGCGTCGACGTGGCCAGCTTCGGCCAGCCCTGGCCGCTCAGCTGACCGGCTACCTGATCACGACCCCCCAGGGCAGCTTGCCGACGGCGACGTCGCGCAGCTTGGTCCGGGTGGCCGTGTCGATCACCGACACGTTGTGGCTGCGTCCGTTGGCGACGTAGAGCTTCCTGCCGTCGGGCGTCAGGGCCATGTTCCAGGGCCGCTGGCCGACCGGGATGGTGGTGACGACCTGGTTGGTGGCGGTGTCGATCACCGACACGTTGGCGTCGCCGCCATTCGACACATAGACCTGGCGGCCGTTCGGATGCACCGCGATGCCGTTGGCGCGCAGGCCGGCCTTGATGCGCGCGACGATGGCGAAGCTGCCGGTATCGATGACGAACACTTCGTTGGCGTTCTCGGCCGCGACATAGGCGCGGCTGCCGTCGGGCAGGAAGCCGATGCCGCGCGGACGGGCGCCGACCGCCACCTGGGCCACCTGCTTGCGGCCGGGGAAATCGATGATGTCGACGGCGTCGCCTTCTTCCGCGCTGACGAACAGCAGGCGTCCGTTGGGGCTGAACACGGCGTGCTCCGGGTTCTTGCCGTGGACGGGAATCGAAAACGCCAGCGTGTTGGTGCGGGTGTCGGTCACCGCGATTTCGTTCTTGCCTTCGATGGCGGCGACCACCCAGCGCCCGTCCGGCGAAATCGACACCCCTTCGGGCGACTCGCCCAAGGCCACCGCGGCGCCCAGCTTGCGTGCGCCCAGGTCGACCAGCTGCAGGCGGTTGTTCGGCTGGTCGCTCACGTACAGCCAGCGTCCGTCTCCGCCGACGGCAAGGCCGCGCGGCTTGGCGCCGCCCGGCATGTCGGCGACCACTTCGTCGTTCGCGGTATCGATCACGGAAATCGTGCCCGTGCCCTCATTGGGCACATAGGCGAACGGCGCGGCCAGCAAGCTCGCGGGCAGGCTCGCGGCGAGGGCCAGCATGATGGCGGAAAAGCGGCGAAGAGGCGGATTGGTCATGCAGTCTCCAAGGTCAGTGGAAGGGCGACTTGTCGGGATGCTGGATGTTCAGGCGTTGCAGCTTGCGGTAGAGGGTGTTGCGGCTGATGTTGAGCTCGCGGGC
>CBIHLT010000084.1:0-19014 GCA_966210615.1 uncultured Massilia sp.
TACATCTCCATCGCGTGCAGCGCGGTGTAGCAGCCGGCGCAGCCGCAGGCGGCGTACTTGGTGTGCACGGCGTGCGGCGCCGAGTCGGTGCCGAGGAAGAAGCGCTCGTCGCCGCTGGTGGCGGCCGTCACCAGCGCGAGGCGGTGTTCCTCGCGCTTGAGCACCGGCAGGCAGTAGTAGTGCGGGCGGATGCCGCCGCGGAAGATCTCGTTGCGGTTGTACAGCAGGTGATGGGCGGTGATGGTGGCCGCGATCGGGCCTTCCGCCTCGGCCACGTACTGGGCCGCGTCCTTGGTGGTGATGTGCTCGAACACGACGCTCAGCGCCGGCAGGTCGCGGCGCAGCGGGCGCATCACGCGCTCGATGAACACGGCTTCGCGGTCGAAGATGTCGATCTCGGGATCGGTGACTTCGCCGTGCACCAGCAGCGGCATGCCCGCTTCCTGCATCGTTTCCAGGGTCTTGTAGCACTTCTTGAGGTCGGTCACGCCCGCCGCCGAGTTGGTGGTGGCGCCGGCCGGGTAGAGCTTGACCGCGTGGATGAAGCCGGTGTCCTGGGCGCGGCGGATCTCGTCCGGGTCGGTGTCGTCGGTCAGGTACAGGGTCATCAGCGGCTCGAACCGGACGCCTTCCGGAATCGCCGCCAGGATGCGCTCGCGGTAGGCCAGCGCGTCGGCGGTCGTGGTGACCGGCGGCTTGAGGTTCGGCATGATGATCGCGCGGCCGAACTGGCGCGCGCTGTGCGGCAGCACGCTGGCCATGGCGGCGCCGTCGCGCACGTGCAGGTGCCAGTCGTCGGGGCGGACGATGGTGATGGAATCTGGGGTATCGATGGTGGACATGGCGGCTCTCGGATTGCGGATGCCGACATTTTACCCGCAGCGGACATCCAGGTTACGCGCTTGCGCGGCGCCTTGCCGGGTCTTGCATTAATGACACGCTTATTTCTTGCCGGGAAAGCCAAAATATTTTTTGTCGATTCATATAGATGATGTGGTTGACACGTATGAATTCGTGGATTAGCATGGATTCACGTTCCAACAAACCTGGATGGACGAACAAGGAGACAGACATGATTCATTTTGTGGTGCACGAAGATGGTGACTCGGTCGGTACGGTCGTGGTCGAGGGTGTGAAGTCCGGCGCAACGCTCAACGGCTGGGTGATGGAGCAGGACCGCGTGGTCGAGGTCCGCACCGTCAGCGATATCCCGATCGGCCACAAGATCGCGCTGAACGCGCTGCAGCCGGGCGACACGGTGATGAAGTACGGCGTCGACATCGGCAAGGTGGTGGCCCCGATCTCGGCCGGCGAACACCTGCATGTCCATAACGTCAAGACCAAGCGCTGGTAAGCCGCAACGCCCTTCCCGGCCTTCACCGAATACCGAACTGCGAATTGAACGGAGACACCCCATGATCAACCAGGACACCACCTTCCTCGGCTACCGCCGCGAAAACGGCCGCGTCGGCGTGCGCAACCACGTCATCGTGCTGCCGGTCGACGATATCTCCAACGCCGCCGCCGAGGCCGTGGCCAACAACATCAAGGGCACCATGGCCCTGCCCCACCCCTACGGCCGCCTGCAGTTCGGCGCCGACCTCGAGCTGCACTTCCGCACCATGATCGGTACCGGCGCCAATCCGAACGTGGCGGCCGTGATCGTGATCGGCATCGAGCCGCAATGGACCCAGCTCATCGTCGACGGCATCGCCGCGACCGGCAAGCCGGTGCAGGGCTTCGCGATCGAGGGCCATGGCGACCACGACACGATCTACCGCGCCTCGAAGGCGGCGCGCCAGATGGTGCAGTGGGCGTCCGAAAAGCAGCGTGAAGAATGCCCGATCAGCGATCTGTGGGTCTCGACCAAGTGCGGCGAGTCCGACACCACCTCCGGCTGCGGCGCCAACCCGACGGTGGGCAATGCCTTCGACAAGCTGTACGGCCTGGGCGCCACCCTGGTGTTCGGCGAAACCTCGGAACTGACGGGCGGCGAGCACCTGGTGGCGGCGCGCTGCGCCACCCCGGACGTCAAGGAAAAGTTCATGGCCATGTTCAACCGCTACCAGGACATGATCAACCGCTACAAGACCTCGGACCTGTCCGATTCGCAGCCGACCAAGGGCAATATCGCGGGCGGCCTGACCACGATCGAGGAAAAAGCGCTGGGCAACATCCAGAAGATCGGCAAGAAATGCCGTGTCGACGGGGTGCTGGACAAGGCCGAGACCCCGACCGGCCCGGGCCTGTGGTTCATGGACTCGTCCTCGGCGGCCGCCGAGATGGTGACCCTGTGCGCGGCCTCCGGCTATGCGGTGCACTTCTTCCCGACTGGCCAGGGTAACGTGATCGGCAACCCGATCGTCCCGGTGATCAAGATCTGCGCCAATCCCAAGACGGTGCGCGTGATGGAAGAGCACATCGACGTCGACACCTCGGGCCTGCTGCAGCGCGAGATCAACATGGATGGCGCGGGCGACATGCTGCTCGAGTGCATGCTGCGCACGGCCAACGGCCGCCTCACGGCCGCCGAGGCCCTGGGCCACCGCGAGTTCGTCCTGACCCGCCTGTACGAAAGCGCATAAGATCGCCTGTTCCTGAAGGGCGACTGCACACCGTCCCCGCCGCCCATGGCGGCGGGGACGGTGACGCGTACGTCGCGCTCTTCCTGGTCTTACGAAAGAATGTCCTTCTTCACGGGTACATAGCGGTAGGGTGCGCGGTCGGCGGCCCCGTCGCAGCTTTCCCTTGCTGCCGAGGCATCGAGCAGGATCCAGTTGCGGCGATGGGCTTCGCCAAGCACCCGTCCCTTCGCCAGATCGAAGCAGCGCAGCGCCAGGTGATCGGGGAGCAGCAGCACACGCGCAGAATCTGCGCGCATCCAGCGCCAGGCATTCCATTCCTGCAGGGGCAAGGGCGCCAGATAGCTGAAATGGACCAATGGCCGGTCTGCAAACAACAGGAACTGTTCCTTGAACTCGAGCATGCCGACTTCCGCTCCGGGGGCAATGCTCCGTTCGAGCTCCTGCATGATTGCACGCGGCGTCCGATGTGCGTTGAGGTTCGGCCACAGCCAGAAAGAGATGAACAGCCAGGCCAGCACGCTGGCCAGGGCGAGCTGTTCGAACAAAGCGCGTTTGCGCAGCAGCCAGACGATGCCGGACAGCGCCAGTCCGAGTAGCAGCAAGCCCGGAGCCAGTGCGGCGACGGCGTCGGCGTAGTCGTCCGCTCCCGAAGGCAGGCGATCCGGCGCAAACAGCGCGACCGCCGCAAGCAGCATCAGCAGCAGCCCCGACACCGCGAGCGCTGCGCGCAGCAAAAGAGAGGCCGCGCGGCGCCCTTCTGCCGGCGCCTGCTCCCAGACATAGGCGAGCGCCAGGGCGAACATCGGCAGCGCGGGAAGAATGTAAACCTCGCGCTTGCCGGGGCTCATGGAAAAGAAGAGCAACACCAGCGCAACCCAGCTCAGCAGTACCCGCAGTGCCGCGCTGGACGGCCATAAGTTCCTGATGCTGCGCAGCCGCGGCAGGAACAGCACCAGCAGCGGAAACCACATGGTCGGCAGCGCCGTCGTCAGGTAGTAGTGCCACGGCTTGATGTGATGCCAAGCATGTGCATAGCGTTCAGCGGTTTGCCTGAGCAGGATGTTGTCGCGGTAGGCCAGCAGCTCCGGACTGTGGATGCGTTCGACCACGATCCACATCGGCACCAGCCACAGCGCCAGCGTGCCCAGCATCAGGGCCGGCCCCCACCACGCGCGCATGCACCAGACCTGCTGTCCGGATGCGGTGGCGGGGCGGCGCCAGATCGCCAGCGGTACCAGCATCAGCAAGGGAAGAAAGCCGACGCCCTTGGTCACGATGCCCAGTGCCATCGCCACCCAGCTGGCGGCATACCAGCTCCAGGCCGGACCGAGCAGGAAGTGACGGACCAGCCCGTAGCAGCCGAGTGTGATCCAGAAGCAGACCACCGCATCGATTTGCGCCGCCTTGGCCTGCACCAGGAACTGCGGCGTGAACGCGAGGGCAAGCACAGCCGAACGCGCGACCTTCTCTCCCCACAAGCGGCGGCCCAGGTCGAATACCAGCCACAGCGTGCCCAGGCCCGCCAGCGCACTGGGCAGCAGGAAAGCGATCCTCAATTGTCCGGTCAGTTGGTAACAGAGGGCGATCAGCCACATGAATACCGGCGGCTTGTCCGGATAGAACTCGCCGCCGCGGGTGGGGAACAGCCACTGGCCCGATTCCACCATTTCGCGTGCGACCTGGGCGAAGCGCGGCTCGTCGGCGGGCCAGGGATCGCGCAGCCCGATGCCGGCGAACAGGGTCGCGATCAGCAGGGCAGCGATCCACGGCCACCAGTTCGCGTCCTGCCTAGCGCTCGGGTTGGGCGGGAGCTGCATGCGCTTGTCCTCGGATTTCCAGTAACCTCTGCTTGAAGCCATGATGGTAGAGATAGAGCACCAGTACCGTGGACAGCACCAGCATCAGCAGGCTGATCCAGATCTGCTGCTCGTCCTGCAAGGCCAGGCCGGCGCCGGCAAAGCTGAACAGCAGCATTTGCGGCAGGTAGCCCAGCAGGCTGCCCCAGAACACCGCCGGCGTACTCAGCATGGCCAGCGCTACCGCGATATTGGTCGCCAGGTTGCTGCCGACCGGCATCAGACGCACCATGCAAATCCACAGCCAGGTGTCCTCCGCCAGCAGCCGGCGAATGAAGTCGACGCGTTCGCCGTGGCGCTTGCGCATCCACTCCATGCCGATATTTCGCACGCAGTAGATCACCAGCAAGGCGCCGATTCCGGTGAGGACGGTACTCAGCAAGGCGCCCGGCAAGCCACCCATCAGGTAACCGCAACTGAAGGCGAGCATCTGGCGCGGACCGCCGAGCGCGGTATAGACGATGCCGGTGATCGCGAAGACGGGCCAGGCAATGGCCCAGTGCCGCTCGAACAGTCGGTTCAGCAGGTCCAGTTCAGTGAATGATCCCCACCACTGGAAATGGAGGGAAGCAAAGCCCAGCGCCAGCAGGCAGGTGAGCAGCAGCGGCTTGAACAACAGTTTCAGTTCGGTTTTCAATGCCTCACTTCCATGCGTTCGATCTGCGGCAGCTTGCTGCGCCGGATCAGCCAGCCGACCCCCCACATGTCGACGATGCCGACCCACAGCCGGTTCCAGGCGGTGTATTTCGATACGCCGGCGAGTCGGTGCCGATGGTGCACCGGCACTACCGCGATCGCGCCGCCCAGGCGCTTGACCAGCGCCGGCACGAAGCGGTGCATGTGGTCGAAATACGGCAGGCAGAGCCAGGTTTCGCGCGGCATCAGCTTGAGCCCGCAGCCGGTATCGGGGACGCCGTCGTCGAGTATGCGGCGGCGCACGGCATTGGCGATGCGCGACTGGATTTTCTTCCAGCGCGTGTCGCGCCGGTTCTTGCGAAAGCCCGCAATGCAGAAATGCCGGTGCTGCGCTTCCATCGTCAGCGCTTGTGCCAACAGTGCCGGAATGTCGGCCGGGTCGTTCTGGCCGTCACCGTCTATCGTGACCAGAAACCGCCCGGCGGCGTGGCGCGCGGCGGTCCACAGGGCAGTGCTCTGCCCGGCACTTCGCGCGTGGCGGATCAGCCGCCCCGGCGTGCCCGATTGCTGGCAATGCCGCAGGAACTCGGCACCGGTGTCGTCGAGGCTGCCATCGTCGACCAAGACCACTTCGTGGGCATGATGGCCGGCAAGGGCGCGATGAATCTCGTCTACAAGACGCCCGATGTTGCCGGCCTCGTCCTTCGCCGGAATCAGTACCGAGACCAGGAAGGCTTGCTTGTCGTTTGTTTCGCCAGTCATGTTGCTCATCATGGTTAACGAAAAGAAACTGTGACTATTTCTGCCGATTTACTGTCCTGCGCTCGACATTTAGCAGCCTCAGCCAGACATTGAAACGTCTGCTGAAATAGAGCAACTAACGTGCCAATCCTAAGGATCAAGCACTTAGGGTCAAGCCTTGCCGCAATTGTAATTATTCTCGACAGTGCGTGATGGCGTTTTGCCTGGATGGAAAGGATGAGTCGGCCGATATCTCGTGACGCAGCAGCCATTCCCCGATGCGCTATCGGACCGGTCTGTCCGCGAAGTATTCCTTGATGGCCGCCGTGAACGCCATGCGGCTATGGCGCGTCCTCTCCACCATCCCCACGCAGCGCTCGACCGTCACGCCGCGCAGCCGGATCACCCTGAGCCCCTCGTCCTGCTCCCAGCGCACGTTGGCCAGCTGGGGCACGATCGACACCCCGAAGCCCTGGCGGACGATCTCGATGATCGCCTCCACCGAATTCAGCTCGAGTTCCTCGCGCGCGCCCACGCCGCATTCGTCCAGCACATCCTTCACCAGGCTCCCGGTCCAGGTATGGCGGTCGAAGCGGATGAAGGGCGCCTCGCGCAGCACGTCGAGCGGCTTGTCCGGCAGGTCGAAGTGCGGCCGGCGCGGCACGATCAGCACCATCGGCTCATGGTAGAGCGGGGTCCACACCAGGCTGGACGCCAGCGCGCGCGGCGGCTGGGTGACGATCGCGGCGTCGAGTTCGCCGCGTTCCACCTGCACGACGAAGTCGGCCGACAGGCCGCCGAACAGCTGGACCTTCAGCGCCGGATGGCGCTGCTTGACGGTCCACAGGGCGTCGGCGAAGGAACCCATCAGCGCCGACACGAGGGCGCCCATTACCACCCTGCCGGACAGCTCGTCATGGCTGTCGGAACCGGCCAGGGCCTCGAAACGCGCCAGCAGGTCTTCGATCTGGGGCACCGCCTTGCGTCCCGCCGTGTTCAGCACCACCGAGCGCGGGCCACGGTCGAACAGCACCTGGTCCAGCTCCTCCTCCAGCGCCCGTACCTGCAGGCCGACCGCCGCCGCGGTCAGGCCGATCTCCTTCCCGGCGGCGGCGAAGCTGCCGTGCCTGGCGACGGCGAGGAAGGTCTTGAAGTTGCGAATCGAGGCCATGGGTCCCGTCCGGAGCGTGATGATCGATAGGATGAATAGTAAAGAATTCCTTTATCTCGTACAAATAAAGATTAGCTTTATTTTGTAGGAGAAGTCCTCGACAATGCATTGTCAAAGCTGAATTTTTAAGCAGATTATCAAGGTGATCTAGATGACTGAAATGCTTGAAGTGAAGATCTGGCGGGGCAAGGAAAGCGGGGAGTTCGTCAGCTACGAGGTGCCCCGGCTCGAGAGCCAGACGGTGCTGGACGTGGTGACCCATATCCAGCGCCACATCGACCCCGGCCTGAGCTACCGCTATGCCTGCCGGGTCGGGATGTGCGGGTCCTGCGCCATGACCGTCAACGGCAAGGCGCGCTGGACTTGCCGCACCCACGTGGCCAAGGTCGCGCAGCACGGCAAGCTGGAGCTGGCGCCGCTGTCCAACCTGCCCGTGGTGAAGGACCTGGTCACCGACATGACCGAGTTCTTCGATAAATGGGCCGGCGCCAAGGGCCGCTTCAAGGGCGAACGCACGCGGCACGAGGACTTCGCGCTGGTCGAGCCGGACTCGAAGGAACGGCGCGCGGCCGATGCCGGAATCGAATGCATCGGCTGCTCGATCTGCTATTCCTCCTGCGACGTGGTGAGCTGGCGCCCGGAGTTCCTCGGCCCGGCCGCGCTGAACCGGGCCTGGACCCTGGTCAACGACGTGCGCGACGTGGAGCGCGACGCGCGCCTGCTGGCGGTGTCCGGGGATGCCGGCTGCCACGCCTGCCATACCCAGGGCTCGTGCACCGAGCGCTGTCCCAAGCAGCTGGCGCCGACCGCGGCCATCTCCGGCCTCAAGCGCCTGTCGATCATGGCCCTGCGGAGGGACAAATGAGCGCCGTCCTCACCGAAATCCGGCTCTGGTACTGGCAGCGCCTCAGCGCCATGGTGCTGGCCTTCTGCGTCCTGGTCCACCTGGCCATGATCATCTATGCGGTGCGCGGCGGCCTGTCCGGCGCCGAGATCCTGGCGCGCACCCACGGCAGCGTGGGCTTCGGCCTGTTCTACACCGTCTTCGTGCTGGCCTGCGCCGTGCACGTGCCGATCGGCCTGGCGCGCATCCTGCGCGAGGCCCTGCACTGGCGCGAGCCGGCGATCCGCCTGGCCGCCGGCCTGTTCGCGCTGCTCCTGCTGGTGCTGGGGCTGCGCTCCGTGTATGGAGTGGTCCTGTCATGAAGCGTACCAACGACTATCGCGCCCGCAACCACCCGGCCTACTGGGCCTTCATGGTCAACCGCGTCGCCGGCCTCGCGCTGGCCCTGTTCCTTCCGGTGCACTTCTGGGCGCTGGGCCAGGCGATCGGCGGCGAGGCCCAGCTGGAGGGCTTCCTGCGCTTCACCGACCAGCCGCTGTTCAAGTTCGCCGAGTGGGGCCTGGTGCTGCTGCTGGCCGCCCACACGGCGGGCGGCGTGCGCCTGATGCTGATCGAGTTCGGCGCCTGGAGCGGCCTGCGCAAGAACCTGATCGCGGCCAGCGCCGGATTCGCCGCCATGACCAGCATGGCATTCGCCCTCGCACTGGTCTTCTGACCAGCCCCGACAGCCCGAAGTGAAAGGTAAGAAACCATGAAAATCGATCTGCAGGCAGTCGAGGAAGCTGCCAAGGAACTCTACATCCGGGCCCTCAAGATGCTGCCGCCGGATATCAAGGGCGGCTTCGCCCGCCTCACCGAGACCGAGACCCGGCCGCGCGCCCAGGGCATCCTGGCCACCATGGTGCAGAACATCCAGGTGGCCGAGGCGAACGAGAACCTGCTGTGCCAGGATACCGGCGTCCCCATCTACAACGTCACGATCGGCAGCGGCGTCGAGGTCGACGGCCATGCGCTGAAAGCGGCGATCCGCAAGGGCTGCGAGCGCGCCACCCGCGAGCATCCGCTACGCTCCTCGGTCGTGCACCCGATCACCCGCAAGAACGAGCACACCTCCTGCGGCGCCGAGGTGCCGGTGATCCACATCGACTTCAGCGACAAGCCGGGCGAACTCGACATCCTGATGGTCCCGAAAGGCAGCGGCTCTGAAAACAACTCCTTCCTGAAGATGGCGATTCCGGCGGAGGGCATCGCCGCCGTCAAGGCCTTCGTCATCGATTCGGTGGTGAACGCCGGCGGCAAGACCTGCCCGCCGACCGTGGTCGGCGTCGGCATCGGCGGCACCTCGGACCTGTGCGTGGCGCTGGCCAAGCGCGCCGCCATCCGGCCGCTGGGAAGCCGCTGCGAAGACCCGGAAGGGGCAAAGCTGGAGGAAGAGCTGACCGCCGCGGTCAACCGCCTCGGCGTCGGCCCGCAAGGACTGGGCGGCGATTCCACCGCCTTCGCCGTGCACATCGAGCTGGCGGCCACCCACATCACCATGAACCCGGTCGCCGTCAACATGCAATGCCATTCGGCGCGCCGGGCGCGCGCGCGCTTCACGCCCGACGGACTCACCTACGGATACTGATCATGGCCCACTACCAACTCACCATGCCGGTGACCGAAGAGCAGGTCCGGCAGCTGCGCGTCAACGATACCGTCACCCTCGAGTCGACCCTGTTCGGCATCCGCGACGCCACCCAGATCCACATGCTCGACCGCGGCCGCAGCACCCGCTTCGACCTGAACGGCCACGCGGTGATCCATACCGCGCCCAACGTGCGCAAGGTCGAGAAGAGCGAGGCCTTCCCGGCCGGCTACCAGCCGGTCTGCATCGGCACCACCACCTCCGACCGCATGGAACGCTTCACCCGCCCGCTGATGGAGCGCTTCGGCGTGCGCTTCATCGTCGGCAAGGGCGGCATGCGCGAAGGCTCGCTCGAGGCCTTCCGCGAGCTGGGCGGCGCCTACCTGGCGATCGTCGGCGGCACCGCGGCCCTGGAGACCACCTGGATCGAGCAGATCGAGGACGTCGACCTCGACGACCTGAACCCGGAATCGCTGTGGAAGTTCCGGATCCGCCATTTCGGCCCGCTGCTGGTGGCGATGGACAGCCACGGCGGCAGCCTGTACACCGAAGTCAGGGCCGACGTCGACGCACGCCGCGCCGAGGTCCTGGCCAGCCTGGGAGTCGTGTCATGAAACCGATCAAGCGCATCCAGACGGACATCCTGATCCTGGGCTCGGGCGGCGCCGGCCTGTTCGCGGCCCTGCACGCCCACCAGGCCAACCCGGGCCTGTCGATCACCGTCGCGGTCAAGGGATTGCTGGGCAAGTGCGGCTGCACCCGCATGGTCCAGGGCGGCTACAACGTGGCGCTGGCCGAGGGCGACTCGGTCGAGCGCCACTTCATGGACACCATCGAAGGCAGCAAGTGGCTGGCCAACCAGGAGCTGGCCTGGACCCTTGTGACCAAGGCGGTGGAGCGCATCCGCGAGCTCGAGAACGAACTGGGCTGCTTCTTCGACCGCAACCCGGACGGCACCGTGCACCAGAAGGCCTTCGCCGGCCAGACCTTCGACCGCACGGTGCACAAGGGCGACCTGACCGGCATCGAGATCATCAACCGGCTGGCCGAGCAGGTATGGGCGCGCGGCATCGGGCGCCTGGAAGAGCACCGCGCGGTGGAGCTGATCAAGACCGCGGACGGCGCGGCGCTGGCGGGCGTCCTGATGATCGACATGCGCAGCGGCGAATTCGTGTTCGTGCAGGCCAAGGCGGTGCTGCTGGCCACCGGCGGCGGCCCGACCATGTACAAGTTCCACACGCCCTCCGGCGACAAGAGCTGCGACGGCCTGGCGATGGCGCTGCGCGCCGGCCTGCCGCTGCGCGACATGGAGATGGTGCAGTTCCACCCGACCGGGCTGCTGGCCGGCACCCATACCCGCATGACCGGCACCGTGCTCGAGGAAGGCCTGCGCGGCGCCGGCGGCTGGCTGGTCAACGGCGAGGGCGAACGCTTCATGAGCAACTACGATCCGCGCGGCGAGCGTGCCACCCGCGACATCGTCTCGCGCGGGATCTATGCCGAGATGCGGGCCGGGCGCACCACGCCCAATGGCGGCGTCTATATCCAGATGTCGCACCTGGGCGTCGACAAGGTGCGCAAGCAGTTCAAGGGCATGGTCGAACGCTGCGGCGACTGCGGCTTCGACCTGGCCGGCGGCAAGGTCGAGGTGGTCCCGACCGCCCACTACATGATGGGCGGCGTGGTGTTCCGTCCCGACTGCACGACCCACCTGCACGGCCTGTTCGCCGCCGGCGAGGATACCGGCGGCGTGCACGGCGCCAACCGCCTGGGCGGCAACGGCGTGGCCAACTCCACCGTCTTCGGCGGCATCGCCGGCGAGAGCATGGCCGCCTGGACCGCGCGCAACGCGGACTGGCGCGCGCCGGACGAAAGCGCCATCGCGCGCAGCATCGCCGCCCACGAGGCGCCGTTCGGCGAGGCCGCCGGCAACCTGGAAGCGATCCGCGAGGAGCTCTACGAATGCATGTGGAGCGATGTCGGCATCCTGCGCAGCGCCGACGGCCTGCGGCGCGCCCAGGCGCGCCTGGCGGAACTGGAGGCCCGGCTGCTGCGCACCGGGATCGCGGACGGCGAGCGCGCCTACGCCCTCAGCTGGCACGACTGGATGAACCTGCGCAACCTGATCGCGGTGAGCCAGGTGATCGCCGCCGCCGCGCTGCTGCGCGAGGACTCGCGCGGCGCCCACTTCCGCGAGGACTTCCCCCTGCCCGGCGAGCTGCAGCAATCGAGCTTCACGGTGGCGCGCGCCGATGGCGACGCGCTGGTGCTGGACCGCGAGCCGGTGCGCTTCGAGCGCGTGCGCCCGGGCGAGACCATCCTGGAGGAAGAGCCTGCGCCTGTGACCGCCTGAATTGGATCCCGGTGGAAACAGACATAAAAAGATTAAAAAAAATACCAACTCATTCATGTCATCTAGTTGAATTGCATGACAAGTTGGGCTAGTATGAACTCTCGAACTTGCATCAAGAGGCACACAGACAAAGCATTTCGCCGGGGGAGCAACAACAAGCACTGCGCCAAAGCAGGGCCCCCACCCACTCTTGGAGGAGACATCCATGCGTTTCAGATCCATCCTGCCGTATGCCGCAAGCGCCGTGCTGCTGACCACCTCGCTGGCCAGCCACGCCGAAGTCACCGAACTGAAGGTCGCAGAGCAGTACGGCATCAGCTACCTGCCGCTGATGATCATGGAAGAACAGAAGCTGGTCGAGAAGCACGCGGCTGCCGCCGGCATCCCGGGCCTCAAGGTTTCCTGGGCCAAGTTCGCGGGCGGTAACGTCATGAACGACGCGCTGCTGTCCGACAGCCTGCACTTCGCGGCCGGCGGCGTGGCGCCCCTGGTGACCTTGTGGGCCAAGACCCGCACCAACTACGGCGTCAAGGCGGTGGCGGCGCTGAACTCGATGCCGCTCTACCTGAACACGCGCAATCCGAACGTCAAGTCGATCAAGGACTTCACCGACAAGGACAAGATCGCCCTGCCTGCGGTGAAAGTCTCGATCCAGGCGGTGACCTTGCAGATGGCGGCCGAGCAGGCCTTCGGCCCCGGCAAGCAGAACCAGCTGGACAAGTTCACCGTGTCGATGAGCCACCCCGACGGCCAGGCGGCGCTGCTGTCGCCCAACAGCGAAGTCACCGCGCATTTCAGCTCGCCACCCTTCCAGTACCAGCAGCTCGAACAGCCGGGGATCCGCAAGGTGCTCGACTCCTACCAGGTGCTGGGCGGCCCGGGCACCTTCAACCTGGTCTGGGCGACCTCGAAATTCCGCGAAGACAATCCCAAGGTCTACGCCGCTTTCATCAAGGCGCTCGACGAGGCGGTGGCGATGATCAACAAGGACAAGAAGTGGGCGGCCGAGAGCTACCTGCGGATCTCCAAGGACAAGGACAGCGTCGACGACATCCTCAAGATGCTCAACGACCCGAACGTGGTCTACACCACCACCCCGCAGAACGTCGGCAAGTACGTGGACTTCATGCACAAGATCGGATCGATCAAGGTCAAGCCCGCCTCGTGGAAGGACATGTTCTTCCCCAACCTGCACCACCTCCCGGGCAGCTGACAGGCGCCTGGCATCAGGACCACGCGCTTTTCCCTGCATGAGCAAAGGAAGGAAGTCATGGACATGATTCAGAAACTGCAACCTGCCCCGTTACTCGACGTGCGCGACGTGACGCTGCAATACAAGACCAAGGCCCACCTGGTGACCGCGACCTACCGCGTGAACTTCCAGGTGTTCAAGTCGGACCGCTACGTGCTGCTGGGGCCTTCCGGCTGCGGCAAGAGCACCCTGCTGAAGGCGATCGGCGGCTACCTCAATCCCACCGAAGGCGAGATCCGGCTGAAGGACAAGCTGGTGTGCCGTCCCGGCCCGGACCGCATGATGGTGTTCCAGGAATTCGACCAGCTGCTGCCCTGGAAGACGGTCAAGGAGAACGTGATGTTCCCGCTGCTCTCTTCCGGCAAGCTGAAGGGCAAGGCGGCGGAAGAGAAGGCCATGCAGTACATCGAGAAGGTGAAGCTGGCCAAGTTCGCCGACCACCACCCGCACATGCTGTCGGGCGGGATGAAGCAGCGGGTGGCGATCGCGCGCGGCATGGCGATGGAACCGGACGTGCTGCTGATGGACGAGCCCTACGCGGCGCTGGACGCCCTCACCCGCCGCAAGATGCAGGACGAACTGCTGCAGCTGTGGGACGAGACCCACTTCACCGTGCTGTTCGTGACCCACTCGATCCCGGAAGCGATCAAGTGCGGCAGCCGGATCCTGCTGCTGTCGCCGCACCCCGGCCAGGTGAAGGCCGAACTGGCGAGCGTGCCGCGCGACGAGACCGACCCGAGGGCGGCCAAGGAACTCGAAAACCAGATCCACCAGATGTTGTTCGCAGATGAAGTCGAAGACAAGGAGGTGCAGCATGTCTAAGGATGCCGTTCTCTGGCCCCGCCCGTCATTCCAGCGCGATACGCTCGACTCGTCGGCTTTCGGCGTCGTGGAAAAGCCGCTCTCGGCCTTCGAGAAGCTGTACAACTACAGCGTCGTGCGCAAGACCGCGATCCTGGTCTTCCTGATGGTGGTGTGGGAAGTCGGCGCCCGCATGCTGGGCAACGAGCTGCTGTTCCCGACCTTCGTCGCGACCGTCGAGGCCTTCTTCAGGGGCGTCGCCAGCGGTGAGCTGATCCACAAGGTGTGGGCCTCGCTCAAGGTGCTCCTGATCGGCTACTGGGCCGGCATCGCGCTGGCGGCGGTGCTGACCGCGATCGGGATCGCCTCCAAGATCGGCACCGACTTCCTCGAGACCCTGACCTCGATGTTCAACCCGCTGCCGGCGATCGCGCTGCTGCCGATCGCGCTGATCTGGTTCGGCCTGGGCAACGGCAGCCTGGTGTTCGTGCTGGTCCACTCCGTGCTGTGGGCGGTGGCGCTGAACACCCACTCGGGCTTCCTGGCGGTGTCCAACACCATGCGCATGGTCGGCCGCAACTACGGCCTGGGCGGCTTCACCTACGTGACCAAGATCCTGATCCCGGCCGCCTTCCCCAGCATCCTGACAGGTCTCAAGATCGGCTGGGCCTTCGCCTGGCGCACCCTGATCGCGTCCGAGCTGGTGTTCGGCGTGAGCTCGGGTTCGGGCGGCCTGGGCTGGTTCATCTACGAGAACAAGAACATGCTCGAGATCCCGAACGTGTTCGCCGGCCTGCTGACCGTGATCCTGATCGGCCTGGTGGTGGAGAACCTGGTGTTCCGCACCATCGAGAACAACACCGTGCGCAAGTGGGGCATGCAGAACTGAGGCCAGGGAGACCGAGATGAAGATTGTGATCTGCGAGTTCATGGACGAGAGCGCGGTCGACGCACTGCGCCAGCGCTTCGAGGTGCGCTACGACCCGGCGCTGGTCGACCGGCGCGCCGAGCTGGAGCGGCTGCTGGCGGACGCCGAGGCGCTGGTGGTGCGCAACCGCACCCAGGTCGATGGCGGGCTGCTCGACGCCGCGCCGCGGCTGCGGGTGGTCGGCCGCCTGGGGGTGGGACTGGACAACATCGACGTGGCGGCCTGCGAGGCACGCGGCGTGGGCGTAATCCCCGCCACCGGAGCCAACGCCCTGGCGGTGGCGGAGTACGTGATTGCCTGCGGCATGATGCTGCTGCGCGGCGCCTACCTGTCGAGCGATGCGGTGGCGTCCGGCGCCTGGCCGCGCACCAGGCTGTCCGAGGGCCGCGAAACCGGCGGCAAGACGCTCGGCCTGGTCGGCTTCGGCGGCATCGGCCGCCTGACCGCGCGCCTGGCCAAAGGGCTGGGGATGCAGGTGGTCGCCTACGACCCGATCCTGCACCGGGATGCGCCGGTATGGGAAGAAACCGGCGTGAAGCGCCTCGACCTGGACGCGCTGCTGGCCCAGGCCGATGTGGTCAGCCTGCATGTCCCTCTCACCGACGCCACGCGCGGCCTGATGAACATGACGCGGATCGGCGCCATGAAGCCGGGCGCGGTGCTGATCAACACCGCGCGCGGCGGCATCGTGGACGAGATGGCGCTCGCCGAGGCGCTGCGCCAGGGCCGCCTGGCCGGCGCCGCGCTCGACGTGTTCGGGCAGGAACCGCTGCCCGCCGGCTCGGCGCTGGCGAACGTGCCCAACCTGGTCCTGACGCCGCACATCGGCGGCGTCACGCGCGAATCGAACGAGCGCGTGAGCGCGCTGATCGCCGAGAAGGTCGCCGACCGCCTCCTGGAACTCGACGCGATGGAGCAGGCATGACGACGCTTTCGATTGCGGTCCTGACGGCGCTGGCCACCGATGCGCTGGCGCGCGCCGGAGCCGGTCCCGAGATGGCGGCCGCCACGGCCCGGGCCCTGGTGGCGGCGGAAGCGCAGGGGCTGGCCTCGCACGGCCTGTCGCGCGTGGCGCAGTACGCGGGCCACCTGCGCTGCGGCCGCGTGAATGGCGAAGCGCGGCCGCGCGTGCACCAGCAGAAAGCGGCCGCACTGCTGGTCGACGCCCAGGAAGGCCTGGCCTTCCCCGCCTGCGCGCTGGCGGTGCGCGAGGCGATCCGCAGCGCGGGCGAAGCCGGCGCGGCCTTCGCCGGCGTCACCAACAGCCATCACTTCGGCGCCGCCGCCTATCACCTGGAACCGGTGGCCGAGGCCGGGATGGTCGGCCTCGCGTTCGGCAACTCGCCGGCGGCGATGCCGGCCTGGGGCGGCAAGCGCGCGCTGTTCGGCACCAACCCGATCGCCGCCGTCTTTCCGCGCCGCGCGGGGCCGCCGCTGGTCATCGACCTGTCGCTGTCCGAAGTCGCACGCGGCAAGCTGATGGTGGCGGCCAAGCAGGGCAAGCCGATCCCGCCGGGCTGGGCGCTCGACAAGGACGGCAACCCGACCACCGACCCGAAGGCGGGACTGGAGGGCATGATGCTGCCGGCGGGCGGCGTCAAGGGCGCGATGCTGGCGCTGGTGGTCGAGCTGCTGTGCTGCGCGCTGACCGGCGCGGCCTATGGCTTCGAGGCCGATTCCTTCTTTACCGACGAAGGCAACCGGCCGCGCATCGGCCAGGCCTTCCTGGTGATCGACCCTGGCGCGCTGGCGGGCGCCGGCGTGTTCGACGAGCGCATCGAGACCCTGGTGGCGGCCATGCTGGCGGACGCCGACGTGCGCCTGCCGGGCCAGCGGCGCCATGCGCTCGCGGCAGCCGCCGAGTCCGGGGGAATCGAGATCGCGCCGGCCTTGCTCGATCAGCTCCGGACGCTGGCCAGCGCCTGAGCCGGGAGGGACGATGGCCTTCGGCGCCGAGACGATTGCGCTGCTGGCGCTCACCATCCTCCTCGCCTACACCGTCTTCGGCCTGACCGGCTTCGGCTCCGCGATCACGGCGATGCCGCTGCTGGTCCAGCTGATCCCGCTGCGCATGGCGGTGCCGCTGATGCTGGTCTTCGACCTGGCGGCGGGCCTGCTGATGGGCCTCAAGAACCGGCGCGTGGTCAACCGCAAGGAGCTGCTGCGCCTGGTTCCCTTCATGCTGGGCGGGATGGCCATCGGCCTGTTCGCCCTCGTCAATGCGCCCGAGCGCCTGCTGCTGCTGACGCTCGGCATCTTCATTCTCGCCTACTGCGCCTGGAGCCTGGTGCTGCAGCCCGGCATCCGGCCGATCGGCAGCCGCTGGGCGCTGCCGCTCGGCGTCGCCGGCGGCATCTTCACCGCGCTGTTCGGCACCGGCGGACCGATCTACACCATCTATCTCGCGCGCCGCCTGGACGACAAGCTGACCCTGCGCGCGACGATCAGCGCCCTCATCTTCATCAGCGGCCTGTCGCGGCTGGCGATGTTCTCCTCGGCCGGCCTGTACCGGCAGGAGTCGCTGCTGGTGCTGGCGGCCTTCCTGCTGCCTTGCGCGCTCGCCGGGCTCTACCTGGGCAATCACCTGCACAGCCGCTTGCCGGCCGAGCGCGTGGTGCAGGCGATCTGGGGCGTGCTCATCCTGGGTGGGATGAGCCTGGTGCTGCGCAATCTCTGAAACCCGGCGGCGTATTGCGAGGACGCCTTCTGCGAGCGGCCGGGGTGTTTCTGACTAAGAGCGCCTGACAAAACCGGTTCCTTGCCCTGATGGCAACAAGCTCTTACACTGAGCCATACCGACGGTCTGCTATCGGCCAGAAGCGGACGATCTGCAAACACACGAACCTAACAACCATGTCAACATTGAATAGGTGTCAGGCGGCGCTCCGTATTTTTGGTGATGATCTTATTCCCGAAGAGCTAAGCCATTTGTTCAACCACCCCTATACCAAAGGATGGGTCAAGGGCCATGAATTTACGACCTCATCCGGCTCCGTGGTCGTGAAGAAGACTGGGGCGTGGATACTCGAAGGCGAAGTCACCGAAAGCGGAGATTTCGATGGTCAGATTGCTCGGCTCCTGGGTTGCATCGACTTGAGCCTTGGAGAGTGGGTTTCGCTTGCCACGCGATTTGAGTTCGACATTTTCTGCGGCTGGTTCATGCGTGACTCGAACGAAGGCATCTCTGTTTCTCCGAGAACGATGCGAATGCTGGTGGAGCGGAACATCACGCTTTCTGTAGACATCTATGCTCCGCCAGACGATGAGCCGCAGGCTAGTTGAAGTCTGCTTTAGGTCGGTTCCAGCGGTTCGTGACAGTCTGCAATTTTCCTGCCTTGGCAACTTGGTATGCTGGAGCTGAACGGCGGTCTTCGGCCAGAAGCGGACATAAGTCGATAACGAAAGAGGTGACAATGCAGTTACGGGAGACGGCGAAAGTCGTGCTGACATTCGCAGCGCTCATTTTCTTGGTCGATGGATATTGCATCACTGTGTACAGCCGAGAGGCAGCGACTCCTATCGGATGGGGATATATCGTAGGTGCGGCCTTGATTCAAGGTTTCGTACTTGCTGGGGGCGCACTTGTGCACGCAAATCGGAATCGACTATTCCGCCAAGATGAGACCAGTTCGCCTCTGGATAACTTTCGCAAGTTTGGAATCGTTATCGTTATTCTAATTACTGGCGTAGGCATGTCAATTACGCTTCTTCAGGTTGGGTTAGTTTGCCCGGAGAAAGGGCTTCCCGACTCACGTGGAAAGGCGGTTTGTGAGCTAACCCGAGCCGACAATCGGTGAGATGAATGTCTGCTGTGGGTCGGAAGCAGACTGCTGTGATAGTCTGCAACCGGCCAGAAGCGGATGTGATTACTGACTTGATGGAGTGTTGAAGTGAGAGCGATCGAACCACCAGATTATTTGCTGAGTGTTACCTCGGCAAGTAGTGGCGATACGGTGACAATTCACGCAGACAAAGAGGGATTGCTGGCACTCCGTGCTCGATTAGACGTCCTGCTCGCCAAGCTCAATCGGGGTGCCTCGGATCATGAGCACCTTCGATCGGCTGAGTGGGCAGGGTTTGAGCTAAGCACATCAATGCTTGCTTCCGAGCGCGCACAAGGGCATCAGACGGTACACCACGTCGAGATTTACGCCTGGAGCCCGGAGTGGAAGAAGCACCACGATCTTTAGGCCGAATCAACTGCATATCTTGAGAACGGC
>CBIHLT010000085.1:0-18858 GCA_966210615.1 uncultured Massilia sp.
TGCTCGTCGTCTTCGAGGCGCTCATGGAGACCCGCAGCGTCTCCAAGGCCGGCGAGCGGCTGCAGCTGAGCCAGCCCTCGATGAGCCACGCGCTGTCGAAGATGCGCAAGGCGTTCGACGACCCCATGTTCGTGCGCGTCAAGAATGAGATGCAGCCGACGGCGAAGGCGCTGGAAGTCGCGGAGCCCATCCGCCAGGCCCTCGAGCTGGCCCGCCGCCAGATCTTCTCCAAGGTGGCGCTGGACCTGCGCACCTCGTCGCGCCTGTTCACGATCTGCATGACGGATGTCGGCGAGACCTGCTATCTGCCGATGGTGATCAATGCCGTGCGCAGGCAGGCGCCGTGCGTGCGGCTGCGCACGGTGTCGCCGATCGTGGAGAAGCTGGAGGAGGGGCTGGAATCGGGGGGCGTCGATCTCGCGATCGGGTACTTCCCCGACATCAAGAACGGCGGCGTCTTCCAGCAGCGGCTGCTGCGCAACAGCGGGTTCATGTGCATCACGGGCAACAAGGAGTTCGCCGCGCGCGGCGAGCTGGACCTTGCTTCCTTCCAGTCGGCGCTGCATGTCGCGGTGCGGACGGAAGGGCGCAGCCAGGAGGTCATCGAGAAGGCCATGGCCGCGATGGGTATTCACCGCAACGTGGTGGCCACGATCCCGCACTACCTCGGCCTGCTGACCATCATCCCGCAGACCGGGTTGACGGCCATCATTCCCATGGACCTCGCCGGCGCGTTCGAGGGCAAGGAGGGCATCGCGGCCCTGCCGCTGCCGTTCGCATCGCCCAGCGTGGAGGTGATCCAGATATGGCACAGGCGCCACCACGAGGATCCGGCGCACCGTTGGCTGCGGACGCTGGTGCGGGACACGCTGCAGAGGCGGGTGCTTGACTAGGAGCGCGCCGCCACGGAGCCGGCCACGTTCCCCACGCGTGCCCGCGGGCGGTGCTGCGCTTCCTCCCAGGCCCGCTGGCCTGTCCGCCGCACCGAGCGTCCGGGATCGCGCCGGGCACCCGGCGGGCGCAAGCGCCGGGACATTTCCCCCTTCGAAGAACCATCCAGGAGATACCTCATGAGAGTGCGCATGCTGTCGCTCATCGCCGCGACCCTGACCTTGCAACTGCAGCCGTGCGCCTGGGCGCAGGGCGCGGCCTACCCCACGAAGCCGATACGCCTGTTCGTGGGCGCGCCGGCCGGCGGGCCCACGGATGTGATCGCCAGGTCGCTCATTCAGCAGATGGGGGATTCGCTGGGGCAGCCCGTGATCATCGAGAACCGGGGTGGGGCGGCCGGCACGCTCGCGGCCGGCATCGTGGCGAAGTCACCAGCCGACGGCTACACGCTGATCGTGACGCCCTCGGCGCATGCCTATGCAGCGAGCATGTACGAAAAGCTCCCGTTCGATCCCGTGAAGGATTTCCGGCCGGTGGGGCAGATCGGCATGATGCCCCTCGTGGCGATTGCGAACAAAGCCTTCCCGGCGGCGTCGCTGCGCGACCTGGTCGAGCGCGCCAAGGCCCAGCCCACCGCCGTGAACTACGGCTCGAGCGGCACGGGCTCCGCCCATCACCTGGCAGGCGAACTGTTCAAGCTGCGCACGGGCATCCAGATGACGCATGTGCCCTACAAGGGCAGCGCGGGATCCATCACGGACCTCATTGCCGGCCAGATCCAGGTGATCTTCGAGCCGCTCGTCTCGGCGTTGCCGCAGATCCAGGCCGGCCGGGTGAAGGCCCTGGCCGTCATGGGCGAGAGGCGCTCCCCGGCCCTGCCGGACGTGCCGACTCCCGCCGAGGCCGGGCTGCCCGGCGTGGAGGCCAGCGCCTGGTACGGGATCATGGCGCCGGCGGGCACGCCGGATGCGGCCGTCGCCAAGCTGAACGCGGCGCTGAACAAGGCCCTGGCCGACACTTCCACGCGCGCGAGCCTGCAATCGCAGGGCGTCGACGTCACGCCCGGGCCGCCGCAGATGTTCATGGACCTGATCTCCAGCGAGATCGCGCGCTGGCGGCCGATCATCCAGGCGGCGGGAATCCGCGCGGAGTAGGCAAGGCGCATGCATTCACATCGCAAACTGCAGCCTCCTTCGGTCGTCAACATCGAGGATCTCCGCCGGCTGGCGAAGAGGCGGCTGCCGAAGGTGATCTGGGACTACCTGGAAGGCGGCGCGGAGGACGAGGTGACGCTGCGGCGCAACCGCGCGGCCTTCGACCGCTATCACCTCCTGCCGCGCATGGTCACGGGCAAGGGCTCGCGCGACCTGTCCATCACGCTGTTCGGCCAGCGGCTCGCGGCGCCCTTCATGATCGGGCCGACGGGCCTCAACGGGATCTACGTGCCGGACGCGGACCTCATGCTGGCGCGCGCGGCCGCAGCGGCGGGCGTGGGGTTCTCGCTGTCCGCCGGCTCGAACAACGACATCGAGGCCGTGGCAAGGGTATCGGACGGACCCAAGTTCTTCCAGCTCTATCCGTGGGGCGGACGCGAGGTCGCGACCAGGCTGCTGGCGCGCGCACGCGCGGCCGGCTACTGCGCACTCATGGTCACGGTCGATTCGCTGATCCCGGGCAACCGCGAGCGGGATGTGCGGAACCGGTTCGCCCATGCACTGCATTTTTCTCCGCGCATCGTCTGGGACGCGGTGACCCATCCGCATTGGGTCGTGTCCACCTGGTTCGCCCGCGGCATGCCGCGCTTCGAGAACCTTGCCGAGTTCCTGCCGCCGGGCTCCGACGCGTACGCGCTGGCCGCCTATACGCGCGCCCAGCGCAATCCGTTCTACAGCTGGGAGGACATCGCTTGGCTTCGCTCGCAGTGGACGGGCCCCTTGGTGATCAAGGGCATCCTCACCGCGGACGACGCGCGTCTGGCCGCCTCCCATGGGGCGGACGCCGTCGTGGTATCCAACCATGGGGGCCGCAGCCTGGACGGCATGCCCGCGACGCTTGACGTGCTGCCCTCTGTGGTCGCCGCATCCGGCGGCATGCCTGTCCTGGTCGACAGCGGCTTCCGGCGGGGCTCCGACATCGTCAAGGCGCTCGCCCTCGGTGCGCACGGCGTGCTGTTGGGCCGGGCGCCCCTGTACGGCGTTGCAGCGGCGGGGGAGGCCGGCGCAGGCCGCGCGCTGGAGATCCTCCTGCAGGAGACGGATCGCGTCATGGGCTTGCTGGGGGTGGACTCGGTGGGCGCGCTGGGGCGCCAGCTCGTAGGAACGCAGCCGCCATGACGCGTCGGGAGGGACTGCATGTTCTCGCCCCGGGTCGGAGAAGACCCGTAGCGGCGTCGGCAGCACAAGCCACGCGGTGGGGGCGGCGTGGCGGCGTCTTCGGCGGTCCGTGATGTCACACGGGTCTCGCAGTTCGCGACGCCCGCAGGCGCCAGCTGCGGGCGGCTCGTCGCAGGCACTGTGGTCTGGACACGGGGTGCGCAATTCACGCGTGCGCATACCCCGCGGCGCAGCCGCGGAGCGGGGCGCTGAAGCCAATCCACCCCTGCAGCCTCCGGCGGACTGGGCACCGCGTGTCAAAGGTCGACGCGTAGACGCGTGCGCGTAGCCTGGGGCCGAGCGTGCGAAGGGGGGCGCAAAGCCCGTAGCTCGCCAGAACGAAAGCGCTGGCGTCGTCTCGCCTTCGCCCGTGCAACCGTATGGTTTTGTGATCTGGATCAGCGTGTCGCCTACTGGGAACAGCAGAATGTACGGTGCTATATTGTGCGGTCCGCTTGGCTTGGGCAGCACCTTTTCAACCTCCTCCCGCTTCTTCGTGTCCGTCGGCTCGTTCATGTCGCCGATCGCCGCTGTCTTGCAGGGGGTCGGCCGGGCAGAGTGTCCGTTGGGATGCATTGAGGAATGAAAATTGGCAAAAAAGGCAGGGAAAGAGTCGGCGGAGGTAGCGAGCCGTATGCTGCAGCACTGGCATGAGGGCGTTCCCGACGACCGTTTGGCGCATCTGGTAAAGGACGCGACGCGTTCCTTCCTGCGATCGCTGCAGACCCGTCTCGCGCGCCACGACGTCCAGCTCGGCCATTGGACATTCCTGCGGATTCTCTGGGAGAAGGACGGGCTCACCCAGGCCGAGTTGAGCGCGGAGGCCGGTGTGATGGCGCCCACCACGGCGATCGCCCTCAAGGCCATGGAGGAACTCGGGTATGTCCTGCGAAAGCAGCGTCCCGACAACCGCAAGAGCATCTACGTGTTCCTGACGCCGGCGGGCAAGCGCCTCAAGGCGAAGCTCGTGCCCTTGGCCGAGGAGGTCAACGCGCTCGCCGTCAGATCCCTGACGGATGCCCACATCAGCATCGTGCGGCGCTCGCTGCTGAAGATCATCGACAACCTGGCGAGCGACGAATGCATCCAGGATGATCCGAAGCGCGCGCCGGCCGCCCAGTCATCCGCAAGAACGTAGCTCGCGTTGACGCTGGCCGCGCCCTGGGTGCGACGTCGTGGAAGCGAACTGCGCCTCGGGGCGCCGCCACGCTCTGCCCATCCCTCAGATGCATCGGGCCCGCCATAGCGCAGTGCGCCCGGGCGAAACCGTGCCGCATCGGGCCGCGTCTGGGGGCCACCGGTGGTTGCCGCCATCGCCGAAGGCATCCGCTGCGGCGCTCGCGGACCGCCCGGGAGCGCGACGTTCGCGCCGGCGCTTCGGCAGTGCCGCGTCGCGGGCCCCGCGCACCACGGGCGAGAGGCATGGATGCCCCATGGAACGCACGCCGGAACCGCCTGTCCGGTGCCGCCGCCTCCTGCCCGGCAGCCTGTGAGATAATTAGATACCTAATGATTAGGCCTACGGAGACATAGCGCGGTTTCGGGATTTCCGTGCCGGCGAACGCCGGAATCGCGCGGAGCCCACATGAGCACATGCCCCGATCCCACGTCGGGCCGGCAGCCGGATTTCCTGGATGCGAAGGCCAGTCTTGCCCTTCTGGGCGTCCGCCCGCAGACGCTCTACGCCTATGTGAGCAGGGGGGCCATCCGCAGCGTGCCCCAGCCCGGAACCAAGGCGCACCTGTACAGCCGCTCGGACATCGAACGGGTGGTCGCGCGCGCGGCCGCCCGCGCGGGCCATGCTGCGGCGGCGGCCGGTGCGATGGACCATGGGCCACCCATCGTCAGCAGCGGTATCACGGAAATCACCGAGGCGGGTCCTGCGTACCGGGGCTACCTGGCCAGCGACCTCGCGCGGCAGGGCGTTCCGTTCGAGCGTGTCTGCGAGCTGCTGTGGGGTGCTCCGCTCGATGTCGACAGGGCCAGCGCCTGGAGAATCCCGCCGCGCGACCAGGCACTGGCACGCGAAGCCGGTTTGCGGATCCTGCACGGCGCTGATCCTCACCGCGTGTACGGGTCGCTTGCGATGCTGGCTCTCCAGTTGGAGCGCACCCGCCGGATGTCGGGCGGCGGTGCCCAGGACGCGGGTGTCGCGCAAGAGGCGCGCCTGCTGATCTGTGCGGTGGCGCAAGCGCTGGGATGTGTCGGCCCGGCCAGAGCGCTGACGCTGCCGGATCGCTCCGAATCGATCGCATCGACGCTGATCCGCTCCTTCGGGTGCGAGACCACGCCCGCGCGGATCCGGGCGGTGAACGCGCTGCTCGTGCTTCTCGCTGACCACGAACTGCCGCCCGGCACCCTGGCCGTCCGCGCGGCGGCCTCGGGAGGCGCGAACCTTTTCGACTGTATCGCCGTGGGCATCTGCGCAAGCGCCGGCACCGAGATCGCCGGGCACTATGCGGTCGTGGACCGCTTCCTCACCGCAAGACCGTCCGCGACAGCGCTGCGTGACAAGGCCCTGCGGCTGCACCAGCGGGCGCAGCGGATCCCGGGCTTCACGCATCCGCTCTACATGGGCGGCGACCCGCGCGCGAGGCACCTGCTCGCCATCGCCGCGGAGCTGGCCGACGACTCCTTCAACATGCGACAGGTGACCGATTTCGTCGGGTGGGCGCAGGAGAATCTCGCGGACCATCCCAGGCATGAGTTCGCCGTCGTCTGCCTGGTGCGGGCGCTCCGGCTTCCCGTCTGGTCGGCTGCGGTCTTCTTCCTGGTGGCGCGCATGGCCGGCTGGGCTGCGCATGTGGAGGAGCAGCGCAGCGTGACCGGCCTTTGGCGGCCGCGCGCCCGTTACGTCCCCCGCCCATGAGCGTGGCGAGGCACGTGCGGGTCGCTCGCGCCGCCCTGTGTCGCTCAGAGCCGAGAGGCGGTCCTCTGCGAGAGCGGACTGGACGCCGGGCATTGCGGGCTAGCGGCGGCCGGCCTGCCGCTGCGAACTCGTGCGTCTTCTCTTTCCAGGGAGCAGTCCCCGATGATGGGCGATGGCCACGCCGCAGTTGCGCTGCGGCCTGCCAAACGGTGCGTCCGCGCAGTGGCGCTGCGCGAGGGGCGGTTGGAAGAGGGCATGGTGCGGGTGGAAGCCCTGCCGCGCGACACTGACCTGGCCTGCCTTAACAGCCTGCGCCACTGGATCGCGGCGGCGTCGGCCCGAGCGCTGTCCGGAGGTGCTAGGACGCCGAGGCGGTGAACTTGCCGGTCTGCAGCCAGGCCGCAATACCGGCTGCCAACTGGTCGCTGTTGCTCTCCATCATCATCATGTGGCCGTTGCCCTGGATGCCCCGGTCGCCCAGCGGAATGAACTCCGCGCGCGCGCCGATGTCGTTCAGCCAGTCGACGATGGGCTTGTCGATGGCGGCCGTGTGGTCCGCGTCATTGGTGCCCATGACCAGGGCCACGCGCTTGCCCTTGTAGCCCGAGGGGTCGGTCACGCGGGGCGCGCTGTTCTCATAGTTCACTCGCTCCAGCAGCAACCGGGGCGGAATGACGGTGAGGCTGGCCAGGTAGCTGTCCAGATACTCGCGCGGGAAGCGCGTGCTGCTGCCGACCAGCTTCTTGGTGGCCCAGCCCGGTTCGGCAACGAAGGGTAGCTTGCGGCTGAGCTTGAGCACCGGAGCGCCGGGCGCCAAGCGGACTTCCACGTGGTCCGGCGTGCTGGACAGGAACTCGGTCGGCGCGCTAACGTTGGCCGGCCCGCCAGGTGCGATTGCCACCAGGGAGACGATGCGGTCGCCGAAGAGTTCGAGCAGCTTCCAGCCGAAGGGGCCCGACATCGAATGCGTCATGACGATCGCCGGGCGGTCCAGCGTGGCCAGCACCTTGCCAAGGCCCTTCACCACCGTCTCGCCCGACAGCTCGTCGTAGGGGATGTAGCCGCTGCGACCGGTGCCTGCCCAGTCGGGCACCACCACCTGGTAGCCCTGGGCCGCGAAGAAGGGCGCCCAGCCCGGGCGGCCGTCGGCGGTCGCCATGTAGCAGGAGCCGGTGTGCGCCCCGCCGTGGATCATCACCATGGGCGGTTTGCGGGTCTTCGCGACCGGCTCCAGAACCTCGTAGTAGGTCGAAGGATCGGCCACAAAGCCGTTGCGCACCCGCACGGCAGCGTGGGCGCGCGCGCTGGCACCGGACGCGCCGGTGCTGGCGGCGGCTAGGATGGCACCCATGCCAGCGCTGGTGCGGAAGAACTTCCGGCGGGATGCGGGGGGCGTGTTGTTCATCTTGTCTCCTGGTCCTCTGTGGAATTGGCATCGACTCTGGCACCGCCGGGCGGTCGCTGGGACGACTGGCGAGGACGGCGCAGCGCGGCCGACCCAGTTCGGCGCATTATTGTTAATCGACTAACAATAGGAAAGCTGGGGCGAACCCTGTTGTGCGCCGTCCAACCGCCGCGACAGCCCCCCACCTCCTCGCTGAGCGTTGGCTTGGCGACGCCCTGGCTCCAGACCTCGAGGCGCTGTGTTGCGTCGGCATGCCGCAGATGTCGATGGCGTACGGCACGCCGAGGGCGTGCGGCACAGGAGGCGCTTGTCTTGGGCCTTGTCCCGTTTCCGCGCATGGCGGAACACCTGCGCGGGCTCGATGAAGGCAAAGGCCTTGGTCGCACCCTGGTTCGCGTCGATGGGGTCGAGGAACGACCTGGCTGGCTCCTCGCAGGAGTGATCGCCCGAGGCGTTGCGCAAGTGCGCTCGGGTGGCAGTGAGCCCGCATGTTGGACAGGGGCTACGGGGGCCAGGCACCGCGGTGGAAGGACGTGTCGGAGCCAGCGCCCCGCAGGCGCGAGCTCCTTGAGGGTTCCGGCCGGCCGGGCCCTGGACATGATGATCGCTCGGTAGGCGAAGGAAGGCCCGTGTCCCTACGGATTGCGGTTGGGGACACTCATCGCGTGTTGCTCGGAGCACGCAAGCGCGCGATCCACGATGCCGGAGACGATCCTCTTGACCACCTATCGAGCGACCATGATCCCTAGCCGAGCTTCACGTTGACGTTCTTCAGCTGCGTGAACTCCAGCAGCTCCTCCTTGCATTCCTCCCTGCCGACGCCGGACTGCTTGTAGCCGCCGAACGGCGCGCCGGGGATGTGCACCGAACACTCGTTGACCCACACGTAGCCCGACTGGATCCGCTTCGCGGCACGCAGGCCGGTGTTCAGGCTCGTGGTCCACACCGAGGCCGTCAGCCCGAGCTCCGTGCCATTGACCTCGGCCAGCATCCGGTCCTCGTCGTCCCAGGAAAACACCGAGAGCACCGGGCCGAAGATCTCTTCGCGTGCGATCCGCATGTCGGGCCGCACGCCCGTGAAGATGGTGGGCTCGATGAACAGCCCGTCCTTTAGTTGCGCGTCGCGCGCCGTGCGGCCACCGGTCAGCAGCGTGGCCCCCTCGTCGATGCCGGCCTGGATGTAGTGCAGCGTGCGGTCGTACTGGGCGCGGCTCGCCATTGCGCCCATGGTCGTGTCCAGATGGGTCGCGATGCCGGGCCGGTGTTTGCGCGCGAGCTCCTGCGTCACGCGCTGCATGAACTCGTCGTGCAGGGATCGGTGCACGTACAGGCGGCTCGTGGAGCCGCACGACTGCCCGCACCACGTGAAGTTCATGCCGCGCACGGCCCCCTCCACCGCGCTGCGCAGGTCCGCGTCGGGGTAGATGACCATCGCGTTCTTGCCGCCCAGCTCCAGCAGGGTGCGCTTCATCGTCTCCGCGGCGGACCGCAGCACGGCCTTGCCCGCCCCGACGCTTCCGATCAGCGCGACGGCCTGCACATCCGGGTGCACGGACAGCGCGGCACCCGTGTCCCGGCCGCCGGCGATGCAGTTCAGCACGCCCGGGGGGAACAGGCCGTCCAGGATCTCCATCAGCCGGATGGTCGACAGCGGCGCCTGCTCCGGCGGCTTGAGAATGACCGTGTTGCCCGCCGCGAGCGGCGCGGCGATCTTGCCGGCCGCGAACATGAACGGGTGGTTGAAGGGGAAGATCCGCGCGACCGGGCCGAGCGGTTCCCTGAGCGTGTAGTTCAGCGCGCCGTTGGCGGTGGGGATGGTCTCGCCCTTGATCTCGAGCACCAGTCCCGCGAAGTAGTCCAGCTGGGTGGCCGCGATCTCCGCGTCCATCTGCATGGCGCGCACGGGATTGCCGCAGTTGGCGGCGTCCAGCAGCGCCAGCTCGCGTGAATGCAGGCGCACGCGGCGTGCCGCTTCACGCAGCAGCGCCGCGCGCTGCAGGGGAGGGCTCTCGGCCCAGGCCGGGAAGGCGGCCTTCGCCGAGGCGACCGAGGCGTCAACCTCCGCCGAACCCGCCGAGGTCACGTCGGCCAGACGCTCGCCCGTGGACGGGTTGAAGGTCGCGATCGCCTGGCCCGCTCCCTCCTGCCAGCGGCCGTCCCAAAAGAGCCCGCTCGACCGGGGCAGGACGCGCTGGACGTAGGGGCTCAGGTCGCCGCTGTCCGGCAGGACGATGGGGGCCGCTGTCATGGCTGGGCTCCTTCCTGGTCTTCATGGGAGCGGGTCATGCCGGAGGCCATCGCGGCGCTGTAGCCCGGCGTGACGTGCACATCGACGACGACGGTCGCTCCTTCCCGCACCGCGGCGACGGCGCGGGCCAGGACCTCGTCGAGCTCCGACGGGCTGTCCGTCGGCCCGAGGCCCTGCAGGCCGAGGCCGCGCGCGAGCGCGGCCAGATCGGGGTCCGGGTCTCCGATGCGCTGCCCGATCCACCGGTTCTGCACCGGGCGGTCGCGATCGCGGGCCACGCGCTCCTGGTGCAGCTCGTCGTTGAAGAACGACCGGTTGTTGCAGACGATGGTGAGCAGGGGAACGCCGGCATTGGCGGCGGTCCACAGTGCCGTCAGGCCCATCAGGTAGTCGCCGTCGCCGGTCATCAGCACGGGCAGGCGGTCGGTGCCGCGCAGCGCCAGCGCGGCGCCGACGGCCATGCCCGGCCCGGAGCCGATGCCGGCGCCCCCGTCCATGCCCAGGTAGTCCAGCGGGTCGCGGAAGTGGCCCATCTCGCCGCTCCAACCCAGCGGTACGCGGATCAGGGTGACGGGCTGCGTGCCCGCGGCCCGGCGCAGGGCGTCGGCGACCATCGCGATGCTGATTGTCCCGTCTTCCGGAACCGGTGGCATGGCCATTGGGCGCTTCGGAGCCCGGAGGGCCGAGGTGCGCTCGGTGCAGGCAGCGCAGAGCAGGGGCACGGCGACGTCCGGCTCGACCGGCATGAACACGTCCACCGGGGGCAGGCCCTGGTGGTCCATGCTCCAGCCGCGATGGCTGTAGTGGTCGAGCGAGACCTGGATCACCTTGGCGCCGACGCTCTCGTTGCGCCATGCCTGCTGCAGCGTGCCGTTCAGGTCGTACCAGTCCAGGCTCAGCACGACATCGGCGGCGCGCAGCGTGGCGGCCGCGTCCGGGGTCAGGAAGACGCCCGGCACGGCCGCGTGCAGCGGATGGTCGGTGGGGAAAGACGCGCCGGCCCGCAAGTCGGTGAGAACCTGCGCATTGAGCTTCTCGGCCAACTCGATGCGCTGGCGCCAGCCTTCGCTGGACCTGGAGACCCGCCCCATCAGAATTACCGGACGGGACGCGCCCGAAAGCAGCGCTGCGGCTCTGGCCAGCTCGTCCCTGCCCGGCACGGCGGGCGAGGGAACCTGGTAGCGGCTGACGTCCGGCAGCGCCGGGATCGCATCGATGCGCGTTTCCTGCAGCGAGACATCGAAGCACACGTAGGTGGGGCCGGCGGGAGCGCTCAGCGCGATCTGCTTGGCCCGCAGCAGCGCCTCGTACGACGCGGCGACGGAAGCCGGCTGCGCGTCCCACTTGCTGAAGTCGCGCACCAGTGCGCCCTGGTCCTGCGCGGTGTGCATCCAGTCGATCCAGGGGCGCCGCTTGGCCGCATCGACCGGGCCCGTCGCGCCCAGGACCAGCACGGGCACGCGGTCCACCCAGGCGTTGAAGATCGCCATGGACGCATGCATCAGGCCCACGTTGCTGTGAACAATGGCAGCCAGCGGCTTCCCTGTGACCTTCGCATAGCCGTGGGCGATCGCGACGGCATGCTCCTCATGGAGCACGACCAGCATCTGCGGATCGATGTTGCCGAGGTGGTTGACGAGGCTGTCGTGCAGACCGCGGAAGCTCGAGCCGGGGTTCAGGAGGACATAGGGGATGTCGAGCGCGCGGATCATCTCCGCGATCGCGTCGCTGGCCCACAGACTGCCGGCGCTGGCGCCGGCGCCCGGTGCGGGGATGTCGCGGCGCAAAGGAATGGCTTGCTTCGAATTCAATGGTTACTCCGCTCAATCGGCCTTGATGCCCGCGCTCTTGATGACACTTGCCCATCGCGCGGTGTCCTTCTCGACCAGCTTGGTCATCTCCCGCGGCGTGCTCGGCCGCGCATCGATGCCTTGCTCGGCGAGCTTTTCCTTCACCGCAGGCTCCACCAGGACCTTGGTGACATCTTCGTTGATCCGCTTGATCACCGCCGCAGGCGTCCCTGCGGGAGCCGCCAAGCCGAGCCAGATCTCGCTGTCGTACTGGGGCAGGCCCGCCTCGGCCATCGTCGGGACATCGGCCAGCAGGGAGGCGCGCCGGGTGCCGCCCACGGCGAGCGCGCGCAGCTTCCCGGTGCGGATGTGTGGCAGCAGCGAGTTGATGGCGCCGAACTGCAGGTCGACCTGGCCGGCCAGCATGTCCGTGATGGCAGGCGCAGCGCCCTTGTAGGGGATGTGGGTGATGTCGGTGCCCGTCATTGCCTTGAAGAGCTCTGCGGACAGATGCTGCGGGCTGCCGGAGCCCGACGAGGCATAGGTCAGCTTGCCCGGAGCGGCCTTCGCGAGATCCACCAGTTCCTTCACGGTCGTCGCCTTCACGTTCGAGTTCACGACCAGCACGACAGGCACCGCGCCGAGCTGCGTGACCTGGGCGAAGTCGCGCGCGACGACGTACGGCGTGTTGGGCAACAGCACCGGATTGATGGACATGGTGTTGTTGTTGGTGATCAGCAGCTTGTAGCCATCCGCAGGGGCCTTGGCCACGTGGTCGGTCCCGATGCTTCCGGCGGCGCCTGCCTTGTTGTCCACGATGACCGGCTGGTTCCAGATCTGGCTGAGCCGCTGGCCAATCACGCGGGCGATGACGTCGTTGCTACCGCCGGGAGTGAAGGGCACGATGAGGGTGACCGGCTTGGTGGGGTAGTTCTCTTGCGCGATCGCCATGTGGCCGAAGCCTGCGGCGAGCATGGTGGCGGCCGCGAGCAGCGAGCGCCGCGTGGGGCTGGATGGATTCTTCATGGTGTCTCCGGTTGCAGGCAACTACACGTGCCCTAAGAAGAACCGAATGCTAGGAACAAGGTTGATGTGCATCAAGCTTGAATGCGCGGTCAACCTATGACGGAAGCAATCTGGCACGGCAGCCGGCATGGCGAGCTAGGGTCCATCCCGATGTTGATCGATGGTTCAACCGGCGCCGCCCGCTGCCCATGCTGTTCGCGTCAATGGGTTCGCTGTCGGCCCGCGTGGCCAATGGGCCCGGCTTCCATCGCACGTCGCGCGCATTGGCGAAGACGCCGTGCTGCCCTGACCACTGGGCCGCGTGTCCGTGCGGCGCTGAGCAGTGCCCACGGTCTCGCGCATCGGCACGGGGCCGGCGATGGCCCGACTAGCGGCGCGTGGAAATTGGAAGCGCACCGCCGGCGGACGCGCCTGCGTGCCCGTGAATGGCGGGCAGAGGTGGGAGCGCGACCGGATCGCTGACCGGGTCGTTCCATCGGCCGGACATGGGCCATGTCCCGTGTCCGATCGTGCATCGCTCCTTGCCGCGGCAATGGGATCTGTACCCGATGGGATGCTGCGCGCTTCGCCGCGAGGCATTGATCAGCCAATCAATCCGGGTTGGTTCCGATGCCATCCTGGATGGTCTCTGTCAGCGTTCCGCGGCCGCTGGCAAGTCGGCTGAAAAAGCGTCGCACGCCTGCCACAAGCGTTCGATTTTTACCTGAGATATTTACTTAGGTGACTATCTAAAAAGTTAGTCGACTATCTATACTTCCCCGAGCCGGAGGAGCCACGATGAATCCGCGAGTCATCGAGCGATGTGGTCTTTGGTGGGCTGCGCGTGGAACTTTCCCATGAGACGCCAGGCGCAATGTGAAGAAGAGGAAGTGGGGCAAAGCCCCAAGTTCAACGAAGGAGACAACTATGAACGGAATGGCCAAGCATGCGGTCGCATGCGCCGTGCTGCTGTCCGTCTGCGGCGCAGCCAACGCGCAGAGCAGCGTGACCATCTATGGGCGAGCGGATGCAGGCGTGGACTCGCCGCGTTCGGGAGGCGGTAGCGTCAATCGGGTGATCTCGGGGGGAAGCGCCGGGAGCAACCTGGGCTTTCGCGGTGTGGAGGACCTTGGGGGAGGGCTTGCTGCTGTCTTCCGCCTCGAGATGGGCATCAACCTCGACGACGGCACGCTCGGCCAAGGCGGTCGCGCGTTCGGACGCGAGGCGTCGGTCGGGCTGAGCGACGCGCGGTTCGGCACGTTGCAGATGGGCCGCATTCCCACTCCCTACTACATGGTCCAGAGCAGTGTGGATGCCTTCGTCTGGGAAGGCGCGGGCGGGCTGCTCGCGCTCACCCGGAACATCAGCCCGACCACGCAGCGCCAGGTGCTGCCGATGGGCGTGTCGGCGCGGCAGGACAACGCGGTCAACTACGTGTCGCCGCGCTGGGGCGGCATCGAGTTCCGTGGCCAGTACTCGTTCGGTGAGAATTCGGCGACGATCGGACGCGGGTACGGCGCATCCGCGCGATACCAAGCCGGCGGCTTCGACCTCAACGCTGGCTTCCAGCGGCAGGAGGGACCGGACGACGCCGCGGGCAAGGTCTCGGCGATGGTGCTCGGTGGCTCGTACGACGCCCGCTTCGCCAAGTTTTTCATGGGCATGACGGTGGAGAAGAATTCCTGCGTGACCTGCACCGGAGCCATCGCGCGGCTCCCGGGTGCCTCGACGAGCGAGTTCAGGCTGACCAACGTCGGCGTGCGCGTGCCTTTCGGGCAATTCACGGCCATTGCCCAGTTCACCCGCGTCAACGACAGGTCGGACTACACGGCGTTGACGGGCAACCGGGACGCGAACTGGATTGCACTCGGCGGCGACTACGACCTGTCGAAGAGGACGCGCCTGTACTTCGGCGTGGGACAGATCAGCAACAAGAACGGCTCGCAGTACGTGCTGGGCACCGGCACTGCGCAGGCGCCGGCCACGCTGGTCGGCTCGGCCAGCGGCAGTTCCCGGAACATCTACATGGGGGTCCGGCACAACTTCTGATGATGGCGACCGGCGCCGCGTCGCCGCAGCTCCGCGACGGGCTGCGGTGGCAGGACGCCGGGACCCTTTTGCATTGTTATCTCCAAGGTTTGGTGCCGGGGCAACCCGGCGCCTTTTTTTGCGCACGGGTACCTGCCCGCGGAACGCTCCGAGAAGGTGGGCAAGGGCATTGCCCACTGCGCAAGTCCGGGCCCACCGCCCGGCGCGGGCGGCAGAAGGCACTGCGCTCAGCGTGGTGCGCCGAGCGGCCCGAAGGCCGCTTGAAGCTGCGCCTCGGAGCGGCCGCGCCGCTCTGATCGGCTCGCGCGTTGGCGTGCTGCGCCCGCGCCGCGGCTGAGGGCCCGTCGCTTCGCCGGTGCAGTCAGCGAACATGGGCTCTCCCGGAACGCTGGTCCCCGGCACCGTCGCATGCGCAGGCGCGCACCGCACCGCCCGCGCCACCCAGGCTTTGAGCGACGCCGGCGCCTTCTCGAGTTGGACCTCTCATTGCGCGTCGGCCAGGTGCTCAGCGATGCGGATGCGCTCGCCAGCTGCCAGGCAAGCGCGGCGGACAAGGGCAGGACCAGGAACTCCGGCGGATTAAGCCGGCCTGCTGTGATGTGGAGCGCGAACTGCGCTTCGTGCGGCCGCGCCTGTACCCAATGGTGACCACGCTGCCTGCCGTCGGCCGCGCGGCGCGTGGCGTAACCCATGGGCCATGCCCCTGGAGGGCGCCGCGCCTCTTCGGAGTTGGCCACCACTGGCGACGGTTCAGATCTATGAAGGGCGTGGATCCTGGTGAATTCATTTCTTCGATACAGCGAATAGGCCAGCCTGCGTTGCCGGGGACGCACGGGCCCACCAGAATTGACGGCGGTCAACAAGCGTCCGCGACAACGAATCGCGGATATCGACAACCGCCCAGGAGACACCCCATGAAGACCTTCCAGGTCGCCGCGGCCCTCGCCGTGTCGCTCATTTGCGCCGCCCTTCCGGTGCACGCACAAGCACCAGCTTCCCGTGACTATCCCAGCCGGCCGATCCGGATGGTCGTGCCGTTCCCGGCCGGCGGTCCCACCGACCTGCTGGCCCGCGTCGTCGGGCAGCGCATGGGCGAGCTGATGCGCCAGCCGATCGTGGTGGACAACAAGCCTGGGGCCAACACCATCATCGGCGCCGATGCGGTGGCGAAGGCGGCGCCGGACGGCTACACGCTGCTGATGGCCATCGACAACACGCTGGTGATGAACCAGTACCTCTACGCCAAGCTGCCCTACGATCCCGTCAAGGACTTCGAGCCGATCGGCAAGGTGGCCACCACGCCCCTGGTGGTTATGACGCACCAGGCCGGTCCGCAGTCCATGCAGGCGCTGGTCGCGCAGGCCAAGGCCGGCCCTGCCGCGCTGAGCTATGGCTTCGGCACCTTCACGTCCCAGCTCTCCGGCGAACTGCTCAAGCGCACGCTGGGCAAGGAGGTGGTCTCGGTTCCCTACAAGGGCAGCGCGGGCACGACCCAGAGCCTACTGACCAAGGACGTCACGTTCACCATCGACGGCATCACGACCGCCATGCCCCATTTCGAGAAGGGCACGCTGCGGCCGCTCGCGCGCCTGAGCGCCAAGCCCATCCCTACGCTGCCCAACGTGCCGTCGATGGCCGATGTGGGGATCAAACTGCCCGACATCGACGTGTGGATGGCGCTGCTGGCGCCCAAGGGAACGCCCGCGGCGGTGGTGGACGAGCTCAACCGCGCGCTGACGCAGGCCCTCGCATCCAAGGACGTGCAGGAGAAGCTCCTGGGCGCCGGGCTGCTGGCCGACGCCAGCTCGCCGCAGGCGCTGCGCGGCTTCATCACCTCGGAGGCCGCCAGGTGGCGTCCCGTCATCGCGGAAGCCGGCATCAGGATCGATTGACATTCACGAAGGAGATCACCATGACCACGAACAGACTTACCAACAGCTTCGCGCCGATCGTCAACAGCGCCGCGGAGTGGCGCGCCGAGATGGCGCGCCTGGAAAAGCCGGGCCAGCCCAGCTTCTTCCACATCCGGGCCCAGTTGCCGAAGCAGGGCCGCACCAACCAGGTCCTTGGCGCGTCGCGCTACATGAACGTGGTGCTCAAGACCTACGCGAGCGGCGGCGAGAACGAGATCCACGCGCATTCCAACGAGGACCACGTGTTCGTCATCCTGCAGGGCGGCGCGGTGTTCCACGGACCGAATGGCGAGACGCGCGAGGTCGGCAGGAACGACTGCGTGCTGCTGCCGGCCGGCACCTTCTACTGGTTCCATGCGAAGGAGGACGGGGAGGAACTCGTCATGCTGCGCATCGGCGCGCACATCGACCCCGACAGCGACGTGCTCGCGCGCATCGACCTGGAGGGCAAGCCCTTCGATGGCTATTCCGAGAAGAACAAGGAAGTGCCGGTGGTGCTGTACGAGGATCGGATCTACGAATGAGCAGCCCGTCGCCTGCAATGAGCATCCGGGCCGGCGCGGAGATTCCGCTGTGCCAGCCTCCCGATCCAGCTCCCCGCAAGCCCCGGCTGGTCTGCCCGCCGGGGACCGCGGATTGCCATGTGCATGTCTACGGCCCCGCTGACCGCTATCCGGTGGCCGCGACGCGCGCCTTCGATGTGCCCGATGCCTTGCCGGCGCAGCTGCGCGCGTTGCACGACACCCTGGGCGTTGAGCGCCTAGTGCTCGTGCAGCCCAGCGGCTACGGCACCGACAACCGCCGGCACCTAGCGGCGGTGGCCGAGCTGGGCCGGCCGGCGCGCGTCGTCGTCGCGCTGCGGGCCGACGTGCAGGAGGCCGAACTGGACCGCCTGCACGAAGTCGGCGTGCGGGGAGTGCGCTACAACATCGGCCATGCCGGCGCCGTCCCGCTGGCCGAGATGCCGACGCTCGCGGCGCGCATCGCCCGCCTGGGCTGGCATGTGCAGCTCCACGTCATGGATGACCAGGGCCGGGCTCCGCTGGCCGAGATGGAGCCCACCCTGCGCGAACTGCCCACCGATGTCGTGATTGACCACATGGGCTCTCTCAGGCCCGGTGACGGCTTGGGGCAGCCTGGCTTCCAGGCGCTGCTGAGGCTGGTAAACAAGGGGCGATGCTGGGTCAAGCTGTCCTGCGGCTACCGGATGTCGGCACTCCCTCCGCCGTACGAGGACATGGTGCCCTACATCCAGGCGCTGCTGGCCGCCCGGCCGGACCGCCTGGTATGGGCCAGCGACTGGCCGCACGTCTCGTTCAAGGGCGAGATGCCCAACACCACGGACCTGCTGGACCAGATGCTGACTTGGGTGCCCGACGAAGCGCTGCGCCACCGGATCCTGGTGCGCAACCCCGAGCAGTTGTACGGGTTCTGAGCGGCCCGCTCCGGCGCCGCCGACCCCCCCGCGATCACGAGAAATAGGAGACCCCCATGCCCATGTTCCATCTGCTGCGCCGCGTGGCGCCGCGCGCCGCGCTGTTCGTCCCGATGCTTATGCTGCCGGTCCTGCCCGCCGCGGCGCAGGCGCAGGCGCAGGCCGCGACCAGCTTCCCCGCCAGGCCGGTGCGCCTGATCGTGCCCTTCCCGGCCGGCGGTCCCGCCGACGTGCTGGGCCGCGCGATCGCGCAACGCCTGTCCGAGAAGTGGCGCCAGCCCGTCGTCGTGGACAACAAGGGCGGGGCCAACACGCTGATCGCGGCGCAGGAGGCCGCCCGCGCCGCACCTGACGGCTACACCTTGTTCATGCCCTTGGATTCGACGTACACGCTGAACCCGGCGCTGTATTCGCGGCTGCCCTACGATCCGATCAAGGATTTCGCGTCCATCTCGATCGTCGCCCGCCAGTCCCTGGTGCTCACCGCAACCGACCGGACGCCCTTCAGGACGGTGGCCGACCTAGTGGCCGCCGCCCGGGCCCAGCCCGGCAGCATCAACTACGGCTCCAGCACCACGTCCACGCAGCTCGCGGGCGAGATGTTCACGCGGCAGAGCGGCATCAAGCTGGTCCAGGTGCCATACCGCGGCGCCTCGGAGGTGGTGAAGGGAATGCTCTCGGGGGACGTCGAGGTCGCCTTCGACGGCATCGCGGCCAATGTCCCGCACATCCAGTCCGGGAAGATCCGCGCCCTGGCCACGACGGGCCCGGTCCGTTCCGCGGCCTTGCCCGACGTGCCGACGCTGGCGGAGGCCGGACTCAAGGGCTACGAGCTGTTGATGTGGAATGCACTGTCCGCGCCTGCCGGCACGCCGCGGGCG
>CBIHLT010000086.1:0-18640 GCA_966210615.1 uncultured Massilia sp.
GCGCCGCATACCGCGACGTCGAATTCGCGTACCTCGTCCGTCATTGCGCCTCCCGCATCAGGGTTTCGATCTCGTCCACGCCCTTGGGCGCGGCGCCGCTCAGGACCCGGCAGCCATTGTCGGTGACGATCACGTCGTCCTCGATCCGGATGCCGATGTGCCAGTACTCCTCCGGCACGCCTTCGGCCGGACGTACGTAGATGCCCGGCTCCACGGTCACCGCCATGCCCGGCACCAGGGGCCGCGAGGGCTTGCTGGCGGCCTGCAGGTCGCGGTAGGCGCCGACGTCGTGCACGTCCATGCCCAGCCAGTGGCCGGTGCCGTGCATGTAGAACTGCTGGTGGGCGCGCTCGGCGATCACGGCTTCCGCGGTACCGAACCTGCCCTTGTCCAGCAGGCCCAGGTCGAGCATGCCCTGCGCCAGCACGTGCACGGCGGCGTCGTGCATGGCGCTGTAGGGCTGGCCCGGCACGATGGCGGCGAAGGCGCTGGCCTGCGCCTGCAGCACCAGTTCATGCAAGCGCCGCTGCGGCGCGCTGAAGCGGCCGTTCACCGGCCAGGTGCGCGTGATGTCGGCTGCGTAGCCATCGAACTCGCAGCCGGCGTCGATCAGCACCAGCTCGCCGTCCAGCATCTGCCGGTTGTTGGCGTTGTAGTGCAGCACGCAGGCGTTCGCGCCCGAGGCGACGATCGGGGTATAGGCCGGGAACTGGGCGCCGTTGCGGCGGAATTCGTGCAGCAGCTCGGCCTCGAGCTCGTACTCGAACATGCCCGGCCGAGCGACACGCATGGCGCGCGCGTGCGCCTGGGCGCTGATGATCGCGGCGCGCTGCATCAGGCCCTGTTCATGCTCGTCCTTCAGCAGGCGCATCTCGTCGAGGATGCCGGGAAGGTGATGCATGGTGCCCGGCGCGGTGACGCCGCTGCGGCCCTGGGCGCGCACGGCCTTGAGCCAGCCGGCCACCTGGGCGTCGAGCGCGGCGCTGTGGCCGAGCGCGTAGTACAGGGCGGGGACATTGGCGAGCAGGGATGCCATCTTCGCATCGAGCTCGCCCACCGGGTAAGCCTCGTCGAGGCCGAATTCGATGCGCGCCGCCTCGGGACCGTAGCGGAAGCCATCCCAGATCTCGCGCTCGAGGTTCTTCTCGCGGCAGAACAGGATAGCCCGCGCGGGCGCATCGCCCTGCGCGGCGACCAGCACCAGCACGCTCTCGGGCTCGGCGAAGCCGGTCAGGTAATAGAAATAGCTGTCGTGCCGGTAGGGATACTCGGTGTCGCTGTTGCGCGCCACTTCCGGCGCGGTGGCCAGCACCGCCACCGACCCAGGCTGCATCTGCGCAGCCAGGCGCGCGCGCCGCGCCACATGGCAGGCGACATCCCGCGTCATGGGGCGACGCGCACCACCGCCCCCAGCGGCGCGTTCAGTTCTTCCAGCTGGCGCACGGTGCCGACATTGACCCACGGGCCTTCATACAGCTCGCCGCCCACGCGGCCCTGCTCGATGTACTTGCGCATCAGGGGGCCGAACTTGACGAAGTCGCCCGGCTTGATCCCTTCGAACATCTCGGGCCGGTAGACGCCGATGCCGGCGAAGTTCCACTTGGCGGGGCCGTCGTTCCTCAAGGTGTACATGTCGAGCGCGAAGTCGCCCTCCGGGTTGTGCCAGGGGTTCGGCGTCAGCCACAGCCAGGCGATGTCGCGCTTGTCTTCCGGGTAGGGAATGCCCAGCATGTCCTTGTCCTTCAGGACGTCGACCACCTGCGAGAAATCGAAGTAGGGCGCATAGATGTCGCCCGACACAGCCAGGAAAGGCTCGTCGCCCAGCAGGTGCAGGGCGTTGGCGATGCCGCCCGCCGTTTCCAGCGGCGTCGGCTCGTGCGAGTAGACGATGCGCGCGCCGTAGCGGCTGCCGTCGCCCAGTTCCTCCTCGATCATGTGGCCGAGGAAGGAGTGGTTGATGACGATCTCGGTGATCCCCGCGCGCACCAGGTTCAGCACGTGGTAGGTGATCATCGGACGCCCGCGCACCTTGAGCAGGGGCTTGGGGCAGGAATCGGTGAGCGGGCGCATGCGCTCGCCGCGGCCGGCGGCGAAAATCATCGCTTTCATGGAATGTCCGTCAGAAGGTGTAGCCGACCTGCGGGCCTTTGTTCTCGAGCGAATCGAGCAGGCGCAGCAGCGGCTTGAGTTCGGTGTAGCGGTTGGCCGTCTTGCGCACGTAGTCCATCACGGTGGGCAGGTCGCCCATGTAGACCGGCTTGCTGTCGCGGTAGTTCAGGCGGCAGAAGATGCCGAGGATCTTCAGGTGGCGCTGCAGGGCCATGAATTCGAAGTCGCGGTAGAAGGCGTCGATGTCCGGATTGACCGGCAGGCCCACCTGCTTGGCGCTTTGCCAGTAGCGCACCACCCAGTCCAGCACGATCTCTTCGTCCCACTGGATATAGGCGTCGCGCAGCAGCGAGGCCAGGTCGTAGGTGACCGGGCCGTAGACCGCGTCCTGGAAGTCCAGCACGCCCGGGTTGCCCTGGTCGAGGAACATCAGGTTACGCGAATGGAAATCGCGGTGCATGTAGACCTGCTGCTGCGCCAGCACGTTGGCGGTGATCGCCTCGAAGACTTTGTCGAGTTGCGCCTGCTGCTTCTCGTCCAGGGTCACGTTCAGGTGGCGCCCGATGTACCACTCGGGGAACAGGTTCATCTCGCGCAGCACGAAGGCGCGGTCGAACTCCGGCAGCACGCCGGGCTGGCTGGCGAGCTGGAACTTGATCAGGGCGTCGACGGCGTCCGAATACATGAAGGCCGCATTGTCCGGGTCCAGGCGCGCCAGGTAGGTGGTGGCGCCCAGGTCGGACAGCAGCAGGAAGCCGTCGTCGACCTTGCGCGCGACGATCGCAGGCGCATGGACGCCGGCCTCGGTCAGGAGGCCCTGGACGTGGATGAAGGCGGGGACGTTCTCGCGCTCGGGCGGGGCGTCCATGGCCACCAGGGTGGCGCCCAGTTTTTCGCGCAACCCAGGGGTCACGTCATAGCGGAAGTAGCGGCGGAAGCTGGCGTCGGCGGATGCCGGGCGGCCGGTCCCCACGTCCACCAGGCCGGTCGTCGCCAGCCATGCGTTCAGCTGCGCCAGGCGTGCATCCCGGTCGGCGGAAGAAAGGGAGGTTTGATACAAAGAAGACATGAAGCAGCCTGGTGAATCCGGTTGGTTGAGGTAATTCCCCTATAATAAGGGATTCATTCAAAAAATACCGCCCTTTATGGCGCACGCTGAACGTCCATGAGCTGGTTTACGGCCCAACCTTTCCCCCCGCGGCAGACGCTCGCGCTCTATGCTTTGGTCTCCGCCGCCGCGGCGCCCGCATGGGCCCAGAGTGTTTCCCCCACGCCACAGACTGAAGAGCAGGATCTGCCGGTCGTCATCAAGGCCGAGGACATCAGCGGCCGTCCCGACCGCCAGCTGAACCTCGAGCGCAAGGTCGAGATCCAGCGTGGCCAGACCGGCATCACCGCCGATACCGCCTGCTACATGCGGGTCGAGGACGAGGTCACGGCCAGCGGCAACGTCAATATGTGGCGCTTCGGCGACCGCTACAAGGGCGATGCGCTGCAGCTGAACCTCGAGACCGGCAGGGGCTGGGTGCTGCATCCCCAGTACCGCCTGGAGGCGACCAACGGCCAGGGCCGCGCCGACCGCATCGACTTCCTCGGCGAGAACCAGGCCCTGGTGCAGAACGGCACCTACAGCACCTGCGAAGGCCCGGACCCGGACTGGTACCTGAAGTCCAGCACCCTGCGCCTGGATAGCGGGCGCGACGTCGGCATCGCCGGCAAGACCGTCATCTACTTCAAGGACGTGCCGATCCTGGGCACGCCCGCGCTCTCGTTCTCGCTCTCCGGCGAGCGCCGCTCCGGCTGGCTGCCGCCCTCGGTGGGCTTCGGCTCCCAGGGCAAGGCCGAGTTCATGGTGCCCTACTACGTCAACATCGCGCCCAACCGCGACCTGACCCTGTATCCGCGCATGATGTTCGACCGCGGCCTGCAGCTGGGCGCCACCGGCCGCTACCTGGGCGCCGCCTACAACGGCGAGACCCACATCGAGGTGCTGCCGAGCGACCGCAAGACCGACACCACACGCTGGCGCGCCGACTCGGTGCACAACCAGGCGATCCGCCCGAACTGGTCGTTCGGCTGGAACCTGCACGGCGCCTCGGACGACGAATACCCGTCCGACTTCTCGCGTTCGGTCTCGGGATCGGCCGAGCGCCAGCTGCTGCGCGAGCTGCGCACCGATTACGTGGGCCAGTACTGGAGCCTGGCCGCGCGCGCCCAGAACTACCAGGTGCTGCAGGATCCGGCCGCGGCGACCAACCCGAGCCTGACGGTGCCGCGCCCCTACGACCGCCTGCCGCAGATTAACTTCCACGCCGGCCGCTACGACGTGGCCGGCTTCGACTGGGCGGTGGACGCCGAGGCGACCCGCTTCTGGCACCCGGATTTCGTGCGCGGCAACCGCGCCGTGGCAGTGGGCCAGATCAGCTATCCGATCGTGCGCCCGGGATGGTTCGTCACGCCCAAGCTGATCGCCAACGCCGCCAAGTACGACGTCGACTACGACCATATCGCTGGCGGCGGCCTGCGCCCGGACGGCAGCCGCCTGCCGACCAAGGTGTCGCGCTCGGTGGGCACCTTCTCGCTCGACAGCGGCATGGTGTTCGAGCGCGAGGGCTCGCTGTTCGGCCGCGCCGTCACCCAGACCCTGGAGCCGCGCCTGTTCTACGTGTACACGCCGTACAAGAACCAGGACGACATCCCGGTGTTCGACACCGGCCGCGCCGGCTTCAACTACGCCCAGCTCTTCAGCGAGAACCGCTATGTGGGCCTGGACCGGGTCTCGGACGCCAACCAGCTGACCGCCGCCGTGGTCTCGCGCTTCATCCAGCCGGACGGCGCCGAGCGCCTTCGCCTTGCCTTCGGCCAGCGCATCTATTTCGAAGAGCCGCGCGTGCGCCTGCCGAACGAGGCCAGCCACCAGAGCCGCTCGGACGTGCTGCTGGCGGCATCGGGCCGCATTTCCGAGACCTGGAGCTTCGATAGCGGCGTACAATACGACGCAACCGGCAGCAGCCTGTACAGCTCGAACGCGGGGGTGCAGTGGACGCCGGGACGGATGAAGGTGGTGAACGCGGAATACCGTTATCAGCGCGACAGCTTCCGCAACGTCGACCTGTCGGCGCAGTGGCCGATCTCGCAACGCTGGTATGGCGTGGGCCGGATCAGCTATGCGCTGCGCTCCTACGGCGTGGGGCAGGCGACCAACCCGTCGCGCGGCGGCAAGCTGATCGAGAGCCTGATCGGTCTCGAATACAAGGCCGATTGCTGGGTGCTCCGGATGGGGGCGCAGCGCTTCGTGACCGCGGCCCAGACCACGTCGACACCGATCTTCTTCCAGCTCGAGCTCACCGGCCTGTCGCGCCTCAGCTTGGGCAACAACCCGCTCGAGACGTTCAACAAGAGCATCCCGGGCTATACGCGGCTGAATTCGAACGTCGGCCGCCCGTGATTGAAACATCCTGAATGAGTGCTTTCCAGATGAAGCGTACTACCCGTTTGCACAAGAACACGCGAGCCCTCTCGCTCGCCGCGGCGCTGCTGTGCGCGCTCACCACCGGCCAGGTCATGGCCCAGGCCGCGGCCGCCAAGCCGGGCAGCGGCTTCCTGCCGCCGGCCTCGAGCAACGCCAAGGTGATCGACTCGATCCACGTCGTCGTCAATGACGAAGTGATCACGAAGAACGAAGTGGCGGGCCGCGTGGCCCAGGTCGCGCAGAACCTGAAGGCGCGCGGCGGCCAGCTGCCGGACCAGGCCACCCTGGAGCGCCAGGTGGTCGAGTCGATGATCGTCGAGCGCGCCCAGCTCCAGCTGGCCAAGGAAATGGGCGTGCGCGTCGACGACCGCACCCTGGACGCCACCATCGGCCGCATCGCCGAAGGCCAGAAGATGTCGGTGCAGGAACTGCGCAACCAGATGGAAAAAGAGGGCCTGCCGTATTCGCAGTTCCGCGAAGACATCCGCAACGAGATCATGATGCAGCGCCTGCGCGAGCACGAGGTCGACAGCAAGATCCAGATCTCGGAAGCCGAGGTCGACACCTACCTGGCGGCAAGCAAGGCCGCGGCCGCCGAAAAGGTCGAGATGGAGCTCTCGCAGATCCTGGTGCGCGTGCCCGAAAACGCCTCGCCCGAGCAGATCGCCGCACGCCGCGCGCGCGCCGAGGAAGTGATGCGCCAGCTGCGCACCGGCGCCGACTTCGCCAAGACCGCCGCCACCTATTCGGACGCGCCGGACGCCCTGAAGGGCGGCGACATCGGCTGGCGCGACCCGGACCGCCTGCCGCCGGTGTTCGCGGGCGAGCTGCGCAAGCTGCAGCCGGGCCAGGTCACCCAGATCATCAAGACCAATGTCGGCTTCCACATCCTCAAGATGAGCAACAAGCGCTCGCTGGCGGAATCGAACGACAAGGCGGTGGTGCAGCAGACCCACGCGCGCCACATCCTGATCAAGCCCACCCCGACCATGACCGAGGGCGAGGTCAAGCGCAAGCTGCTGGAGCTGAAGGAAAAGATGGCCAACAATGCCGGCACCTTCGAGGAACTGGCGCGCCTGCACTCGCAGGACGGCTCGGCCAGCAAGGGCGGCGACCTGGGCTGGCTGGATCCGGGCGACACCGTGCCCGAGTTCGAGAACGCGATGAACAACCTGAAGCCGGGCGAAGTCTCGGACGTGATCCAGTCGCCGTTCGGCTTCCACCTGATCCAGGTGATCGAGCGCAAGAGCCAGGACGTGACCCAGCAGAAGGAGCGCAACCAGGCGCGCAACGTCATCCGCGAACGCAAGATGCAGGAAGCGATGGAAGACTGGCTGCGCCAGGTGCGCGACCGCGCCTACGTCGAGTTCCGCGAGGAGCAGTAAGCCCATGGCCGCGCCGTTCGCGCCCCGGCCGACGCTTGCCGTCACGGTCGGCGAACCGGCCGGCATCGGCCCCGAGATCTCGATCCGGGCGGCGTGGGCGCTGCGCCGCGAGGCCAACTGCGTGCTGGTCGGCGACGCCGCCTTCCTGGCGCTCACCGCCAGCCTGATCGACCCGGAAATCCGCCTGTCGGCGCTGTCGGTCCAGGCCCTGCGCAACGGCGGCCTGCCGCACTTCGGCGCCGAGCGCCTGGCCGTGATCGACGTGCCGCTGGCGGCCCACGTGGTGCCCGGCAAGCTCGATGCCGAGAACGGCCGCGCGGTGCTGGCCACGCTCGACCTGGCCATCGAAGGCGTGCGGGCAGGCTGGTTCGACGCCATCGTCACCGCGCCGCTCCAGAAGAGCACCATCAACGACGCCGGCATCGCGTTTTCCGGCCATACCGAATACCTGGCCGAAAAGACCGGCACGTCCAAGGTGGTCATGATGCTGGCCGGCTCGCCCGGCCAGGACCAGCCCTATTTGCGCGTGGCGCTGGCCACCACCCACCTGCCGCTCAAGGACGTGTCCGGCGCGCTGACGCGCGACAGCCTGGCCCGGGTGATCGACATCATCGACGCCGACCTGCGCGCCAAGTTCGGCATCGCCAAGCCCGTCATCCTGGTCACCGGCCTGAACCCGCACGCGGGCGAGAACGGCTACCTGGGCCGCGAGGAGATCGAGGTCATCGGGCCGGTGCTGGAGGGCGCGCGCGCCCGCGGCATCGATGCGCGCGGCCCGTATCCGGCCGATACCCTGTTCCAGCCGCGCTACCTGAAGGACGCCGACTGCGTGCTGGCGATGTACCACGACCAGGGCCTGCCGGTGCTCAAGTACGCCACCTTCGGGCGCGGCATCAACGTCACCCTCGGGCTGCCCTTGATCCGCACCTCGGTCGACCACGGCACCGCGCTCGACCTGGCGGCCCAGGGACTCGGCCTGGCCGACTGCGGCAGCATGGAGGAGGCGATCCGCGCCGCCATGCTGATGGTCGCCTCATCCAAGCAATAACAAGAAAGCAATACATGAAACACGTCGCACGCAAGCGCTTCGGCCAGAACTTCCTGACCGACTCCCACGTCCTGAACAACATCATCGACGCCATCGGGCCGCGCCGCGGCCAAGCGATGGTCGAGATCGGCCCGGGCCTGGCGGCGATGACGGCGCTGCTGCTCAAGGACCTCGACCACATGCATGTGGTGGAGCTGGACCGCGACCTGGTGGCGCGCCTGGAAAAAGCCTATCCGCGCGAGCGCCTCACGGTGCACTCGGGCGACGCGCTCAAGTTCGACTTCGGATCGATTCCCGTGCCGGAAGGACAGCGGCTGCGCGTGGTCGGCAACCTGCCGTACAACATCTCGAGCCCGCTGCTGTTCCACCTGGCCGAATTCGCGCCCCTGGTCGAGGACCAGCATTTCATGCTGCAGAAGGAAGTGGTGGAGCGCATGGTGGCCGAGCCGGGCACCAAGGCCTACAGCCGCCTGTCGGTGATGCTGCAGTGGCGCTACGACATGGAGCTGCTGTTCATCGTCCCGCCCGAGGCCTTCGACCCGCCGCCCCAGGTGGATTCGGCGATCGTGCGCATGATTCCCAAGCGCGAACGGCTGGCCTGCGATGCGGGCAAGCTGGAGCAGGTGGTGGCCAAGGCCTTCTCGCAGCGCCGCAAGGTGATCCGCAACTGCGTGGCCGGCATGTTCACCGAAGCCCAGCTGGTGGAAGCCGGCATCGATCCGGGCGCCCGTCCGGAAGCCGTGGGCCTCGAGCAGTACGTCGCCCTGGCCAAGCTGCTCTGATCCGGCGCAGGGGCGGCGGCCCCGCCGCCAACCCTGCTTTATTGCGCCGCACAAGCGCACCCCATCGCGCTTTTTCGCCATTCCAGCCAGGCTTTTTTGCACTCCGTCGCACGGCGCTGGAGCCTGGCCGCGCCTTTTCCTATAGTGCTTCCATCGACAGCCGCTTTGGCTCACAACACACCCCGAAGGAGCACATCATGAACGTCCTCAAGCACATGGAAGCCATCTTTGTCGCAGCCCTGATCGTCACCGGCGGCAGCAGCTATGCGGTGGCGGCGACCGAAAAGGCGTCCGACGCCTATGCCGCCCAGGTCTCGGTCGGCACGGCCAAGATCGCCGTCGTCAAGGTCAGCGCCGCGCGCTGAGAGGCTGCCTCTATGCGCGCGGGCAAAAAAAAGCCCGCCGGAGAGGCGGGCTAAATCCAATTCTTTTCTGAGGAGAGTTGGAGGAGACAGGAGCAAGTATGCTGCGTTACAGCATATAAGTCCAATTTTCCTTTCGCATACTCGACATAAGAATTGTGTATATCTATCAGGTGCGCGGCACGCAAGTGACGTCCATGTCCGTGATGTCGGCGTCGCCCATGACACCCACGGCTTTCGCCACGGTGCAGGTCAGGCCGGCAGGCTGGGTCAGCACGGTCACCCCGTAGGTCTGTCCGTAGAACACCGTTGCCGGCATCACATAGGTGGTCGCGGCCTTGGTCAAGGTCAGCACGCCGCCGTTGCTGCCGTTGGTCAGCACCAGGCCGTCCACCGTCAGGCCGGTGACCTTGCCGCCGATGGTGTGGTCCTGGATTTCGCAGTTGACGACCACGTCGATCTTGGGCAGGCGGCCGGCCGTGTCCTTGTTGATCGGATCGCGGTAGGTGGTGGCGAAGCCGCAAGTCTGGTGGGCAGGCTGGCCCTTGAAGGTGACGTGGTATTCGTCACCATACTCGAGCTTGTTCGGGAAGGCATAGGTGACGACGCCGCCGGGCGTGGCGGGCGGGGCGACCGCGATTTCCATCCCGTTGGTGATCAGGATGAGGCCCGGATAGACCAGGCCGTTGACGGTGCCGGCCACCGTGAACTCGGCTTTGCCGCCGCCGCCGCAGGCGGACAGACCCAGGGCCAGCGCCAGCGCGAGCGCGGGACGGATCAGGGAAGACTTCATGTAGTGACTCCTGAGAATTACGCGTTGTTGGTGGTGCAGGTGATGGCCACGTTGCTGATGGCGGCGGCGCCCATGATGCCGCTGGCATTGGCGATCGTGCAGGTCTGGCCGGCCGGCTGGGTCAGGATGGCGAGGCCGTAGACGCCGTCCTGCGGCACCTTGGCCATGGCGAAGCTGGTCGCGCCGGCCGGAATCGTCACGCGGTCGGTGCCGTTGACCACCACCAGTTCGCCCGTCTGGCCGGACACGGTGCCGCCCAGGGCGTGGGTCTTGAAGGTGCAGACGATGTCGACGCGGTTGGTCGCGAAGACCGCGCGGCCGCGGGCGCCGAGGACGTCGCACTTTTCGACGTTGTCCGGCACGCTCTTGACCTCGACGTTGTACTGGGAATCGGTTTCCACCAGGGTGGGGAAGTAGTACGAGCCGATGCCGCTGCTGTTCGGCGGGACTGCGTAGTCCGAGCCGCCGTTGTTGGTCAACACCAGGCCGGTCTTGGTGACGCCGGAGAAGCTGCCGCCGATGGCGAGCTCGCCATCACCGCTGCCGCCACAGGCGGACAGCGCGAGCGTGCATGCCAGCACGGCGCCGGCACGCAGGTAGGAACTCTTCATGTACTTACTCCAAAATATCGGACGGGAAAAAGGCAAATCAGGGAAAATGGGCGGCGTGCGCGCACAATGAGACAAAATCGCCCGACATTTTAGTCCATTTGGCAAGCAGCTGGTCCATTTGCCTTTGTATCACGGTGTAACGACGTCTGTACGCGATTGATTTTCGAGGACCGGCTCGCTATGCTTGGGGGGACTTCCTCTCCCCCGCGCACCATGACGAAACCCTGGCCAAAAGCCGTTCTGTTCGATCTTGACGACACCTTGTGGCCGATCGCGCCCGTGATCATCGAAGCAGAAAAGATCCTGTACGCCTGGCTGGCCGAGCATGCGCCGCGCGTGGCGCAGCAATATACGATCGAAACCCTGCGCCAGGCGCGCCTGGAATTGCTGGCCAGCCGCCCCGAATTCCAGCTCGATTTGGGCGCGCTGCGCCGCGCCGGCCTGATCGCCGCCTTCGAGCAGGCGGGCGAGGATACCGCCAAGGTGGAGCTGGCCATGGTTGAGTTCTTTGCCGCGCGCAATGCCGTGATTCCCTACGACGACGTGGTGCCCGGCCTGCTGCGCCTGAAGAGCCGGGTGCGGATCGGTTCCGTGACGAACGGCAACGCCGACCTGGAGACCATCGGCCTGGCGCGCCACTTCCACGCCTCGGTTGCCGCCCACCAGTTCGGCAAGGCCAAGCCCGCTCCCGAGATCTTCCAGGCCGGCTGCGCGGCGCTCGGCGTGCGCTTTTCCGAGGCCGTGTACGTGGGCGACGACCTGCTGCTCGACGTCCAGGGCGCCCAGCGCGCCGGCCTGCGCGCCGTCTGGATGAACCGGGTCGGCAAGCGCAACGAGATACCGCACCTGGTGGAGCCCGACGCCGAGGTGACGAGCCTGGACGAACTGATCGACTGGCTCAGGCGCGAACACGACTGATGCTTGAGCCGGCGCATGTCCGGGCGTGTACCGCCTTGTACTTGCTGCGCGGCGTCCCCACGTACTTATAATATAGGCAGCAACTCTTTTGCTCCCAGGAATCATGCAACTCGATCACCGTGCCCAAACCCTGCTCAAAGCGCTCGTCGAACGCTATATCGCCGACGGCCAGCCGGTAGGCTCACGCGCGCTGTCGAAGATTTCCGGCCTTGACCTGTCGCCGGCGACGATCCGCAACATCATGGCCGACCTCGAGGAGATGGGCTACGTGGCCAGCCCGCACACCTCGGCGGGGCGCATTCCGACGCCGCGCGGCTACCGCCTGTTCGTGGACACCCTCCTGACCGTGCGGCACATCGACGAGCAGGCCGTCGCCGCCGAGCGCATGCGCCTGCCGGTACAGCAGCCGCAGAAGATCATCGCCAACGCGGCCCAGATGCTGTCTTCGCTGTCGCAGTTCGCCGGCGTGGTGCAGAGCCCGCGCCGCGAGTCGGTGTTCCAGCAGATCGAATTCCTGCGCTTGTCCGAGAAGCGGATCCTGCTGGTGATCGTCGACCCGCGCGGCGACGTGCAGAATCGCCTGCTGCTGACCGACGTGGACTACACGCCGGGCCAGCTGACCCAGTCGGCCAATTACCTGAACCAGAACTACGCCGGCCTCACGTTCGACGAGGTGCGCGCCCGCCTGACGGGCGAGCTGCGCCAGCTGCGCGACGACATGGGCCGCCTGATGCACGCGGCGGTGGAGGCGGGCAGCGAAGCGATGGCCGACGGCGACGACATGGTGATCGCCGGCGAGCGCAACCTGCTGTCGGTGTCCGACCTGTCCTCCAACATGACTTCGCTGCGCCAGATGTTCGAGATGTTCGAGCAGAAGACCGGGCTGATGCAGCTGCTGGACGTGTCCAGCAAGGCGGGCGGGGTGCAGATCTTCATCGGCGGGGAGTCGAAGCTGGTGCCGATGGACGAGATGAGCGTAGTGACGGCGCCCTACGAGGTCAACGGGCGCATCGTCGGGACCCTGGGGGTGATCGGGCCGACGCGGATGGCCTATGAGCGCGTGATTCCGATCGTGGATATTACGGCGAAGTTGCTGTCGAACGCGCTCAGCCAGCCGTAAAAAAACACGCTCGTGGCGTGCTTCTGAACTTGGGTCCCCGCCTTCGCGGGGATGACGTTCAAAGGCTGCGGACGACGATAAGCGATCTGGGCTACCTGCTCTAGCACGTCATCCCCGCGCAGGCGGGGACCCAAGTTCGCCGCACAGCCAAAGCGTATTTACTGCTTCCTCGGACAATTCACCTTCACGCAGTTACCGTAGATCGCCAGCGCATGCTCGGCAATCTTGTACCCACGCTCGGTCGCGATCTTGTGCTGGCGCGACTCGATCTCTTCGTCGTAGAACTCCTCGACATGCCCGCAATCCAGGCACACCAGGTGGTCATGGTGCGAGCCGGCGTTCAGCTCGTAGATGGCCTTGCCCGTCTCGAAGTGGTTACGGTTGAGCAGGCCAGCCTGCTCGAACTGGGTCAGCACCCGGTAGACGGTCGCCAGGCCCACGTCCATGTTATCGGCCAGCAGAATCTTGTAGACGTCTTCCGCCGTCAGGTGCCGCACTTCGCTGTTCTGGAAAATCTCCAGGATTTTCAGTCGCGGCAGGGTAGCCTTCAGGCCGCTGGCCTTCAGGTCGGTCGGGTTGTTACTCATGTTTGTTGCTCGTAGTTTGGCGGAGTGCTTTATGATATAGCGTTTTGGAGCTCCCGCTCAAACGTTTTGAGGTTATCTATGCGCGTCAAACATGCCGTTTTTCATCGATTCTCTGCCCGGGCTGCCCTCGCGGCAGGCCTCGCGTGCACCCTGATGCTCTCGGGCTGCGCCAGCTGGCGCAACCAGACGCGTCCGGCCGCGCCGGTGAATACGGACCCGGCCGCCGCCGCCGCTGCTGCCGAAAAATCGGCCGCCGCCGCCAACGCGGGCGCGCAGACCACCCAGGTCACCAAGCTGCAGAAGTTCCTGTGGGTGTTCTCGCCCTACCGTCCGGACATCCAGCAAGGTAACTTCGTCTCCCAGGAGATGCTGGCCCAGCTGAAGGTCGGCCAGACCCGCGACCAGGTGCGCTTCATCCTCGGCAGCCCGCTGCTGACCGACGCCTTCCACGCGGACCGCTGGGACTACCCGTTCTACCTCGCGCGCGGCAACGGCGAGCTGACCACCAGCCGCGTGACCGTCTACTTCAAGGACAACGTGGTCGAGCGCTTCGAAGGCGGCAACCTGCCGAGCGAGCGCGACTACATCGACCGCATCGCCGGCCCGGCCAAGGTCCCGAAGAAAACGGCTGCAACCCGCCCGGTCGAACCGGCCAAGGTCGGCGGTGCGCCGGTGATCCAGCCATGAGCGCGCCGCTCAAGATCGCCGTCGCCGGCGCCAGCGGCCGCATGGGCCGCATGCTGATCGAAGCCATCCAGGCCGCGCCGGACGCGGAGCTGGCGGGCGCGCTGGACGTCGCCGGTTCGCCGTCCATCGGCATGGACGCCGGCGCCTTCGCCGGCCAGCTGACCGGCGTGGTCATCCAGTCCGACCTGGCGGCCGGCCTGGCCAAGGCCGACATCCTGATCGACTTCACCCGTCCGGAAGGCACCCTGCATCACCTGGAATACTGCGCCGCCAACGGCAAGCAGATGGTGATCGGCACCACCGGCTTCGACGAGGCCGGCAAGGCCGCGATCCGCGCCGCCGCTGAAAAGACCGCCGTGGTGTTCGCCCCGAACATGAGCGTGGGCGTGAACGTGACTCTCAAGCTGTTGGAAATGGCGGCCAGGAGCTTCTCGGAAGGCTACGACATCGAGATCGTCGAGGCGCACCACCGCCACAAGGTGGATGCGCCCTCGGGCACCGCGCTCAAGATGGGCGAGGTGATCGCGGATGCTTTGGGGCGCGACCTGAAGGAATGCGCCGTCTACGGCCGCGAAGGCGTGACCGGAGAGCGCGATCCGTCGACCATCGGCTTCGCCACCGTGCGCGGCGGCGACGTGGTGGGCGACCACACCGTGATGTTCCTGGGCACGGGCGAACGCATCGAGATCAGCCACAAGTCGAGCAGCCGCGTGACCTACGCCCACGGCTCGCTGCGCGCCGCGCGCTTCCTGGCGGGCAAGCCGAACGGCCTGTACGACATGCAGGACGTGCTGGGGCTGAAGGCCTGATATGGCAGTCGCGGAACTGAACGGCGCGGCCATCGTCGACGAGGCCTCCTTCCACGCCGAGAGCCGGCGCGCGTTCGGCTTTCCGGAGTCGTATGCGGATTCGATCGACGCCTGGGTCGACTGCATGAGCTATTTGCGGGACGAGGAAAACATGACCAAGTTCCGGCTCAAGCCGAACGAGGTGCTGGAGATCGTCATTGCCGATGCCGACAAGATGAAGGCGGCGGCGCCGGATTTGCTGGAAGAGATCGCGTTCTGCGTGGGCGGGATCAATGAGCGTTATGAGGATTACGGCGAGAAGCCGGCGCTCGAACTGGTGCTGCGCTAAGCCGGCTACCGGCCTCAAGACCCCGCTGTTACCCCTAAAACCGTCATCCCCGCCTTCGCGGCGATGACGGTTTGGCGTTTGTGGCCTTAAAGACAAGGCCACAGCGCTTGCTTATCCCTACGGCATCGCACTTCGCCGCAGTGCAAAACGAACCAGTATAATGTTCTGTTCCACCCCTCATTACGTCTGCAGAAATCATGCAAGAAAAATATAGTCCAGCCGAAGTCGAACAGGCCGCCCAGGCCTACTGGAAGTCGATCGACGCCTACAAAGCCGTCGAGAACGACCCGCGTTTCCCAAAAGGCAAGTATTACGCCTGCTCGATGCTGCCTTACCCGTCGGGCAAGCTGCACATGGGTCACGTGCGCAACTATACGATCAATGACGTGATGTACCGCTACCTGCGCATGAACGGCTACAACGTCCTGATGCCGATGGGCTGGGACGCGTTCGGCATGCCGGCGGAGAACGCCGCGATGGCCAACAACGTGCCGCCGGCGGAGTGGACCTATTCGAACATCGCGCACATGAAGAAGCAGATGGAGTCGATGGGCCTGGCCATCGACTGGTCGCGCGAAATGACCGCCTGCAAGCCGGAATACTACAAGTGGAACCAGTGGATGTTCCTCAAGATGCTCGAGAAGGGCATCATCTACCAGAAGACCGGCACCGTGAACTGGGACCCGATCGACCAGACCGTGCTGGCCAACGAGCAGGTGGTCGACGGCCGAGGCTGGCGTTCGGGCGCGCTGATCGAGAAGCGCGAAATCCCGATGTACTACGTACGCATCACCGAGTACGCCGACGAACTGCTCGACTACGTCGACAACAAGCTGCCGGGCTGGCCGGAGCGCGTGCGCATCATGCAGGCCAACTGGATCGGCAAGTCGACCGGCGTGCGCTTCGCCTTCCCGCACGTGGTCATGGACGAAGCCGGTGAGCTGATCAACGACGGCAAGCTCTGGGTCTTCACCACCCGCGCCGACACCATCATGGGCGTGACCTTCTGCGCCGTAGCCGCGGAACACCCGCTGGCCCAGCACGCCGCCAAGGACAATCCCGAACTCGCCGCCTTCATCGCCGAGTGCAAGATGGGCTCCGTGATCGAAGCCGACATGGCCACGATGGAAAAGAAAGGCATGCCGACCGGCCTGTCCGTCACCCATCCGGTGACCGGCGAGCAGGTGCCGGTCTGGGTCGGCAACTACGTCCTCATGACCTACGGCGACGGCGCCGTGATGGGCGTGCCGGCGCACGACGAGCGCGACTTCGGCTTCGCCAGGAAATACGACCTGCCGATCAAGCAGGTAGTGGCGGTCGAAGGCCAGGAATTCTCGCTCGACGGCTGGCAGGAATGGTACGGAGACAAGGCGCAGGGCAAGACCATCAACTCGGGCAAGTACGACGGCCTCGATTACACCGCCGCCGTGAATGCCGTGGCGGGCGACCTCGCGGGCCAGGGCCTGGGCGAGAAGAAGACCACTTTCCGCCTGCGCGACTGGGGTATTTCGCGCCAGCGCTACTGGGGCACCCCGATCCCGATGATCCACTGCGGCGACTGCGGCGCGGTGCCGGTCCCCGAGCAGGACCTGCCGGTCGTGCTGCCGGAACACCTGGTCCCGGACGGCACCGGCAACCCGCTGAACAAGGACGAGGCCTTCCTCGCCTGCGACTGCCCGAAGTGCGGCAAGCCGGCGCGCCGCGAGACCGACACGATGGACACCTTCATCGACTCGTCCTGGTACTACATGCGCTATACCTCGCCGGGCTCGTCCGAGGCCATGGTCGACGCGCGCAACGATTACTGGATGCCGATGGACCAGTACATCGGCGGCATCGAGCACGCCGTCATGCACCTGCTGTACGCGCGCTTCTGGACCAAGGTCATGCGCGACTTCGGCCTGGTCAAGTTCGACGAGCCTTTCGTCAACCTGCTGACCCAGGGCATGGTGCTGAACGAGACCTACTACCGCGAAGACGCCGCCGGCAAGAAGACCTGGTTCAACCCGGCCGACGTCGAACTCACGTTTGACGACAAGGGCCGCCCGCAAAGCGCCATCCTCAAGGCCGACGGCCAGCCGGTGGAGCTGGGCGGCACCGAGAAGATGTCGAAGTCGAAGAACAACGGCATCGACCCGCAGGCCCAGATCGAGCAGTACGGCGCCGACACCGCCCGCCTGTTCACCATGTTCGCCTCGCCGCCGGAACAGACCCTGGAATGGTCGAACAGCGGCGTCGAAGGCGCCAGCCGCTTCCTGCGCCGCGTGTGGGCCTATGGCTACGCGCAGCGCGAGCGCATCGGCGCGGCCCTGGCCGGCAAGCAGGAAGGCATGCTGGACGATGCCCAGAAGACCCTGCGCCGCGAAGTGCACAAGGTGCTGCAGCAGGCCGACTATGACCTGAAGCGCATCCAGTACAACACCGTGGTGTCGGCCTGCATGAAGATGCTGAACACCCTGGAATCGGCCAAGCTGGAAGAGGGCGCGGCGACCAACGCCGTGATCGCCGAAGGCTTCTCGATCTTCCTGCGCCTGCTGAACCCGGTCTCGCCGCACATCACCCACGCGCTGTGGCAGGACCTGGGCTATGCCCAGGCCTACGGCGACATCCTGAACGTGCAGTGGCCGGAAGTCGACCCTGCGGCGCTGGAGCAGTCCGAGATCGAAATGATGATCCAGGTGAACGGCAAGCTGCGCGGCTCGGTCAAGGTGGCCAAGGACGCCGACAAGGCGGCCATCGAGGCGGCCGCGCTGGCTTCCGAGGCAGTGCAGAAGTTCGTCGAAGGCACGCCGAAGAAGGTCATCGTCGTGCCGGGTAAACTCATCAACATCGTGGTGTAAGCGAATGCGCGCATTCAAGACCCTGGTAAGTGTGGTGCTGGCGGCGGCGGTCCTCGCGGGCTGCGGCTTCCAGCTGCGCGGTACGAACGGCCAGTACAACCTGCCGTTCCAGAGCATCTGGCTGTCCTTCCCGGAGACCTCGCCGCTGGGCACTGAGCTCAAGCGCAACCTGCGCGCGGCCGAAACCGTGCGCATCGAGTCGGACGCGTCCAGGGCGCAGGCCTTGTTCGACGTGCTGGCCGAGTCGCGCGGCAAGACCATCCTCTCGCTCAACAGCCTGGGCCGGGTGCGCGAATACACGCTGAGCTATACCCTGGTGTTCCGGGTGCGCGACGCCAACAACCGCGAACTGCTGGCGCCCACCGAGCTGACCCTGCGCCGCAACATCGCTTTCGACGAAAGCCAGGTGCTGGCCAAGGAATCGGAAGAAGCGCTGCTCTACCGCGACATGCAGGCCGACCTGGTGCAGCAGATCCTGCGCCGGCTGGCCGCGATCAAGCCGGTGGCTGGCTGAGGTGAACGCGTAATGCAGTTGCGGCTTGAAGCGCTCGAAGGACAGCTGGCAAAGGGCCTGGCGCCGCTGTACGTGATCACCAGCGACGAGCATTTGCTGGCGCTGGAAGCGGCCGACCGCATCCGCAAGGCCGCGCGCGCCCAGGGCTACACCGAGCGCGACGTGCTCACGGTCGAGCGCAGTTTCAAGTGGGGCGAACTGCTGGCGGCCAACCAGGCCTTGTCCCTGTTCGGCGACAAGAAGCTGATCGAGCTGCGCATCCCGGGCGGCAAGCC
>CBIHLT010000087.1:0-18198 GCA_966210615.1 uncultured Massilia sp.
TGCCCCACATCGCGCAGGCCGTCAGCGCGAAGATGTGGTACAGCGGCAGCGCGCAGATGGTCACCGGCTGCTCGTCCGGCGCCAGGCCCTGCAGTCCGGGCGCGGCCCAGGCTTCGGTCTGCAGCAGGTTGGCGATCACGTTGCGGTGCGTGAGCGTGGCGCCCTTCGACACGCCGGTGGTCCCGCCCGTGTACTGCAGGAAGGCGACGTCGCCGGCGTCCAGCTCCGGCGCCTTGAACGGCATGCGGCTGCCCTGCGCCAGCGCGTCCTTGAAGCGCACCATGTTCGGCAGCGCGAAGTCCGGCACCATCTTCTTGACGTTGCGCACCACGAAGTTGACCAGCATGCCCTTCACGCCGCCCAGCATCTCGCCCATGCTCGCCACCACCACGTGGCGCAGCGGGGTCTTGCCCAGCACCTGCTGCACCGTGTGCGCGAAGTTCTCCAGCACGATGATCGCTTCGCTGCCCGAATCCTTGAGCTGGTGCTCGAGCTCGCGCGCCGTGTACAGCGGATTGACGTTGACCACGGTGTAGCCGGCGCGCAGGATCGCAGCGATGGCGACCGGATACTGCAGCACGTTCGGCATCATGATCGCCACCCGCGCGCCCGGCGCCATGCCCCGGCTCTGCAGCCAGGCCGCCAGCTTCTTCGAGTAGGCGTCCAGCTCGCGGTAGGTCATGAATTTGTCCATGCACACATACGCGTTGCGGTCGGCATAGGTGCTGAACGATTCTTCCAGCAAATGCACCAGTGAACGGTATTGACCTGGATCAATCTCCGTTGGGACGCCCGGGGGATACGACTTGAGCCAAATTTTTTCCATCGGATGCCTCTGCCTCGAATTAGTTATCGTTGTGGTCGAGCGCCCTGGCTGGTGAGGCAGCGCGCACGCGCGCGCATGCCTTATGCCTTTGTTATCGCCGATGATGATGCTATCGGGCAGTGCTTCTATGCGCAAGCGCTTTCGGCGCGATTGGAACGCCTCCTCTACCTCGCGCCAACCATGCTGCGCTGCACCACGAGCGGCGCCGGGCTCACGGTCGCCCCCAGCGTCTTCAGCACCTTGTGGCGTTCCGCCTTCTCCAGCTTGGCCAGCCGGTTGACGGCTTTATAGAAACCGTTCCAGGTTCTTTCGCGCTGCAGCAAAGCCCGGAAAGCGGGCACGAAATCGTTGTAGGTGGCGATCGAGGCCAGGTGGGCGTTCGACAGCGGCTCCTCGAAGAACTTGTCGTAGCCCGCATAGCCGCCCCAGCTTGCCTTGAGCACCTGGTAGTCGTCCTTCAGCGCCAGGAACAGGCGCGCCTTGGCCATGCGCTTCTCGCCGTCGGGGGCCATGCTCTTGTAAGTACGCTCCAGTTCGCCGCGGTACTTGAGCAGCAGCGCCAGGAAGTCCTTCTTGCGCGCCGCATAGCGGTCGTAGGCGTCGCGCATCATCGGGTTGCCGAAGCGTTCCAGCCAGCCTTCCACGCCCGCCTCTTCCACGGCGTTGGCGAAGGATTCGTTGAACTGCGAGTCTCCCGGCACATAGGTGACCTGGTGCGCCAGCTCGTGGAAGAGCATGCGCGCCAGCTGGGCGTCCGGGTAGTTGATGAAGGTCGAGATCAGCGGGTCGCTGAACCAGCCCAGCGTGGAATACGCGGGCACGCCGCCGACCTCGACGTCATGGCCCTTGGCGCGCAAGTCCCTGGCGAAGGCCTGGGCCTCCGCCTTGCTGTAGTAGCCGCGGTAGTTCACGCAGCCGGCCACCGGGAAGCACCATTGCACGGGCTTGAGCGAGAGCTCGGGCGTGGCGACCACGTTCCACAGCACGTAGGGGCGCTTCAGGTGGGTGTAGTTGCTGTAGCTGCCGTTGTCGGGCAGCTTCATTTCCTGGATCGCGTAGCGGCGGATCTGGCGCGCCGTCTCGAGGCGGTGGCGCAGCTTGACGCTGGTGTGGGGATCGGCGATCCAGTCGTCGATGGGACGCGAGTCGGTCAGCAGTTCGAGCTGGCCTTGCGCGGCTTGGGAGTAGTAGGAGAGGGATGAGCAGCTTGACAACATCAGGGCCGCGCAAGCGGCGGCCATCAGGGGCCGGAAGGCCTGGGAAAATCTAGACGGTTTCATCTCGCGTTATCGATGCGGCGGCCTTTTCGACCTGCACCAGGGTGTCGTAGAAAGTGGGCGCCCTGCCCATGTCGGTCAGACGCTGGCTGGTGACTTCATTGGCGTTCTTGCCATCGCTGGAAAGCTTCTTCCACCAGATGGACAAGCCCACCACCAGCCCTGGACGCGCCTTGTCGGTCACGCGTGCGCGGGCGACGAACGAGCCGCGGTCGTTAAAAATGCGCGCCATATCCCCGTGCCCGATGCCGCGTGCGGCGGCATCCTCAGGGTGGATATCGAGGTGCGGCTCGCCCTCGGTGGCGCGCAGGCTCTGCACATTGACAAACGTTGAGTTGAGGAAGTTCCTCGCCGGTGGAGAGATCATCGCCAGCGGATATTTCTCGGCAAGCTTCGGGTTGGAAGCGGCCGATTCGTACGGTGCAATATAGGTCGGGAGCGGATCGAGCCCGTCCTTCGCCATGGTGCTCGAATAAAACTCGCACTTGCCCGACGGGGTCGGGAAGCCGCCTTCGGCGAAGGGGGCGGCCGGCATGTTCAGTTTTTCCCAGCCCTTGCGCTTGAGCGATTCCCAGTCGAAGTGGATCGCGCGCGCATCCTTCTTGTTGAAGGCCCGGGCCGCGAGCTCGTCGTCGCTCTCCAGGAAGCAGGGGTCGTCGAAGCCCATGCGCGCCGCCAGCAGGCGGAAGAATTCGGTGTTCGGCTTGGCCTCGCCCACCGGCGCCACGGCCGCGTTGTTGGCCATCATGTACAGGTGGCCATAGGCCAGGTGCGCATCGACGTGCTCGAGCTGGGTGGTGGCCGGCAGCAGGATGTCGGCATAGTCGGCGCTGTCGGTGCGGAAGTGTTCCAGCACCACCGTGAACAGGTCTTCGCGCGCGAAGCCCTGCTGCACCTTGCTCGAATCCGGCGCGATCGCCAGCGGGTTGGCGTTGTAGACGATCACGGCTTCGATCTTCGGACCGAACCCCGGCGAGGCGTCCTTGAGCAGGTCGTCGCCGATGGTGGTCATGTTGATCGTGCGCGGCAGGCGGCCGCCAAGGAGGTCCGGGCGCTGCAGGGCCGCGCGGTCGGCCGGGAAGCTGCCGGAGGTCGACAGCTGGACGCCGCCGGCCGGATGGCGCCAGGCGCCGACCAGGGCCGGCAGGCAGGCGATGTTACGCACCGACATGCCGCCGCCGCGCACGCGCTGCAGGCCGTAGTTCATGCGGATCGCGGCCGCTTCGCCGCGCTTGGCGGTCTGGCCGTAGATGCGCGCCAGCTCCACGACTTCCTCGACGGAGATGCCGCAGGTCTCGGCGGTGCGTTCCGGCGTCCATTGCGCGGCGCGCGCCTTGAGCTCCTCGAAGCCGAGGGTGTAGTTCCCGATGTAGTCGTGGTCGAGCAGGTCTTCCTCGATCAGCACATGCATCATGCCCAGCGCCAGCGCGGCGTCGGTGCCCGGCAGCAGCGCGATGTGCTGGTGGCATTTTTCGGCCGTCAGCGAGCGGTAGGGATCGATGGCGATCAGGGTCGCGCCGCGGCGCTTGGCTTCCTGGGCGCGCATCCAGAAGTGCAGGTTGGAGGCGATCGGATTGCCGCCCCAGATCAGGATCAGTTTGGCGTTCTGGAATTCCTCGATATCGGTGCCCACCGAGCCGCCGATGCTGTACTTGTAGCCGGTGGCGCCGGCCGTGGCGCAGATGGTGCGGTCGAGCAGCGAGGCGCCCAGCTTGTTGAAGAAGCGCAGCGACATCGAGTCGCCCTGCACCAGGCCCATGGTGCCGGCATAGCTGTAGGGCAAGATGGCCTGCGGGTCGCGCGCGGCGATGTCCTTCAGGCGCGTGGCGATCTCGTCCATCGCCTGGTCCCAGCTGATGCGTTCGAACTTGCCCTCGCCCTTGCGGCCCACGCGGCGCATCGGGTACAGCAGGCGATCGGCATGGTAGGTGCGCTCGACGTAGCGCGACACCTTGGTGCACAACACCCCGGCCGTGGTCGGATGCTCCGGATCGCCGCGCACCTCGGTCGCGACGCCGTCTTCGACGGTGACGAGCAGCGCGCAGGTATCGGGGCAATCGTGGGGGCAGGTCGCACGGACGTGGGTGATGGTCATGTTCTTGTCGTTTGAAAAACTGCGTAAAAACAGCGGGGAAAACTGCGTGAGACCAATACTTTAAACGATTCCGGAGGCCTCCGTACCCTCCTCTATCAAGACTGTTTGAGGCAGGCTACAATAGTTCAAATCATGCAATGCAAACAAGACAAGCAGCATGACAAGACCAGGAGATCCCGAATGAAACTTGTGGAACCCATCCTCGCCTTCCAGACCGAGTTGCAGGCTATCCGCCGCGACCTGCACGCCCATCCGGAGCTGTGCTACGAAGAGGTGCGCACCGCCGACATGGTGGCCGAGCGCCTGACGGCCTGGGGCATTCCCATCGTGCGCGGCCTGGGGCTGACCGGCGTGGTCGGCATCATCAGGAACGGCACGTCCAAGCGCGCCATCGGCCTGCGCGCCGACATGGATGCGCTGCCGATGCAGGAGCTGAACGGCTTCGCGCACGCCTCGACCCATCCGGGCAAGATGCACGCCTGCGGCCACGACGGCCATACCGCCATGCTGCTGGGCGCGGCCCACTACCTGGCGACCCACCGCAACTTCGACGGCACCGTGTACGTGATCTTCCAGCCGGCCGAGGAAGGCGGCGGCGGCGCCAAGCGCATGATGGACGACGGCCTGTTCGACCAGTTCCCGATGGACGCCGTGTACGGCATGCACAACTGGCCTGGCCTGGCCGAAGGCAGCTTCGGCGTGGTGGCCGGTCCGATGATGGCGTCCAGTAACGAATTCCGCGTGGTGGTGCGCGGCAAGGGCGCGCACGCGGCCCAGCCGCACCGCGGCGTCGATCCGGTGATGGTGGCGGTGCAGATCGCCCAGGGCTGGCAGACGATCATCTCGCGCGAAAAGAATCCGCTGGAAACAGCGGTGCTGTCGATCACGCAAATCCATGCGGGCAGCGCCACCAATGTCATCCCGGATGAAGCCGAACTGGTCGGCACCGTGCGCACCTTCTCGACCGGCGTGCTCGACCTGATCGAGCGGCGCATGAACGAGATCGCGAGCGGCGTGGCAGCCGGCTTCAACGCCAGCGTCGATTTCAGCTTCAAGCGCAACTACCCGCCGCTGGTGAACCATGCCGCGCAGACCGCGTTCGCGATCGAGGCCATGCGCGCGGTGGTGGGCCAGGAGCGCGTCGACACCAATGTCGAGCCGACCATGGGGGCGGAGGACTTCGCCTTCATGCTGCAGGAAAAGCCGGGCTGCTATGTCTTCATCGGCAACGGCGAAGGCGAGCACCGCACGGGCGGGCACGGGCTGGGGCCCTGCCAGCTGCACAACGGCAGCTACGACTTCAACGACAACCTGCTGCCGATCGGCGCCAGCTTCTGGGTGCGCCTGGTGGAGATGAGCTTGCCGGCCTCAGCCTAAACGGTCGGGCGCATCGCCCAGGCGCTGCCCCGGGTTCATGCGTTCCAGCGCGATCAGCGCGGCCGCGTGATCGGCCTGGGCCAACTCGCCCGCGATCGCCTCGAATTGCCGCGTCACCAGCTCGGTGACCGGCAGCGCCAGCCCCGCTGCGCCCGCTGCGGCCAGGACATTGTGCAAATCCTTCAGCTGGCTCTTCACCTGCCCGCCCGCGACGAAATTGCGTTCCAGCATGCGCTGGCCATGCACCTCGAGGATGCGGCTGCCCGCGAAGCCGCCGCGGATCGCTTCGCGCACCTGGACCGGATCGGCGCCGGCGGCCTGGGCCAGCAGCAGCGCTTCGGCCACCACGTTGAGGGTCGCGCCCACGATCAATTGATTGCACAGCTTGGCCACCTGCCCGCTGCCGGCCGGGCCGACCAGGCGCGGCGTGCCCATGGCGCGCAGCACCGGCGCGGCTTCGTCGAAATCGTCCTGGGCGCCGCCGGCCATGATGGCCAGCTGGCCGCCTTGCGCGCCGCCCACGCCGCCCGAGACCGGTGCGTCGAGGAAGCGGCGGCCCCGCGCCGCCAGGGCCGCGTGGCAGGCCAGCGCTTCGTCCTGGCGGGTCGAGCTCATGTCGATCCACAGGCAGCCCGGCGCCAGCGCCGGCAGCGCCGCCTCCATCACTTCCCTGACGATGGGCCCCGCCTCCAGCATCGAGATCACGAGCCGCGCACCCGCGACCGCGTCCGCCAGTTGCTCCCTCGGCTCGGCGCCCTGCGCGCGCAAGGCCTCGGCCTTGGCGAAGCTGCGGTTCCAGGCGCGCACCGGGAAGCCGGCCTGCGCCAGCCGCGCCGCCATCGGCCCGCCCATCAGGCCGGTGCCCAGGAAAGCGATGACGGGGCGGTCCATCAGAACAGTCCCAGGAACTTCTTCTTGACCGTGTTCGGGCGCTCCGGCACGACCACGTCGGTGACGCCCTTGTCGTTGAACCTGTCGAGCAGCTCGGCGAAGCCGCGGCGGCGCACCAGGTCCAGCTCTTCGCGGTACAGCGGCACCACGCAGTGGAAGTAGACGTCCTTGCCGTCCACGTCCACGAAATGGAAGGGCTCGGGCGCCGACACCGGCGGCAGCAGGATCGCGCCTTCGAACTTGACGCCGGCCGTGTAGGGCTTGGCCGGGCTGCCGTTCGGCACCGTGTGGCCGAGGCCGATCCAGGTCGCGTGCTGGTGCGGATAATGGGCCAGGTGGCGCAGCAGGGCCACCGGCCAGTACCAGCGCTCATCCTTGACCGATTCCTCGTCCAGCTTCCAGTCGGGCGGCAGCGACATCATCAGCTCGCCATAGGGCGGCGCGCCTTCCGGCACCGCCATCTGGCGCTGGCTCATGCCGGAAGTCACCAGGCGCAGGAAGGGATAGCGCGGACCGGCGGGAATCACGTGGATGTCGACCTGCACCGGGTCGGCCACGCTGTCGTGGAAGACCATGGAGGGCGCGCCCAGGTGGGCGGCGATATGCTCGGCAATGGGGTCGTGCGGCAGCACGGCGGCTTCCGTCTGGCGCTCCATGGGCGCGGCAAGCGGGTACAGGGGAGTGATGCTGGGTTCGGCCATGTCGGACTCGGTTCAATATGCGGCGGGCGCCTATGATACCTGCGCCGCCCGCCTTTGAGGGCTGTCAGCGCGACTTTGTTCACACTAGTACAATAGCGCGCATTCGTCACATTTGACAGTTGACGCGTACATTTCCAAGGCAAAAACATGAAGATGATGAAAAACATCGGCGCAGCGCTGGCATTCTTCGGCGCCGCCCTGTCCGCCCAGGCCGCCGACGGCTGGATCGATTCCGCCTCCTTCGAATACGGCACCAATCCGCAGCAGAAAATGGCGCGCTTCGCCCTGCAGTCGGACTGGAGCCAGCGCTGGTTCGCCTCCAACGGCCGCCACCTGTCGGGCTACTGGGACGCCAACCTGGCGGTCTGGCGCCTCGAAGCCTACCGCAACGTGCCGGGCCAGAAGAAGAACATCGCCGTCGCCGGCCTCACTCCCGTGTTCCGCTACCAGGCCGACGACAAGCTGGGCTGGTACGCCGAAGCCGGCATCGGCGTGAGCCTGCTGTCCGACCTGTACAAGAACGAGGACAAGGAACTCTCGACCGCCTTCCAGTTCGCCGACCACGTGGGCGTGGGCTACACCACCGCCAAGTGGGACCTGGGCCTGCGCTTCCAGCACTACTCGAACGGCAGCATCAAGAGCCCGAACGCGGGCGCCAACTGGCTCGTCGCGCGCGCGGCCTGGCGCTTCTAAGCCCGCCGCACCGGGTCCGTGCGTGGCGCGGGCCGGTGCGCGGCCTTGCTGCGATTTATGACACAATCGGCCTGAGCGCCCGCCGCGGCGTGCATCCCTGCCCGAGGCCCGATTGACCCCATCCAGCAACACCTTCAAGCGTTACCTGCCGTGGCTCGTCGCGACTGCCCTGTTCATGGAGCAGCTCGACGCCACCATCGTCAATACGGCGATCCCCAGCATCGCGGCCAGCCTCGGCGTCACGCCGCTCAGCCTCAAGTCGGTCGTCACCAGCTACATCCTCGGCCTGGCCGTGGGCATCCCGGTCAGCGGCTGGATGGCCGACCGCTTCGGCACGCGGCGCGTGTTCTTCACAGCGATCGCGGTCTTTACGCTGGCCTCGGTGCTGTGCGGCCTGTCCCTGGACGCCGGCATGATGACCGCCGCCCGCCTGCTGCAGGGCCTGGGCGGGGCGATGATGATGCCGGTCGGGCGCCTGGCCATCGTGCGCACCTTCCCCAAGAACGAGCTGCTGGGGGCGATGAACTTCGTGATCATCCCGGCGCTCATCGGCCCCCTGCTCGGGCCCACGGTGGGCGGCCTGATCGTGCACTGGACCTCGTGGCGCGTGATCTTCTTCGTCAACGTGCCGGTCGGCCTGCTGGCGCTGTGGTTCGTGTGGCGCCACATGCCGGACTATTCAGCTGAGGAAAAGCGCCCGCTCGACGTCGCCGGGCTGATCCTGTTCAGCAGCGGCACCGCCATCCTGTCCTGGCTGCTGGAAGTGTTCGGCGAGCACACCCTGGCGCCGCTCACGGCCGCCCTGCTGTTCGCGCTGTCGGTGGCCCTGCTGGCCGCCTATGCCTGGCACGCCAGCCGCAGCAAGCACCCGCTGCTGCGGCTGGCCTTGCTGAAGGTGCGCACCTTCCGCATCTCGGTGCTGGGCGGCTTCGTCACGCGCCTGGGCGTGGGCGGCCTGCCCTTCCTGCTGCCGCTGCTGTACCAGCTCGGCCTGGGCCTGCCGGCCTGGCAATCGGGCCTGCTCATGATGCCCGCCGCCGCCGCGGCCATGGGCATGAAGCTGTTCGCCTCCCGGCTGCTGGGACGCTTCGGCTACCGCCAGGTGCTGGTGGTGAACACGGTCTGCATCGGCATCACCATCGCCCTGTTCACCCTGGTGGGAGCGGGTACGCCGCTGCTTGCGATCGTGGCCATCAGCCTGATGCAGGGCTTCTTCAATTCGCTGCAGTTCTCCAGCATGAACACCCTGGCCTACGCCGACATCGAGCCCCAGGATTCGAGCATGGCCAGCACCATCACGAGCTCCTTCCAGCAGCTGTCGATGAGCTTCGGCCTGGCGGCCGGCTCGATCGTGACGGCTTGGTTCCTGGGCGGCGTGCCGCAGACCGACCAGGTCCAGGTGACGCGCGCGCTGCACCATGGCTTCGCGACCCTGGCGCTGCTGACGGTGATCTCGGCCTTCGTGTTCTGGCGCCTGCGGCGCAACGACGGCGACAGCATCAGCCGCGGCCAGGCGATGGCCAAGGAAGCGGCGCCGGTGACGGCGACGACGGAATAAGGCCGGCCCCTCAGGCGCCCAGGCAGGCGCCGGGCTTGCCGCCTTCGAGCTGGACCGGCAGCCCTGCCTTCTCCACGTGGTAGTAGAGCGACACGATCTTCCAGCCATCCTCGCCGCGGTAGAGCTGGATGCTGTTCACACCGGTGAAATCGGCCTTCGGCGCCGCGGGGTCGCGCCGGCTTTCGACCACGCTGTAGACGCTGGCGAAGCGGTCGTAGCGGCGCACCTCGCGCATGATTTCGCATTCGTGGAAGCCCGTCGGGCGCGGCGTACGCTGGGCCGCGATGAACTCGGCCGCCTTCATGCTCGAGAAGCTGGGCCGGTCCTGGCGGTAGCTGCCGCCGGCGACGATCGCATCGCTGCGGAACAGGGTCTCCAGGCGCGCCACATCCGCCGCCACGCCGGGTGCGTGGCTCAGGCCCTGCCAGAGCGCGGCGACAACGGCGGTGGGCGAATCGGCGGCGGCGGCGAAGGCCGGGGCGGCAGCTAGAACGAGCGTCGGCAGGATGCGCATGGATGCTTCCTCATGTTGGCAATCCGTCCAGTATAGCGTCCTCCTCGCGCCTGCCCGCCCGCTGGGCCAGCAGCACCAGCGCGAACACGATGGTGCAGGCGATCCACATCGACCACAGGGTATGGGTCAGGAAGTGCGCGCCGCGCAGCTGCTGCATCCATCCGACCGCGAAGCCCGCCGCGAGCGAGAGCACGGCTGCCAGCATGGCCTTGCGCGGCGCACCCGGCAGCCACAGCACGGCGACCGACACCAGCCACAGGGCGCTGGAGGCGTGGCCGGCAGGGAGGCAATGGCCGGCCGACGCGCCCAGCGGCAGGGCCTCGAAGATGCGCACATAGGGCTCGGCGCCGCCGTAGCGGGCCAGGTCCCAGGGGCAGTGGGCGATGCTGTGCGACTTGAGCAGGCTGATCGCAAGCGGCACCAGCGCGGCCGACAGCGCGACGATGCGCATGCGCAGGCGCTGCGCCTGGCCGAGGCGTTCGCGCGGCCAAACCGCATCCGCGATCGCGGCGGCGATCACCGATGCCGCCGCCACCGTCAGCACGGTCTTGAGGATCCGGTGGTTGAAAGTGTCGGCCAGCCAGGCGTCGCGCCAGGGGAAGACGCCGTGCAGGCGGTCGAACATGGCGTCGGCCAGGCGCAGGTCGAGGTCGGTGAAGGCGCCGAGCCACCAGATGAGCAGCGCGCAGGCGGCCAGGCCCGCGGCGATACGCCGGCTTGCCGCGGTGCTCAACAACTGACTGGATCCCGACCGTTCGCGCCCTGCCTCAGGAACCACGGACGCAGGCATGGAACAGGTCCAGCTTGGGATTGAGCACCGCCGTGTCCACGTCGAGCATGCCCAGCACCGAATGGAACACGTTGTCGTGCGAGAGTGGCTGCTGGCGCCGCGCGGCCAGGCAGGTGCGATCGATGCCGAAGCGTTCGCTGAAGCGGTCCGACATCCACAGCATCATCGGCACGTGGGTCTGCTCGCCGGGCGCGAACAGGTAGGGTGCGCCGTGCAGGTACATGTTGCCTTCGCCGAGCGATTCGCCGTGATCGGAAAAATACAGCATCGACGTGTCGACGCCATCGAGGCTGCGCAGGAGATCGATGGTCCTGGCGAGGAAAGTGTCGGTGTACAGGATGGTGTTGTCGTAGGCGTTGACGATGGACTCGCGCGAGCACTTCTCGAATTCGCTGGTGTCGCACACGGGACCGAAGCGCCCGAAGCCCTGCGGATAGCGCTTGGCGTAGGCGGGACCGTGGCTGCCCTTCTGGTGCAGCACCACGACCAGGTCGCGGCTGCTGTCCCTGGCCAGCTGCGGCAGTTCCTCGAGCAGGCGCTCGTCGTAGCACTCATCGCCCGCGCAATGGGCGGAGCCAGGCTTCGGAGCCGACAAGTCGCGGAACTCGACGCGGTCGCAGGCGCCCTTGCAGCCGGAGTTATTGTCGAGCCAGACCACGCGGAAGCCCGCATGTGCCAGCACGTCCAGCAAGCCTTCCTGGTGATAGGCCTTGTCGCCGTCGTAGCGCTCGCGTCCCAACGCCGAGAACACGCAGGGCACCGACACCGCCGTGGCCGTGCCGCAGGACTGCACGTTGGCGAAGTTGATCAGGCCGGACTCGCGCGCCAGCATCGGATTGGTGTCGCGGCCGTAGCCGTTGAGCGAGAAGTTCTGGGCGCGTGCGGTTTCGCCGACCACGATCACGGTGACAGTCTTGCGGGTTTGTCCGGCCCAGGCGTGGCCCTTGGCAGCGTCGCGGCCGAGCGGCGCGATGGCGACCGGCGTGCTCCATTTGTTGCGCAGGTAGCCGTGCAGCGCCTGGATGTAGTTGGTCGGCGTGAGCAGGTAGCGCAGCTCGCGGTGCTCGCGCAGCGCCGGCGCCAGGCTCTTGAAGAACAGCACCAGCAGCAGCGCGGCCAGGGCCAGCGAGCCGGCGGCGATGCCGGACCGGCGCACGACGCCGCGCAGCCCTTGCGGGAACTGGATGCGGGCGCGCGCCACGAACAGCGAAGGCAGCACGCCGAAGACCGTGACCGACAGCACCAGCCTCCAGTTGAGCAGTTCGCCCGCTTCGCGCACGTCGGTCTCGAACACGTTCTGGACCATGGCCTTGTCGATCACGATGCCGTATTCGTGGATGAAGTAGCTGGCGCAGGATGCGGTGAGCAGGATCGCGATCAGCACCGGCTTGGCGACGAAGCGGAAGCTCGCCAGCGTCAGCAGCGCGTTGAAGAACAGGACCACGATGACGAAGGTGCCCGCCAGGAGCGGCAGGTGCGCCGGCGTCAGGCCGCCCGCGGCGCGCACGAAAGTGGACCAGAAATCGATATTGCCTGCGGTCGCGAGCAGCAGCGACATCGTCAGGATGAGCATGGGTGCGCTGACGCGCGGGGAGATGAACTTGTCCAAGTATGACCACCGTGAAGCACGGGCGGCCAGGTGCGGCCGCCTTACCTGTGCACGATAGCGGGCGGCTCGTCAGTGCCGCGTCAACGCGGCGTTAAGATGGCGTTAATTCCGGCGCAAAGGTGATCGTGAAGCGGCTGCCGCCGCCGGGGCGGTCTTCGTAATGGAAGCCGGCATGGAGGTAGTCGCAGATGCGGCGCGCGAGCGCCAGGCCCAGGCCGGTCCCCGAGGAGCCGATGGAACGGACGGCCGGGCCCTTGCCCAGGGTGGCGCGCACGGCCTCCGGCAGGCCCGGGCCGGTGTCCTCGACGATGACCTGGCCCGGGCCCAGCTTTACGCACACCTCGCCGTGCTCGGTGTACTGGCAGGCGTTGCGCACCAGGTTGCCGATCGCCGCCGCGCACAGCTCGCGCGGAGCGCGCACGCTGAATGCCGCGCCGTCGAGGTAGCGCAGCGTCACCGGCTTGTGCTCCACCAGGTGGCGGTAGCGTTCGACCTCGTCGCCGGCGACGTCGTGCACGTCCACGGGTGGCTGGGCCTTCAGCTCGGGCGCGCGCGCCAGCATGAGCAGCACGGTCACGCATTCCGCCGCCTCGCGCGCGGCGCGGTAGATGCGTTCGGCGGGCGCGCGCACGGCGGGGGCGTGGGACGCGTCCATCAGGATTTCGGCGGCGCCCATGATGACGGTCAGGGGGCTGCGCAGCTCGTGGCTGACGTCGCCGGTAAAGAAACGCTCGCGGTCGAGCACTTCGCGCAGCTCGCGGGTATGGGTCTCGAGTGCGCGCGCCAGCACGCCCAGCTCGTCCTGGCGGCCGGTCAGCTGGGCCGGCTGGCGCTCGGCGCCGACCGAATCGGCCAGCTGCCGGATCGGCGTGACGACGCGCGTGCCGAGAAAGCGGCCCAGGATGGCGGCGAACAGCAGGAAGCCGCCGAAGCATACCGCGTACATGGAATAGACGACCCGCTCGATCTTGTCGTAGTCGCTCTCGTGGTCGACCAGGACCCAGCGGCCGAGCGCGTCGTGGCCCGCCAGCACGTGCAGGCGCGTGCTTTCGACGTCGATCTTGTGCACGCCGTCGCTCAAGTCCTTGAGCGGGGCGGGAATGGCCTCGTTGCGGTGGAAGCGCAGGCCGGCCGGCATGTCCACGCCCAGCCCCGCGGCCTGGCGCGGCGCCGCCCATGCCGCTGCCGCGGCGAGGCGGTTGTCGACCAGCTGGACCTCGATGCCCTCGACGGCCACCGCGGCGATCACGCCGAACAGCACCGTGGACAGGAGCCCGAACAGGAGGAAAGCGACGACGATGCGCCGCCTGAGCGATTCAGCGCGCGCCATCTTGCTGCACCAGTTTGTAGCCGACGCCGGCGACCGTTTGCAGCATCGGGAAGGCAAAGGGCTTGTCGATCGCCTGGCGCAGCGCGTGGATGTGGGTGCGCAGCGCGTCGCTGTCGGGGCGGTCCTCGCCCCATACCGCCTGTTCGAGCGCTTCGCGCGTGACGATGCGCGGCGCGGCGGCGATCAGGGTGCGCAGCAGGATGTAGCCGGTCTTGGTGAGCGTGACCGGCACGCCGGCGCGGGCGGCTTCCTGGGTGTCCGGGTCGTAGCTGAGCTCACCGAAGCGCAGGGTGCTGTTGACGCCGTGGGCGCCGGCCGAACGGCGCACCAGGGCCTTCAGGCGCACCTCGAGCTCGACCAGCGAGAACGGCTTGACCAGATAGTCGTCGGCGCCGCTGTCGAAGCCCGCCACCTTGTCGGGCAGGCTGTCGCGCGCGGTGAGCATCAGGACCGGCGTGGTCTTGCCCAGGTCCGTGCGCAGCTTCTGGCACAGTTCGAGGCCGTTCAGGCCGGGGAGCATGACGTCGAGGATGATGACGTCGTAGTCGGTCTCGGAAGCCAGGGCCAGGCCGCCGTAACCGTTGCGGGCGGAATCGAGCACATGGCCCTTGGGCTCGAAGAAGCCGTACAGGTTGGCCAGGATGTCCGGATGGTCTTCGACGATGAGAATGCGCATCGGCCTATTGTATCGCCCCGTCCGGCCAGCGTGCCCGAAGAATCCCCGCGGCAATCCAGCCGTAACAAAACTACGTTCACACGATTGACTTGATGCAAATTGGGTAGTAGCGTTGTCTACGTGTATTGATGAGCTGTCCGGGAGAGGTAGCGAAAGTACACATCAAGCCCCATAGAGGGCCTCAACAACTTACGGAGACAAGACATGCAATTGCAACGCACATTGCTGGCCGCGCTATGCGCCGGCGCCCTGCTCGGCGCACCCGCCTGGGCCGCCATCAACCCGAACAAGCTGGGCGCCGCCTATGACGCCACCAAGGCCAACGTGAGCTTCAAGGTCTATTCGGGCAAGGCCACGCGCATCGAGCTTTACCTGTACAGCACCGCTACCGGCACCGCGGAAAAGGCGCGCTACGTGATGACCAATTCGAACGGCATCTGGAGCGTGACGATCCCGGCCTCCACCCTGAGCGCGCAAGGCCTGTCGGGCACCCTGTACTACGGCTACCGCGCCTGGGGCCCGAACTGGCCCTACAACAGCAGCTGGACCAAGGGCTCCAGCCTGGGCTTCATCACCGACGTCGACGCCGCCGGCAACCGCTTCAACCCGAACAAGCTGCTGACCGACCCGTACGCGCTCGAGCTGAGCCACGATCCGACCACGCCGACCATGACCAACGGGACGATCTACGCCAGCGGGGCCACCTACCGCAACATCGACAGCGCTTCGTCCGCGCCGAAGGGGATCGTGCTGGCGGGCGACACCCAGTCGACCGGGGTCAAGCCGACCCGCGCGCTCAAGGACGATGTGGTCTACGAGGCGCATGTGCGCGGCCTGACCATGAACGACACCAGCATCGCCAGCAGCTACCGCGGCACCTACAAGGGCGCGGGGCTGAAGGCCGCCTACCTGGCCAGCCTGGGCGTCACGGCGGTCGAATTCCTGCCGCTGCAGGAGACCCAGAACGACACCAACGACAACGACCCGACCAGCACGAGCGGCGACAACTATTGGGGCTACATGACCCTGGCCTACTTCGCGCCGGACCGCCGCTATGCCTACGACAAGTCGCCGGGCGGCCCGACCCGCGAGTTCAAGGAAATGGTGAAGGCCTTCCACGACAACGGCATCAAGGTGCTGATCGACGTGGTGTACAACCACACGGGCGAAGGCGGCGCCTGGTCGCCGACCGACAAGACCACCTACAACCTGTACGGCATGCGCGGCCTGGACAACCCGACCTACTACAGCCTGACCTCGGACATGCAGAACTCCTGGGACAATACTGGCGTCGGCGGCAACTACAACACGCGCAACACGATTGCCCAGAACCTGATCGTCGATTCGCTCGCCTACTGGCGCGACAAGCTGGGCGTGGACGGCTACCGCTTCGACCTGGCTTCGGTGCTGGGCAACACTTGCCAGCACGGCTGCTTCAACTTCGACAAGATGGATGCGGGCAATGCGCTCAACCGCATCGTGGCCGAACTGCCGCCGCGTCCGGCCGCGGGCGGCACAGGCGTCGACCTGATCGCGGAGCCGTGGGCGATCGGCGGAAATTCCTACCAGGTGGGCGGCTTCCCGAGCGGCTGGGCCGAGTGGAACGGTGCCTACCGCGACGTGGTGCGCCAGGCGCAGAACAAGCTCGGCAGCGTGGCGATCACCACCGGCCAGATGGCGACGCGCTTTGCCGGGTCGAGCGATCTGTACGGGGATGACGGCCGCAAGCCCTGGCATTCGGTGAACTTCATCACCGCGCATGACGGCTTCACGCTGAAGGACCTGTACAGCTGCAACAGCAAGAACAACAACCAGGCCTGGCCGTATGGGCCGAGCGACGGCGGCGAGGACAACAACAACAGCTGGGACCAGGGGGGCATCGCGGCAGATCAGCGCAAGGCGGCGCGCAACGGCATGGCGCTGATGATGCTCTCCGCCGGGGTGCCGATGATCGTGGGCGGGGATGAGGCGCTGCGCAGCATTAATTGCAACAACAACCCCTACAACCTCGATTCCTCGGCCAATTGGCTGGGCTATACGCGCACGACGGACCAGAATAACTTCCAGTCCTTCAGCAAGGCGATGATCGCGTTCCGCAAGGCCCATCCGGCGCTGCGGCCGACGAATTTCTACTCGAGCGTGGACAACAATGGCAACGTGATGGAGCAGCTGCGCTGGTTCAAGCCGGACGGCGGGGTGGCGGATGCGGCTTACTTCGACAATTCGGCCAACCATGCGATTGCGTGGCGCATTGACGGGTCGGAGTTCGGGGATTCGGCGTCGGCCATCTATGTGGCGCATAACGCCTGGAGTGGCGCGGTGAACTTCACGCTGCCCTGGCCTGGAACGGGCAAGACCTGGTACCGGGTGACGGATACCTGCACCTGGGCGGAAGGCGCGTCGCAGGTGCGGGCGCCGGGAGCGGAAGACCTGATTGGCGGGGAGTACACGAATTACAGCGTGTGCGGCCGCGGTACGCTGCTACTGATCGCCAAGTAGAAAGTGAAGTGAAACAGCCCCGGTGCGTTAGCTTCGGGGCTGTCCGGATTTGTGCGGTTGGCTGAATACCGGACGAGCAGCCTGTTATAAACCGGTCCCGGTCAAGGATTGCGGGATCACCTTCACCGAACCACGTTTCCAAACCTTCGGCTGTTTAATCGGCGAGAAATAGACCAGCTTCTGGTCGCGCGCGATATAGACGCGGTGGCGATGCAGGAAGTCTGCGCCCAATATCAATAACTCACCCGAATGCGGCAAGTCCATCAAACGCAGATCCATATCCTTGACCTCGAGGGCGCCGATGGACATCCGGGACACCGGCACCTTCCAGACCGGTTTGCCGGCGTCGTGCCCTGGCAAAGGGTCTTCGCGCGTGGCGCCAGGCGACTCGGGCGTCAGCCCCAGGCGGGTGGCAGTTGCCTTCGGCAGGTAGGAATAAGGAGTCGCTGTCGAGAGCAAGGCCCAGATGTCCTTGCCGTCGATACGAACGCTGAACAGGACGCGCAGGTCGCGCTGCCAAGGATCGGCCCTGGCGGTGACAGCTATCGCGTCCTGGTCCCAATACGCCAGATGGTCCTTGAAGCAGCCTTTGGGCTTGAAGAAGCCGAGGTGGCCCTCGTCCAATGCGATTTCCAGGTCCGTCTGCAGTAGGCTGCGCGCTCCCATCCGCACGCCGAAGGTATCGTCCATGAAGTCCTCGACGAAATATTCGACGTCCTGGCTCTTCGCGCGCCCAAAGGAGAATTCCTTGAGCTTGGCGTGCAGGACGTTGTCGCGAACGATGTCCTGGCCGGTCGGGTTGCGGGCATCTTCGGCCGCCATGAACCCGGTCGAGCTGCGAACGGCAATACCGAGGCGCTCCATGATTTTCTTGTTGAGCACGATCGATTCCGGGGCGCCGGTGTTCAGCATGACGGACACGGTCTCGCCGTTGATCGTGGCTTTTCCGATGGGGCGCAGGTCTTCGCCGTAAGTGAGCGGCATGCGGCCTTGTTCACCCCTGTCGCAGGCTGCCGGCAGCGTGTCTGCGAAGACCGCCGGGGCATATGCCAAGGTCAAGGAGGCGGCCAGGGCCAGCAAGGAAATATGTAGAGCAGGACGGATCGACATCATCGTGGCGCTTGGGTGATTACTGGAGGGAACAGTATAGAGACGATGAGGCGCTAGGAGAGCGACCTGCTTGCAATTACCTATATGCCATAACAACATCCCGTACCTATTTGGGTTCCGGCCAAGGGGACGCCGAGTCCCGAAAGTCCTAGCCTCTAGCGGCGGGGCCCCAAGTTCGTCGCATATCGCCAGCTGTCTTCCGGCCGCCCAAAGCAAAAAACCCCACCCGAGATCACTCGGGTGGGGTTTCGC
>CBIHLT010000088.1:0-18189 GCA_966210615.1 uncultured Massilia sp.
CTGCGAGTCGTTGAAGTAAGCCGGCACGGTGATCACGGCTTCGGTGACTTCTTCGCCCAGGTAGTCCTCGGCGGTCTTCTTCATCTTGCGCAGCACTTCGGCCGAGATCTGCGGCGGAGCCAGCTTCTTGTCGCGCACGCCGACCCATGCATCGCCGTTATCGGCTTGCATGATCTGGTAAGGCATCAGCGAGATGTCCTTCTGGACTTCCTTTTCCTGGAACTTGCGGCCGATCAGGCGCTTGACCGCGAACAGGGTGTTCTTCGGGTTGGTGACGGCCTGGCGTTTCGCCGGCGCGCCCACGAGGATTTCACCATCTTCCTGATAGGCGATGATCGAAGGAGTAGTGCGCGCGCCTTCGGCGTTCTCAATCACCTTCGGCTGGCCGTTTTCCATGATCGCGACGCAGGAGTTGGTGGTTCCCAGGTCGATACCAATGATTCTGCCCATGATGTATTCCTTTTATATTTGGATGATTTCAGATGGATTCAATATTGGGAAAAAGCGCGTGCTTTCAAGTGCTTAACTCGGCGCACGCGGGTTTTTTTCCTTATTTCGGCGCCGCTGCGGTGACGATGGCGGGACGCAGCAGGCGGTCGGCGATCATGTAGCCTTTCTGCAGTACTGCAACCACGGTATTCGCTTCCTGCTCCGAGGGCACCACGGCCACGGCCTGGTGCTTGTTCGGGTCGAGCTTCTCGCCCGGCTGGGGCATGACTTCGATCAGGCGGTTTTTCTCGAAGGCCGCGGTGAGCTGCTTGAGGGTCATCTCGACGCCTTCGCGGATCGCTTCCACGGTCTGGGTCTCGACCTTCAGCGCCATTTCCAGGCTGTCGCGCACCGGCACCATGGCCTCGGCGAAGCTTTCGATGGCAAATTTATGGGCCTTGCTCACGTCTTCCTGGGCGCGGCGGCGGATGTTTTCCGCGTCGGCCTTGGCGCGCATGAAAGCGTCGTGCATCTCGGCCAGCTTGGCTTCGGTCGCGCTCAGCTGTTCTTCGAGGCCCGGCTCGCCCGCAGCCGAAGCAGCAGCAGCGGCCTGGGGAGCGGCAGCCTCGGCTGCGGGCGCCTCGGCTTCCGGCTGGTTCGTCACCTCTTTGTTTTCTTGGTCTTGCATCGAAAAAACTCCTAGAATCAAGGACTTGGCTGAGACAGGAAAGCTTCCTGCTTGAATGTACAGGCCCCCAGATGGGGCGATCTCCTACAATTTCAAGGGGAATTAAGGAAAGATCATGTCAAAAAGATCAGCCTCGCCACGCTGATAACAATTGTTACAGTATTTACTCATTCCGTGATTCATTTCCCAACGAGAAGTTATAAGCTTCTCGACAAGCTTGCCACTGATGAGCAAGCGATGCGGGAGCAGACATCATGCGATTACCACTGATCAGCGGCGCCGTCGTGCTGTACACCCTGGGCCTGATGGCCTGGCTGTGCTACGTGGGCATCGGGGCGACGCCCTGACAAACCGGCCATTTTAACAGAAGGGTAAGCGCGCCCGCTCAAGCCCCGAGCTGGGCGGCATACTGGGCGCCGACCTGGGCATCGCGGCGCTGGGTGGCGCTCTGGGCCGGCGTAAGGATGGTCGGCCAGCCGATCAGGTGCTGTTCGGCGATCTCGGCCAGGCCCTGGATCCAGGCCTTCGAGGTATTCAGGCAGGGAATGTAGTGGTAGTCCTTGCCGCCGGCGGCCTCGAAATCGTGACGCACTTCCATGTTGATCTCTTCCAGCGTCTCCAGGCAGTCGCTGGTGAAACCCGGGCAGATCACGTCGATGCGTTCCAGGCCTTCGCGCGCCAGCTGCTGCACGGTCGGGGCGGTATAGGGCTGCAGCCATTCGGCCTTGCCGAAGCGCGACTGGAAGGTCACCAGGTAGTCCTCCGGCCCGATGCCCAGGGCTTCGGCCAGCAGGCGCGCGGTCTTGTGGCATTCGCAGAAATACGGGTCGCCCAGCAGCAGGGTGCGCTTGGGCACGCCGTGGAAACTCATCACCAGCTTCTGGCCGCGGCCATGGTTGTCCCAATGGCCCTGCACGCTCTCGGCGAGGGCGTTGATATAGCCTTCGTGGTCGTGGTAGTGCTTCACCAGGCGCAGCTCGGGCACGTTGCGCACGCGCGCGTAGTGCTGGTAGACGGCGTCCCAGATCGAGGCGGTGGTGGTGCCGGAGTACTGCGGGTAGGCGGGCAGGACCACAATCCGATCACAACCCTCGTGCTTCAGGCGGTCCAGGACCTCAGGGACCGACGGCGAGCCGTAGCGCATCGCCATCGCCACCTTCACGCCTTCATGCCCGCGTTCAAGCAGCATGTCCTGCAGGAGGCTGGCCTGTTTGGCGGTGTGGACCTTGAGGGGCGAGCCCTCGCGGGTCCAGATCGTGCGGTACTTGGCCGCCGACTTGCCGGAGCGGAAAGGCAGGATGAACAGGTGCAGGATGAACCACCAGACGCGGGCCGGGATCTCCACCACGCGCGGGTCCGACAGGAACTGCTTCAGGTAGCGGCGCACGGCCTTGCGGGTGGGCTCGTCGGGCGTGCCGAGGTTGACCAGGACGATGGCATGCTGCGGCACGGTGCCGTGGGCGTGAGGCGGTTCTTTGCGAAATGGCATGTATGAAGGGTGGGTGACGGGACGCCCTCTATTATAAGTGGCGGTCCCGTGCGGCGGACAGCGCGTGCGCCCGCCTTGTCGTCAGGTGGATACGTGCAGGCGGACGTCGATGTTGTTGCGGGTGGCGTTCGAGTAGGGGCAGACGATGTGGGCCTTGTCGACCAGCTCTTTCAGCTGGGCCTGGTCCATGCCCGGGGCCTTGATGCTGAGGTCGACTTCGATGCCGAAGCCGGTGGGGATCTGGCCGATGCCGACGTCGCCGGTGACGGTCAGGTCTTGCGGCAGGCTGACCTTCTGCTGGCCGGCGACGAACTTCAGGGCGCCAAGGAAGCAGGCCGAGTAGCCGGCGGCGAACAGCTGTTCGGGATTGGTGCCGGGGCCGCCGCCGCCGCCGAGTTCCCTCGGGGTGGACAGTTGCAGGTTCAGCACGCCGTCGGAACTCTTCGAGTTGCCTTCGCGGCCGCCCTGGGAGGTGGCTTGGGCGCGGTACAGGACTTTTTCGATGCTCATTCGACTTCCCTCCTTTGTGGTTGTGGGTGCGGATCAGACAGCACTTTGCCACAGTTTCATGAAGGGGGGATGACGGTTGGACCGATGGGAGAGGATGACGTTTACACGGACGGGGCCTAACCGGCGTTACGACGCCAGCAACTCCCGCGCATGCTTGCGCGTCGTCTCCGTGATCTCGATCCCGCCCAGCATGCGCGCCACCTCTTCCACCCTGGCCCGGCTGTCCAGCACATCGATGCGCGACACGGTCCGGCCCGCATCGGTCGTGCCCTTGGCCACCTGGAAGTGCTGGTTGGCCTGGCTCGCCACCTGCGGCAGGTGGGTCACGCACAGCACCTGGCGCTGCTGCCCCAGGCGCTTGAGCAGGCGGCCCACCACCTCGGCCACGCCGCCGCCGATGCCGGTATCGACCTCGTCGAAGATCAGGGTCGGCACCGTGGTCGCATTCGAGGTGATCACCGAGATCGCCAGCGAGATGCGCGCCAGTTCGCCGCCCGAGGCCACCTTGGCCAGCGGACGCGGCGCCACGCCCGCATGGCCGGCCACCAGGAATTCGACCTGCTCCAGTCCGTGCGCGCCCGGCTCGGCGGCGTTCAGCGCCACGGCAAAGCTGCCGCCGCTCATGTTCAACTCCTGCATCGCGCTGGTCACCTGGGTGCCCAGTTCACGCGCCGCCTTCTCGCGGCGCTGCGACAGGCGCCTGGCCACTTCCATATAGGCCGCCCTGGCCTTGTCCTCCTGCTTGCGCAGGCCTTCGATGTCGGTCGCATCCGCCAGCTGGCGCAGCTTGGCCGCCAGCGCGGCATGTTCGTCGTGCAGCTCCTCGGGCGTGACGCGGTACTTGCGCGCGGCGCTGTGCAGCGCCTCCATGCGCGCATCGACTTCGCGCAGGCGGTCCGGATCGAGCTCCACCTTGTCGATGTAGTTGTTCAGTGCGTACACCGCTTCCTGCAGCTGGATGCGGGCCGGCTCCATGCAGTCGAGCACCGCCTGCAGCTGGTTGTCGACGTCGACCAGCTTGCCCAGCTTGGCGTTCAGCGAGGACAGCTGCGACAGGATCGGATGGTCGTCGGATTCCGAGATCGCGCTCAGCGCTTCCTGCGCGCCCTCCAGCAGGCTGGCGGCATGCGACAGGCGGCTGTGTTCGTTGCTGATCTCGGCCCACTCGCCCGCCTTGGGCGCCAGCTTGTCGAGTTCGCCGACCTGCCACTCGAGGCGCTCGCGCTCGATCAGCACGTTCTTGGCATTGGTCTCGTATTCCTCGCGCTGGCGCACCAGGGCGCGCCAGGCGCGGTACAGGCTGGCCACCTCCACCACCTCGGCGCGCGCCCCGGCGTCGCGTACGGCGATCTGGTTGTCCAGCAGGTCGCGCTGGGCGTCGGGTTTCAGCAGGCTCTGGTGGGCGTGCTGGCCGTGGATGTCGACCAGCATCTCGCCCAGCTCGCGCAGCTGCGCTGCGGTGGCCGAGATGCCGTTGATGTAGGCCTTCGAGCGGCCGGCGTTGTCGATCACGCGGCGCAGCAGCGCACCGCCTTCTTCGCTGGCGAATTCGTTCGCCTCCAGCCATGCCGCAGCAAGCCCGGTGAGGGCGAAATCGGCCGTGATGTCGGCCTTGGCTGCTCCTTCGCGCACCATGCTGGCGTCGCCCCGCCCGCCCAGCGCCAGTTGCAGCGCATCGATCAGGATCGACTTGCCGGCGCCGGTCTCGCCGGTGAATACCGTGAAGCCGTTCGAGAACTCGAGCTCGATGGCATCGACAATGACGAAGTCACGGATGGTAAGTGTGCGCAGCATGAAAAATCGGGTCTCCGTTGGTGGATATTGGTCTGGCGATTTACTTGAGCTTGCCGTCGTTGGTCGGGTATTCGTTCCAGTGCAGCTTTTCGCGCAGCGTATGGTAGTAGCTCCAGTCGTGCGGGTGCAGGAAGGTGATGGTGTGGGGCGAGCGCGAGATGACGATGCGGTCGCCCAGTTGCGCGCTGGTGAAGGTCTGCATGTCGAAGTTGACGCTGATGTCGCGCCCGCTCACGAGTTCGACCACGATCTCGCTGGTGTCGGGCACCACGATCGGCCGGTTCGACAACGCGTGCGGCGCGATCGGCACCAGTACGATGCCGCCCAGGCTCGGGTGCAGCAGCGGACCGCCGGCCGACAGCGAGTAGGCGGTGGAGCCGGTGGGGGTCGAGACAATCAGGCCGTCGGAACGCTGGTTGTACATGAACTCGCCGTCCACGGTCAGCTTGAGTTCGACCATGCCGGCGCCGGTGCCGCGCGCCACCACCACGTCGTTGACGGCCACGCTGCAGAAGATCTGCTCGCCGTCGCGCATCACGCGCGCTTCGAGGAGGGTGCGGTTCTCGAGGCGCGACCGGCCTGCCAGGATCTCGCCCAGCGCAGGCAGCATGTTCTGGATCGGGATGTCGGTGATGAAGCCCAGGCGGCCCTGGTTGATGCCGATCAAGGGGGTATCGTATTTGGCGAGCTGGCGCGCGATGCCGAGCATGGTGCCGTCGCCGCCGACCACGACCGCCGCCCTGGCCTGCTCGCCGATGCCGGTCACGCTCATGGCTTCGATGCCGCTCAGGGACACATGCTCCCCCAGGTGGGCCGCGGTGTCCTCTTCGAACACCACGCGGTAGCCGGCGCCGCGCAGGAAATCGACGATGCGGCCGACCGGCTCCTCGACGCCGGCCGTGTTTTGCCGGACCACGAGCGCGATGATGGGTTGTGGTGCAGGCGTGACAGCGGACATATCGATCTCGGCGGTGATGGGTAACGACACGCTGGAGATTAACCGATAATCCCTGCGGCTGCCAGTTGACGGGCCGCCCGGGACCCGTCAAACACTGTATAAAAGAACAGTATAAGGGCGAGCCCGGCCAAGTGGCAAGACTCGCCGTCCGCGATCAGTGCAGGAAGGCCTGGCTCACGGCAGCAACAACGGCCACGCTCAGGCTGATGAAATGCAGGGTCATCAACACGATCCAGCGTACCGCGGTCATGGTGCGGGTGCCGCCGTACACGCGCCGCATGGCCGTGGGCAGGTAGAAGGTCAGCCAGGCCATCAAGGCGAAGCTGACAATGCCCCAGCCCTCCGGCACCAGGATGAGGAGGCTGAGCATGAAGAAGGCGAAGGCATTCGTGTGCAGCGCGAACAGGAAGTGTTCGCCGTAGGTGCGGCCCTTGCCGAGATAGAGGATTTTCAGGAACAGGGCGAACACCGGCATCAGCGCGAAGACCGCATAGGGCGCGTTGCCGAAGAAGGCGCGCTTCAGCGCATCGCTGCGTTCCTTCTCGGGCATCTCCAGCAGCTGCCCGGTGCCGCGGCCCAGCGAGGGACTGATGTTGCCGGCCATGTCCACGAGGGCTTTCTCGCCCTGCCTGGCCTGCGCCAGCTCTTCCGGCGTAGCCGGCCGCGCCACCTTGTTCTCCGCAGTTTGCTCGACCGCGGGCCGTTGCAGCTCGTCCCGGTCCGTTCTCATGACGTCGAAGTCCAGGCCGCCCAGCTTAAACAGCGCAAAGAAGATGATGCTGAACGTCAGGTACAGGCGCAGCGGTTCAAGGTAGCGCACGCGCCGGCCTTCGATGTATTCGCGGGTCAGGAAGCCCGGCTTGAACAACAGCAGCTTGAGCGACTTCCACAGCTTGCCTTCCAGCGCCACGTAATGGCCGACGAACTCGTGCAGGAACTCGAAGGCGCTCGGCACGTGCAGGTGGGTGGCCTGGCCACACTGCTGGCAGAAATTGCCTGAAGTCGCAGCGCCGCAGTTCTTGCAGATCGAGGGCTCGGAATGAGGAAGGGCTTCGGGTTTCACGGCGCGGTTCCTGGCGATGACGGTGAAGCCAGCATGTTAAGGCTTTAGTTGCAAAATTGCATCATCCAATTGCGCGACCGTCTGCTGCTCACCCGGTTAGGATTAAACCAACGGAAATGCAGAAGGAGGACATCATGGTCACCGAAACCAAGGACCGCTTCGTCAACACCAAGGCCCCGGTCGAGAACGATGGCGTCAAGCGCCAGCCGCATGAGCGCGACGAGTCGCCGGATGCGCAGGACCAGGAGCCGCGCGGCATCATGAAGCAGGCCGCCGAAGACCTGGCCCAGGGCCTGAAGGACACCGACCGCTACGGCACCCGCGGCCAGGGGCTGGAGCAGGCCGTCGAGCCGGCGCCGGACGCCACCGGCCAGGCCAACCCGCAGCCGGACCGCCACCGCTCGATGCGCGACCACGAGAATGGCCAACCCGGCGGCGAAGCGGTGCCTGCCCCGAAACCCTGAGAGGACCTGCGATGACGATCAAACGCAATGGCAGCGCCGTCTGGAGCGGCGGCCTGAAGGATGGCAAGGGCGCGGTCTCGACCGCCAGCGGCGTGCTCAAGGACGCGCAATACGGCTTCAACACCCGCTTCGAGGATGGTCCCGGCACCAATCCCGAGGAACTGATCGGCGCCGCGCACGCGGGCTGCTTCACGATGGCGCTGTCGGGTCAGCTCGGGCAGGCCGGCTTGACGGCGCAGGAGCTGCGCACCACGGCCACCGTGTCGATGGAAAAGGTCGAGGGCGGCTTCTCGATCACGGCGGTGCACCTGGACCTGGTGGCGAAGATTCCCGGCGCCAGCCAGGAAGCCTTCGACAAGGCGGCCACCACGGCCAAGCAAAACTGCCCGGTGTCCAAGCTGCTGAACGCGGACATCACGCTCAGCGCGCGGCTGGAGAACTGAAGCGTGGCAGGCCCGGCAAGGAACATGGCGAGCGCATAAAATGGCTGCTTTCTGAATCAACAAGAGGACACCCCCATGCGCATTTTGCACACCATGTTACGCGTCGGCGACCTGCAGCGCTCGATCGACTTCTATACCAAGGTGCTGGGCATGAAGCTGCTGCGCACCAGCGACAATCCCGAGTACAAGTACACCCTCGCCTTCCTCGGCTACGGCAGCAACCCGGAGCACGCGGAGCTCGAGCTGACCTATAACTACGGCGTCGAGAACTACGACATGGGCACGGCCTACGGCCACATCGCCATCTCGGCCGACGACATCCACGAGACTTGCGAGCAGGTGCGCGCGGCCGGCGGCAACATCACCCGCGAGCCGGGCCCGGTCAAGGGCGGCAGCACCGTGATCGCCTTCATCACGGATCCGGACGGCTACAAGGTCGAGCTGATCGAGCGTGCCGAGCACGCCGGCGGCGCCGGCCTCACCAGCTAAAATCGCCTACTCTTCAGCAAGCCTGGCGCGGCGCTGCTACAATTTCCGCGCCTGTCAAACAGGCAAACAATCAAATACGTCTTCGGGGCGGGGTGAAATTCCCCACCGGCGGTATGACCGGCAACGGTCGAGCCCGCGAGCGCCTGCGTGAGCAGGGTCAGCAGACCTGGTGAGAGGCCAGGGCCGACGGTATAGTCCGGATGAAAGAAGATGTGCGCTGCCACGCGCTTTGCCTTGCCCAAGGTGTGATCACTGCTGGGCCGGGCGGAGCACGCGTTTTCGCTTGCCCTGATGCGTTTTTCGCCAACTTTTGCGAGGAGCGTCTCACATGTTAGTTTCCACCGTTTCAGTTTCCACCTTTTCCCATACCCTCCACAGCACCGACCTGGAAGGCCGCATCCGCGGCGCACTCGAGGCCATGCGCGCGGGGATTCCCGTCATCCTGCTCGACGACTTCGACCGCGAGAACGAGGCCGACCTGATCGTCGCGGCCGAGAAGCTCACGGTCGAGACCATGGCGCTCATGATCCGTGAATGCAGCGGCATCGTGTGCCTGTGCCTGTCCGACGAGAAGGTGCGCACGCTCGAGCTGCCGCCGATGGCGGCCGAGAACGGCAGCCGCTACGGCACGCCGTTCACGGTGTCGATCGAGGCGCGGCATGGCGTCAGCACCGGCGTGTCGGCGGCGGACCGCGTCACCACCATCCAGGCGGCAATCGCGCGCAATGCGCAGCCGGACGACCTGGTGCGTCCGGGGCACGTGTTTCCGTTGCGGGCGACGCCGGGCGGCGTCTTGAGCCGGGCCGGGCATACCGAAGGCTCGGTCGACCTGGCGCGCATGGCGGGGCTGCAGCCGGCGGCGGTGCTGTGCGAACTGATGAATGCCGATGGCAGCATGATGCGTGGGGAGGCGATCGAGCGCTTCGCGGAGGAGCGTGGGATGCCGATCCTGACGATTGCTGAACTGATTCAGTGGCGCAGGGGGCGGGCTGTTTGAGCGTTGCGGTGCTGCGTTGGAACTTGGATCCCCGCCTGCGCGCGGACCCAAGTTCCAACGCCAAAGGTGCCAGGACACCTAAGCTCAAATCCGTCATCCCCGCGCAGGCGGGGACCCAAGTTCGCAGCGCAGTGACGAAAAAGGAAAAACCCGGCAAGCCAGCAAACCGGCTCCCGGGTTTTTCCACATCCCTGCACGCCGCCAGGCGTGCCTCGAGATTACTTGTCCAGCAGGTTATTCACCGGCACCAGATCCGCCTCGCGCAGCGAACCCGACGCCGCCTTCAGGCGCAGGCCGTTGAGGATGGTGTCGTAACGCGCACGCGACAGGTCGGTGCGGGTCTGGTACAGCTGGCGCTGCGCGTTCAGCACGTCGATGTTGATGCGCACGCCCACCTGGTAGCCCAGCTTGTTCGAATCGAGCGCCGACTGGCTCGACACTTCCGCCGCTTCCAGCGCCTTGACCTGGGCCAGGCCGCTGTTCACGCCGAGGAAGGACTGGCGCGCCGTCAGGGCCGCGTTGCGGCGGGTCGTTTCCAGGTCGTTGCGGGCCTTGTCTTCCAGCGCGATCGTTTCGCGCACGCGGCTGGTCACGCTGAAGCCGCTGAAGATCGGCACGTTCAACTGCACGCCGACGGCGTTGTTCTTGGTGACGCCCGAGGTGTTGTTGACCTGGCCGTTGACGTCGCGGCGGGTCGAGGTGGCCAGCAGGTCCAGGGTCGGCAGGTGGCCGGCGCGGTTGCGGGAGATCTCGCGCTTGGCGATTTCCACCTGCAGTTCCTGCACGGTCACGCCGTAGTTCTGCGTTTCCGCCGACGACACCCACTGGTCGACCGCGGCCGGCTGCGGCGGCGCCAGGGTGATGCCGGTCTTCAGCGGCGCCAGCGCGCCCGGCTCGGTGCCGATGATCGCCTGCAGCGCGTTGCGCTTGTTGTCGAGGTCGTTCACCGCGGCGAATTCCTGCGCCACCACCAGGTCGTTCGCGGCTTGCGCTTCATGGGTGTCGGTAATGGTCTGGGTGCCGACCTCGAAGTTGCGCTTGGCCGATGCCAGCTGCTCGCTCACCGCGTCCTTCTGGGCGCGGATCGAGGCCAGCTTGTCCTGGGCCGCCAGCACCTCGAAGTAGGCCGAGGCCACGCGGGTGATCAGGTCCTGCTGCGCCTGGGCGAACTGGGCTTCGGCGATGGCCTGCTGCAGCTTGCTCTGCTGGTAGGTCTGCCAGCGGTCCCAGCGGAACAGCGGCTGCTGCAGCGACAGCGTGTATTCCTTGGTGACCAGGTTGGCGCCGCCGGAGGTGACGATGCCCTGGGTGCCGTCGGCGCGGGTGATCGTCGCGCCTTCGTTCCATGGCGAGAAGTCGTTGTCGTTCCTGGTGATGGCGCCCGTGAGGCCCACCGTGGGAAGCAAGCCTGCTTGCCCCTGCGTGATCCGCTCGCGGCCCGCGTTCAACGCCGCGCGTGCACTGGCGTAGGTCGCATCGTTGGCCAGCGCCTGCTGGTAGACCTGGATCAGGTCCGCCGCGCTTGCATTGAGCGAGAAGAACGCGCCGGCCAGCAGCACGGCGATAAGGGGTTTCTGCATTGCTCTCTCCACAGGAGTCATCAAAAGTTAGGGATCAGGTCAATACTTCGGCATCGAAGGATCGACCTGTACGGCCCAGGCGTGTACTCCGCCCGTCAAATTCGTTACGTTGGCAAATCCGTTCCGTTCGAGGAAGGCAGCGACCTGCATGCTGCGCGCCCCGTGGTGACAGATGCACACGATCTCGCGGTCGTCGTCGATCTCGCCGACCCGGATCGGAATCAGGTGCATCGGGATCTGGGTCGAGCCCGCGATATGGCAGGTCTCGAATTCCCAGTTCTCGCGCACGTCCAGCAGCAGCGGCTGCTCGCGCGCCGGGTCGGCCAGCCAGGCGGCCAACTCGGGGGCGGTCATCTGTCGCATCGCTCTTCCTTAGAACGTGAAGCGCGACGGCGCGACGGCGCCAGTCAGCGGCTTGACGTTGGTCTCGAACACCTTGACCGAGTCGTAGCCGGTTTCCGAGGTGCGGGTGATGATGTTGCAGGTCATCGCCGGCGCTTCGCCCAGGATCACCGCCAGGCGGCCACCCACCTTCACCTGCTTGACCAGCGCTTCCGGCAGCACCGGCAGCGCGCCCGACACCACGATCACGTCGTAGGGCGCGCCTTGCGGCCAGCCTTCGGCGCCATTGCCCAGCTCCACGGTCACGTTGGCGACACCGGCCTTGGCCAGGTTCTGCTCGGCCAGTGCCTTGGTTTCCGGCAGGATCTCGACGGTGGTCACGTGGCGCGCCTTGTGCGCCAGCAGTGCCGCCATGTAGCCCGAACCGGCGCCGATTTCGAGGACGTTCTCATGCTTCTTCACCGCGATTTCCTGGAGGATGCGCGCTTCGACCTTCGGGTTGAACATCGCTTCGCCACCCGGCAGCGGAATCTCGACGTCCGCGAACGCCAGGTTCTGGTAGGCCTGCGGCACGAACTGTTCGCGCTTGACCACGTGCAGCAGGTCGAGCACGTCCTGGTCCAGCACGTTCCAGGGACGGATCTGCTGTTCGATCATGTTGAAGCGGGCTTGTTCGATATTCATCTGAGTTCTCGGTGGAAAAATAAATAATCCGATATTTTATCGTTGAACGGCCTCAGGACGCACATCTTAACGATGGGCAGGCCTGGGCGCGGGAAATTGCGACAGTCTGCAGTTTAGAAGGGATGAACGCCAAATTTCAGGACATTTTGGCGTAGTGACAACTTATTGCGCGGCCTTAGGCGGGGCCGCCCGCAACCCATGCAGGGTAATGTCGAGGAAGGCGTCCAGGAAGGCCTGCGGCTGCAGCTCGCAGCGCTCGCAGGGGCCGATCGAATGCTGCCAGGTGGACAGCATCAGGGTCGGTGCGATCAGCACCTGGGTGACCTGGGGGATGTCGATGGGGCGGAATTCGCCGCGGCTCACGCCGCGCTCGAGCATGCTGGAGATCATGCGCGCCGCGCGCATCATGACCTCTTCCTGGTAGAAGCGCGCCAGTTCCGGGAAATTGTCCGCTTCCGCCATGATCAGCTTGCTGATGCCCGAGGCCTTGGTGCTGCCCAGGCGGCGCCACCAGGTCAGGATCACGTCGCGCAGCAGGTCGGCGCTGTGGCCGTCGAAGCCGGCCACCGACACTTCGGCGTCGCCGATCACCGGCACGATGCTTTCGCGTACCACCGCCTTGAACAAGTCCTCCTTGTTGGCGTAGTACAGGTAGAGCGTGCCCTTGGACACGCCGGCGCGGCGCGCCACGTCTTCCAGACGGGTAGCCGCGAATCCACGCTCCACGAAGAGGTCGATCGCGGCAGCCAGCAACTCCTGCGGGCGCGCATCCTTGCGGCGCTCCCAGCGTGGCTTGCTGTCGAGTTGACAGTGCATTGTTTCCGCCTAGAAACTAATTTAAAGATGATTAACTATAGAGCGCCGCCAATGGCAGAGTCAAGCAAGCGTTGTGTAGACGAAACTAAACGGTTCAGGCGCCTCCCGGACCGTAAATACGGCCATCGGCGCGCGATGTGTACAGGCTGCCGTCCGGGTTGCGCGGCGGGCCATCCTGCTGCTGGCGCGGCACCTGGAACACCGCCATCCGGTCCGAGACGCCGGGCATCAAACGCTCCATCATCACGTCGATGTCGGCCATCATGCCGACCCGCACGGTGCGCATCGGCACCACCGCCGCATGCAGGATGGCGGCCGCCACCTGGTGCGGATCGACCTGGGGCGAAGGCAGCTTGGGCTCGCGGTCCATGTAGTTGCGCGCGTGCTGGGGCAAGGGCGTGTCGACCGCGGTCGGCTCGATCAGGGTGACCGAGACCGGCGCCTCGTCGAGCTGCTCGACTTCGATGCGCAGCGCGTCGGTGAAGCCCTTCACCGCGTGCTTGCTGGCGGAGTACATGCCTTGCATGGGAATCGCGACTTCCGATGCTTCGCTGCCGAGGTTGATCAGCGCTCCGCCCTGGCGCTTGAGGTGGGGCAACGCCACCAGGGAACCATGCACCATGCCCCAGAAATTAATGTCGAACAGGCGCCGGGCGTCGGTTTCGGAAACCTCGTCGACCCTGCCGTAGATGGTGCTGCCCGCATTGTTGACCCAGGTATCGACGCGCCCGAAGCGCGCGATCGCGGCCTGGGCGATGCGTTCGACCTGGCCGCGCTCGGACACGTCGGCCACGACGCCGACCGCTTCCTGGCCGAGGGCCTTGAAACGGGCCACCACGGCGTCCAGCACGTCGGCGCCGCGCGCGGCCAGCACCAGCTGGGCGCCCTGCTTCGCGGCTTCCTGCGCGGTGGCCAGGCCGATGCCGCTGGTGGCGCCGGTAATGACGATGACCTGACGGTTCAGGGGTTTAAGCGGACTCGACATCGATGCCTCCTGCGTTCATGGGAAACAACGTAGCAGGAATTCCGGCGGGGAAGCGCCCGGTTTGCCCGGACTCACCGCTGTGCTCTCCTATATACTTGATGCCCCCGCCTCTCGCACGATCATGGACACTTCTTTCCAATGCAGGCCGTATTGCGGCGCCTGCTGCACCGCCCCCTCGATCACCAGCCCCATTCCCGGCATGCCGGATGGAAAGCCGGCGGGCGTGCGCTGCGTGCAGCTCGGCGCGGACGACCGCTGTCTTATCTTCGGCAAACCGGAGCGGCCCGCCTTTTGCGGCGGATTGCAGCCGTCCGCGGAGATGTGCGGGGCCACGCGGGAACAGGCGATGCTGTGGCTGGGGGAGCTGGAGCGCGCGACGGCGCCGGGCTAGTCAAGGCTGGCTGCCGGGCGCGTCGTTCTTGATCCGCAGCCCGGTGCGCTTCTTCTGCTTGACGACCTGCGTCTGCTCCTGCACCGGCTTGGTGGCCGGCGGCGGCGCGACGGGCAAAGGAAAACCCAGGAAGGCCATCACGAAGAAGATGGGCAACAGCAGATAGAACAGCGGCCGTCTCCAGTTGAGCTTTTCTTTCATCATTGCCAACACATGGCGCTGCGTGCAGGCAAATCAATAGCGGCAGTCACCCGGCACGGGTAACTTTCAGGAAGCGAGTTTCAGCCGCTCAGGCCGCGGCGCGCTGGCCGCGCAGGGCCTGGATATCGCCGAACAGGGCGCCCAGGGTCAGCCGTTCGTGCCAGATATCCGGCAGCATTACGCCGTAGCGGCTGCGCAGGGCCTGCGCCAGGCTCTCGATTTCGCCCGCATCGGTGGGACGGCGGTGCGGGTGGGCGGCGCGGAAGATGCCGAGCAGTTCGTCGTCGGGACGGAAGCGCAGGCGGTCGGTATCGGTAAAGGAAAACGTCGAGACCACCAGCGACAGGAATTCGCGGATGTCCTTGCGGGACGCCGAAGGGAAAGCCCGGCGCCAGAGACGGCTTTGGCAACTGCGGTAGCGCAGGGGGTTGTGAAGCTGTCCACCCTGGAGGGCCGCGATGGCGGCCACAAGAAGCACAACCAGCACAAGAACGATGAGAACACTCATGCGCTTGAGTCTAGCATGCAGTGCGGCCCAATGTGCAAGCCCGGGAAGCCGAATTTTAGCTCGCGCGCGATACGTAATAGAACAGCAATCCCGGCCCGGTAAAATGTTGTATCCCGTCATAGCAGACTCAACGGGCAAGGCCCTGCCCGTGGTAAGCTCTCACCCCGCGCAGTTTTCTCACAGCACGCTTTAAATCAATCACATACGTTTCATGGACATTGTTCTCGCCATCAAGGCGATCATCATGGGCCTGGTCGAGGGCTTCACGGAATTCCTCCCAATCTCTTCCACCGGTCACCTGATCCTGGCGGGCAGCCTGCTCAATTTCACCGGCGAAAAGGTCAAGGTCTTCGAGATCGCCATCCAGGCCGGGGCCATGCTGGCCGTGATCTGGGAATACCGCGAACGCATCCGCAAGGTGCTGGCGGGCCTGGGCTCGGACCCGCGCCAGCAGAAGTTCGCCCTCAATGTCCTGATCGCCTTCCTGCCGGCCGCCGTGCTGGGCTTCCTGTTCAATAAAGCGATCACGGAACGCCTGTTCGCGCCGGTGCCGGTGGCGACCGCCTTCATCGTCGGCGGCCTGATCATCCTGTACGTGGAACGCCGCAACCACGGCCACGAGAGGCCGGCGCGCGTGGAGTCGGTCGACGAGATGAGCACGGCCGACGCCCTCAAGGTCGGCCTGGCGCAATCCTTCGCCCTGATTCCGGGCACCAGCCGCTCGGGAGCGACCATCATCGGCGGCATGCTGTTCGGCCTGTCGCGCAAGGCGGCCACCGAATTCTCGTTCTTCCTGGCGATCCCGACCCTGCTGGGCGCCACCGCCTACTCGGTGCTCAAGCAGCGCGAGCTGCTGTCCATGGGCGACCTGCCGATGTTCGGCCTGGGCGGCCTGGCCGCGTTCGCCTCGGCCTTCCTGTGCGTGCGCTGGCTCCTGCGCTACATCAGCACGCACGACTTCACGATCTTCGCCTGGTACCGTATCGTATTCGGTATCCTGGTTCTCGTGACCGCCCATTTCGATCTGGTGAATTGGGCCCATTAATCTAGTGGAATGACAGCGATTCCAAGCATAACGACAGAGCGAGCATGAACCCCGACATCGGCGCCGATACCGGCGCGCGCGCGCTCCATATCCTGCAGACGGTCTTCGGCTATCCGGCATTCCGTGGGCAGCAGGGCGACATCGTCGAGCATGTGGCCGGCGGCGGCGACGCGCTGGTGCTCATGCCTACCGGCGGCGGCAAGTCGCTGTGCTACCAGATCCCGGCCCTGCTGCGCGACGGCGTGGGGGTGGTGGTTTCGCCGCTGATCGCGCTGATGCAGGACCAGGTCGACGCGCTGGCCGAGGTCGGCGTGCGCGCCGCCTTCCTCAACTCGACCCAGACCTTCGAGGAAACCCTGCGCATCGAACGCCTGGTGCGCACCGGCGAGATCGACCTGGTGTACGTGGCGCCCGAGCGCCTGATGACGCCGCGCTGCCTGGAGCTGTTCGAGTCCTCGCACATCTCGCTGTTCGCCATCGACGAGGCGCACTGCGTCTCGCAGTGGGGCCACGACTTCCGGCCGGAATACATCCGCCTGTCGATCCTGCACGAGCGCTTCCCGAATGTGCCGCGCATCGCGCTCACCGCGACCGCCGACCAGCAGACCCGCGCCGAGATCGCGCACCGCCTGCAGCTGGAGGAAGCGCGCCAGTTCGTCTCGTCCTTCGACCGCCCGAACATCCGCTACTCCATCGTCGAGAAGACCAACGGCCGCAAGCAGCTGATCGATTTCATCAGCGCCGAGCACGCGCAGGATTCGGGCATCGTGTATTGCCTGTCGCGCAAGAAGGTCGAGGAGACCGCCGACTTCCTCAACGAGAACGGCATCCGCGCCCTCGCCTACCATGCCGGCATGGAACACGCCACGCGCGCGGCCAACCAGGCCCGCTTCCTGCGCGAGGACAACATCGTCATGGTGGCGACCATTGCCTTCGGCATGGGCATCGACAAGCCGGACGTGCGCTTCGTCTGCCACCTCGACCTGCCCAAGAGCATCGAGGGCTATTACCAGGAAACCGGCCGCGCCGGCCGCGACGGCGCTCCCGCCAGCGCCTGGATGGCCTATGGCCTGCAGGACGTGGTGCTGCAGCGCCGGATGATCGACGAATCCGAGGCCGACGACGGCTTCAAGCGCGTGCTGTCGATGAAGCTCGACGCCATGCTCGGCCTGTGCGAAACGCTCTCGTGCCGGCGCATGCGCCTGCTCGACTACTTCGGCGAGCGCTCCGGCCCCTGCGGCAACTGCGACACCTGCCTGATTCCGCCGGTGCAGGTCGACGGCACGGTGCCGATGCAAAAGCTGCTGTCGGCGGTCTACCGGGTCGACCAGCGCTTCGCCGCCGGCCACGTGATCGACGTGCTGCGCGGCGCCCAGACCGAGCGCATCAGCCAGTGGCACCACGACAAGCTGACCGTCTACGGCGTCGGCGCCGACCGCAGCGAACAGGAATGGCGCGCCATCCTGCGCCAGGCGATCGCGCTCGGCTTCGTGACGGTCGACCACGACGCCTTCAGCTCGCTCAAGCTGACCGACCTGGCGCGCCCGGTGCTCAAGGGCGAGCAGAAGGTCCAGCTGCGCCAGTACCAGAAGCCGGTCAAGCCCAAGCGCCAGTCGTCCTCGCGCTCGAGCTACGAGGAAGTGGAACTGTCGCGCTCCGAGCAGCAGATCTTCGACCGCCTGCGCTCCTGGCGCATGGGCGCGGCGCGCGAGCACGGCGTGCCGGCCTATGTCGTGTTCCAGGACGCCACCCTGCGCGAGATCGCCAAGGTCAAGCCGACCTCCCTCGACGCCCTGCGCGGCGTGAGTGGCGTTGGCGAAAAGAAACTCGTGTCCTACGGCGATGAAATTGTCGCCATTATTGGCGAGATGATGTAGTGTCGAGGGTTGATTCGTTTCAACCCTGCACTCCTCATGGCCATCCCCACTCCCACCAGCACCACTGCCGCGCCCAAGCTCGATAGCGCTCCCACCCCACTGCCGGGCAACACCGCCAGTCTCCAGACCTTCGTGTTCGCCCTGTTCTTCGTGTTCGGCGGCATCACGAGCCTGAACGACGTCATCATCCCCAAGCTCAAGGACTTGTTCACCCTGAGCTATGCCCAGGCGATGCTGGTGCAATCGGCCTTCTTCGCGGCCTACTTCTTCGTCTCGATCCCGGCCGCCGCCATCGTGCAGCGCATGGGCTACATGCGCACCGCCGTGGTCGGCCTGGTCACCATGGCCGTGGGCTGCCTGCTGTTCATCCCGGCTTCCTCGTCGGGCGTGTTCGCCACCTTCCTGCTGGCGCTGTTCGTGCTGGCCTCGGGCATCA